>JBBIRT010000127.1:0-8895 GCA_037441725.1 Deltaproteobacteria bacterium | reverse complement strand
ATATCTCACCGCATCCCTTGAATATGAGACCCTTGCGATGCTGGGTTCAAACTTAGGGATAGATGATCTGGATGCCATTGCCCGAATGGATAGGAGATGTGATGGCTATGGGATTGATACCATCGAAACAGGGAGCACCTTGGGGATATTAACTGAAGTGGGCCTTTTTAAATTTGGTGATAAAGAGAGAGCAGAGGCCCTGATAGAGGAGATTGGAAAGGGAAGTTTAATGGGCAGAATCCTTGGGTCTGGAACGGAAATCGCTGCAAAAATATTTGGGATCGATCGAGTCCCTGTGGTAAAAGGGCAATCCATTCCTGCCCACGCCGAGCGTGCCATGAAAGGGTGGGGAGTCACCTATGCCACAAGCCCTCAAGGGGCTGATCATACCACTGGGTCTGTCATCTTAGAACCCCTTTCATCGACCGGGCAGGTAGAGAGGTCAAGAGTCTCCCAGATTATCAATACCGCTTTTGATATCCTTGGACTTTGTCATCTCACCTTTTTATTTAAAAATCCAGAAACAGTCATCCCGATGGTCAATACCTTTTATGGGGTGAATTGGACTTTGGATGATTTTATAGAAATTGGCAAGGAGATGTTGAGGCAGGAAAGGCGTTTCAATCTAAAGGCAGGGATCAGTCCAGGCGCTGATCGGCTTCCAGATTGGATGAGAACAGAGCCCTTGCCTCCTAAAAACACGGTGTTTGATGTCCCCCAGGAAGAAATCGATCAATTTTTTAATTTTTGATCTCTTTTCTATGGTTAAGGAACTGCCCCAAGATTAAGGAGGAATTCCAAATGAAAGCAGTCGTTTATGATGGAAAGGGTTCAGTAAAATTGAGTGAGGTTGCAAAACCGAAAATAATCGCTAATAAAGATGCGATTGTTAGGATTACCCATGCCTCGATATGTGGTTCTGATTTAAACATATTAAATGGAAAGATTCCTGTTGAAGAGAATGCAGTCATGGGTCATGAGGGAGTGGGGGTGGTAGAGGAGGTGGGGTCTGAGGTATCGAGAATAAAAAGAGGTGATCGGGTAGTGATCTCTTATTCCGTGCAATGTGGGGAGTGCCAGAATTGTAGGAATGGACTCGTTGTCTTTTGTGACCATGGTGGCATGCTCGGCCATGGGAAAAAGTGGGGTGACTTTGGGGGGACTCAAGCAGAATACTTAAGAATCCCTTGGGCGGAGGCGAATCTATATCCTATTCCAGCAAATCTCACCGAAGAGCAGGCTATATTTGTTGGAGATATTCTATCCACGGGTTATCAGGCTGTTGGAGATCAATATGTTCAACCAGGGGATTTTGTGGCTATCTTTGGTGCAGGCCCTGTAGGTCTTTGTGCTTTAGCCGCTGCACAATTATTTGGACCCCGCAAGATTGTGAGTGTTGATTTGGTTGACTACAGGCTCGAAAAAGCGATACAACTCGGAGCAGATGTGGTGATCAATTCAAAAAAGTTGAATCCTGTTGAGGAAATTAAAAAGATGACGGATGGAAAGGGTGCAGACGTCACCATTGAAGCCGTGGGTAATTCTGAAACCTTTTATGGCTGTTTTGAGTCTGTGAGACCAGGTGGAAAGATTTCAATTGTAGGAGTTTTTCCATTTGAAAAGGTGGGGGTTTCTCTCAGGGATTTTCTCCGCCGAAATTTACAGATGAAAGCAGGGAGAGCAAATATCATCCACATGGGAAGGCTCCTTTCCCTAATAGAATGTGGTAAACTCAATCTAACTCCTCTGATCACACACCGAATGCCCTTAGAGGAGGCTGTGGAAGCTTATCGATTATTCAGCTCAAGGTCAGAAAACGTTTTAAAAATCATATTGAAACCTTAAATGTTCAAAGGGAGGGATGGGTCATGAGAACATGGATTTGGGTAGCTTCAGTTATATGTCTGATGTTGTTGGTGGCGAATGGCAATGTTCCAGCAGCAACAGAAAAACCTTTTAAATTAATTTTTACCCATTGGGAGCCGCCCTCAGGAGTGGGGGGTTCGACAGTCATAGAGTTTTGTAAAGAATTGGAGGAGAGGACTGGAGGACGAGTCAAGGCAGAACCTGCATTGGCAGCTTCCTTGGGGCCTGCAGCCGAACAATTTGATTTAGTCGCAACGGGGGTAGCAGATATCGGTGGATTTATCCCTGCCTATACACCTGGTCGTTTCCCAATGCTTTCCCTTATGGTAGAGCTTCCTCACAAAGTCGTGACCACAGTCCCGCTCACCAAAGCTTACAATGAACTGATCAAAAAAGGTTATTTCGATAAAGAAATGGGACAGACGAAACTCCTCTGGGTGAGTAGTATCACCCCGATCCAATTACTTTGGGCAAAAAATAGGGTTGCAAATTTAGAATGATTAAAAGGGAAAAAGGCAAGAACCAGTGGAGAATTTTGGCTTGCTGTTGCACCTAAATTGGGGGTAGTCCCGGTTTCAATGGCAGTACCCGATATCTATTCAGCCTTAGAGAAGGGAATTCTTGATGGGGCATTTATTGGTTATTCAGCCATGAATGTTTTTAAGATAAGGGAGGTAACCAAATATTCAATGGAGTTTAACCTCACTTATAGTAGCTTTGCCTATGCGATCAATAGATCGGTTTACGAAAAGTTCCCCGAAGAGATTCGCACCACTATCGATGAACTTGCCCAAAAATATAGAGAGATTGAGGCTGCCAAGCATGATGAATGGGATAGGAAAGGGAAACAGGACTTTCTGGCCATGGAAGGCAGGGAAGCCTATCCTGTTCCTGAGGCAGATTGGCTGGAGATCTCCAAGATATTTAAACCTATCGCTGAAGATTGGATTAGCAAGAGGGAGGCCAAAGGCTTACCTGCACGAAAGCTGATTGAAGATATGAAATCAACCTTTAAAAAATATGGGGTGACTATTGTGTGGTAAATTGTTTCTTAACATGCGATAAATTTAAAAAGATTTTACTTCACCCCCTCCAAATCATTGAAAGGAGTGATTGTGGCGGTGTAACTTAAAAGCGAGATTGCCCCACCTTTTAGGCTCACAATAACATATTATTATGGTTTTTAAAGTGAACGAATTCTTACATTGTTATAATAAAAAATAATCAGTATGGGGAGTCAGAAGCCCGTTAAGATAAGAGTTGAAAACCTTAGCCTTAGCTTTGGTGGTGTAAAGGCTTTGGATGAGGTAAGCCTGGATATCAGGGAAAACGAAATTCTTGCGATTATTGGACCCAATGGTGCTGGCAAGACCGCCCTCCTCAACTGCCTGAATGGTTTTTACCGACCCCAAAGAGGTGAAATTTATTTTAATGGCCAAAGAGTCACCCGCTTACCTCCTTATCAGTTAGCAAAACTCGGAATCGCCAGAACCTTTCAGAACATTGAGCTCTATACAGGACTAACCACTTTAGATAATCTGATGGCAGCACGGCACATGTTGATGAAGCATGGCTGGATTAGCTGTGCTCTCTATTTGGGTTGGGCCCGTCGTGAAGAGATAAGACATCGTCAAATAGTCGAGGAGATTATCAACTTTTTGGAAATGGAGCATATCAGAAAGAAGGTGGTTTCTGTTCTTCCCTATGGGATGAGGAAGAGGGTGGAGTTAGGAAGGGCCTTAGCTTTAGAGCCAAAGGTTTTACTCCTTGACGAACCTATGGCTGGGATGAACCTGGAAGAGAAGGAGGATATTACACGTTTTATCATTGACATATTCGAAGGTCAGGGAGCAACCTATCCTGACATTCCAGTTCTAAGAGATGGGGTAAAATCTATTATCCTGGTTGAACATGATATGAGGGTGGTAATGGATATCGCTGATCGGATTATCGTTTTCGATTTTGGACGAAAGATTGCTGAAGGGACTCCAGCTGAAATTAAAAGCAATCCAGTCGTGATAAAGGCTTACTTAGGACAGGAGATTTAAGGTTTGTAGAAATGAAAGGGGAAAGAGGCATTAGATAGGATGCTCCAAGTGAATCATATCGAAGTAGTCTATGCAAGTATCATTCAAGTGCTTCGAGGGGTATCCCTTGAAGTGGATGATGGAAAGATCGTTACCCTCCTTGGAGCGAACGGGGCAGGTAAGACGACGACCATTAAGGCCATATCTGGACTTCTCAGGACAGAAGAGGGAGAGATCGTTGAGGGTAATATCTATTTTGATGGGATCAGGATAGATCGTCTCACCCCTCAGGAGATTGCTGCATTAGGCATGAGCCAGGTTATGGAAGGGAGGAGGGTTCTTGCCCACCTTACCGTTCAAGAAAACTTGATGATCTTTGCCCTTCGTCGTAGAGATCATGACCAAATCAAAAAGGATCTCGAAATGGTTTTTCATTACTTTCCAAAGATTAAAAGCTTCTACAATCGCACGAGTGGTTATCTGTCAGGGGGGGAGCAGCAGATGTTAGTGATTGGCAGGGCTCTCATGGCCAGGCCCAAACTAATGCTCCTTGATGAACCTTCACTCGGGCTTGCTCCTCTGATGATGCAGGAAATCTATGAAATCATAAAAAGGATCAATGATGAACAAAAGGTAGCGATCCTCTTGGTGGAACAAAATGCAAGAGCCGCCCTTCATATTGCTGATTATGGTTATGTCATGGAGGATGGGCGGATCGTTTTAAATGGGCCATCGGAGATGTTAAGGGATAATGAAGAGATCAAAGAATTCTACATGGGGTTATCCTCTGTTGGCTCTGAGAAGAGCTATCGGGAAGTCAAACATTACCGCCGAAAGAAAAGATGGTTGACTTAAAAGAATCCTCCGGTGATAACGATTGATCAATGAAGCAGATCTTTAAAGAAAAAGGGGAGACTTGGCCCCAAATCCTTCAATATAATAATGAAAAGTATGGTGGCCGTCATGTAGCTATGCGATATAAGGTGAATGGCATTTGGCGGCCTTATACGTGGAGAGATTACTACCTCAATGTCAAGCAGTTAGCCCTCGGGTTACTCTCCCTTGGCCTTGAGCCAGGAAATAAGGTGATGATTATTGGAGACAATGCCCCGCAGTGGTATTTTTCTGAGTTAGCCATTCAATCGAATCAGGGTGTTCCAGTTGGAATGTATTCGGAACTCACGCCGGCAGAGATAAAATTCATAGCCAATCACTCAGAGGCTAATTTTGCAATCGTTGAAGACCAGGAACAGGTAGATAAACTCCTTCAAATCAGGGAGGAACTGCCTGCACTTAAAAAAGTGATTTATTGGAATTATAAGGGATTGATTCATTATGATCATCCTATTTTAATTGGGTTCAAAGAAGTATTGCAAATAGGGGAAGAATATGAACGGAAACATCCAGGGGCATTTGAACAGATAGTAGAAAAGGGTCGAGCGGATGATGTCTGTGCAATTGTATATACTTCTGGAACCACAGGGCCTTTTCCAAAAGGAGCGGTCCATACCTACAGGACAATAAAGGTCAGTGCTGAGTTCCTATTAGAACGTGATCCTTGGAATGAAAAGGATAATGTGGTTCCATCTCTGCCTCCTGTCTGGATCACTGAACAATGGATTGCAATTGGCTGTCATCTCCTTTCAGGTGCCATCCTGAACTTCTATGAGAAACCTGAAACCCAACAACAGGATACGAGGGAGATAGGGCCCAATATTGTATTCTATGGGGCTCGATTGTGGGAAAATCAGGCCAGTGAAGTCCAAGCAAAGATTTTAGAAGCTGATCCTATCAAGAGATTGACTTCCCGTCTACTCATGCCCATGGGTTACAAAATGGCTGAATTGAAACAGATGAGAAAAAAGTCAAGCCTAAAGCTTAAGATGCTTTACGCTTTGGCTCATTTGATTCTTTTTAGATCCATAAAGGATAAACTTGGCTTATCCAAAGCAAGAATTTGTTATAACATTGGGGCCATGCTCAGTCCTGAGGTTTTTAAATTTTACCATGCACTCAATTTACCCTTAAAGAGTCTTTATGGAACCACAGAGGGTGGGGTTTTAACATGTGCCAGGAATGAAGATATCCAGATGGATACGATAGGTCCTGTCCTTAATAGTGCAGAAATACAAATCACCGAGATGGGTGAACTTATTTATCGTCATTCCGGTGTTTTCATGGGTTATTATAAAGAGCCTGATAAGACTGCTGAAGTTCTTAAAGATGTGTGGTTTTATACTGGTGATAGTGTTTTTATCAGAGAAGATGGGCATCTCGTTTTTAAAGATCGATTGAAGGATGTTGTCGATTTGGACGGGGGTGGACAATTAGCTCCACAGTTAATTGAAAGTCGATTAAGGTCCTCCCCTTATATCAAAGATGCCTGGGTGTTGGCTGGTCCAGAAAGGGCTTATCCAACCGCAATTATTACCATTCACTATGATAGCGTTAGTCGATGGGCAGGGCAGAGGGGGTTGATTTATCGGACTTTTGCAGAACTTTCCCAAAAGTTAGAGGTTTATCAATTGATAGAAAACTATATCGATAGGGTCAATCAAGATTTACCTTTAGACGTTAGAATAAAGAAATTTGTCATCATGCCTAAGGAGTTTACTCCAGAAGAAAGTGAGCTGACCAGAAATCGAAAGCTGAGGAGATCCTTCTTAGAGGATTATTATAGAGACCTTATTCTTACCATTTACAGTGATCGAACTGAAATGTCGTTCGAGGTGGGGGTTAGCCTTAAAAAGGGAATAACAAAATCATTGAATACTACAATCAAAATTAAGACCATCCGGGGAGATTAATGGCCTTTTTTCTACAGTTAGTGGTTACAGGTTTTGCTCAGGGTATGATCTATGCCCTGGTATCTTTAGGATTTGTTATTGTCCTTAAATGCTCCAAAGCATTTAATGTTGCCCAGGGGCAGTTTGTCATGATCGGGGCCTATTTGGGATATACATTTTTAGGAATGCTTCGCTTGCCAGTTTGGATCAGTCTAATCTTGGCGATGATTGTAGCGATTATAATGAGCTTGATCGTGGAACGTCTCATTATACGACCGATGATAGGAAAACCTGTCTTGGCCATCATCATGGTGACGATGGGTCTGGCAACTCTATTGGATGCATTTGCAGTCTTCTTCTGGGGAAGCCAATATCTCACTTACCACGGACTGTTACCAACGATTAACCTCCAGGTGGGTGAGATATCCATCCCTCCTGAGATATTGATTGGAATCATGGTCTCAATGATCTCTGTCACCATACTCATGATTTTCTTTCGATTTACGAAAATTGGCCTGGCGATGAGGGCAACCGCCGAAGATGAACAAGTAGTCCAAGTTGCCGGTATCAAGGTAACCATGGTTTATGCCATCTCGTGGGCAATTGCATGGATAGTGGGTATGGTCGGTGGCATTCTTTTAGGTGGACAAGGTGGGGTAACCATACAAATGGAAAATGTGGGGTTGAAAGCTCTTGCTGTGGTCCTGTTAGGAGGGATTGACTCCGTGGAGGGGGCTGTAGTAGCAGGGATCATCTTAGGAATGCTTGAAAATATTGCAGCAGGATATCTGGATCCTTTGCTTCCGGCAGGTGGAGTAGCTACTGTTTTTCCATTTATTGTTATGATCATTGTTCTCATTTTTAAACCCTATGGTCTGTTTGGGTTGAGACGAATAGAGAGGGTTTGAGTCGATGGATTTCCCCTGTGGGGTCTTTCAGGAGAATTATGCACAAGATATGGCGATCTTCCGCACGAAGACCCAGTGGGGGATATTGATTACCTTTCTCATCCTTCTTTTTACTTCTCCGTTCTACCTCAGTGATGCCTTGCTCACTCTCACCATCGTGATTGGAATCACGATGATTAGCGTTCATGGTCTCAATATCCTTACTGGCTATTGTGGTCAGATCTCCATGGGCCATGCCGCTTTTATGGCTGTGGGAGGGTATGTCTCAGGGGTCCTTTGTTCCAAACTTGGCTGGTCCTTCTTCCTCGCCCTTCCTTGTGCAGCCTTAAGTGCTGGGTTGGTGGGATTGATTTTTGGATTACCTTCGTTAAAGATTAAAGGCTTCTATTTAATCATGGCAACCGTGGCTGCACAATTTATCATCATCTGGGTGATACTCCAGCTTTACAGTATTACAGGGGGTCCCAATGGACTACCTGTTCCAAGACCCCGAATAGGTGGGATCGTATTGAAATCTAAAACAAGTTATTTTTACCTGGTTATGATTTTTACCATTCTATCAACGATCGTAGCTAAGAATCTGGTTAGGACCAGGATAGGAAGGGCCTTTATTGCCATTAGGGATAATGACTTAGCAGCGGAGGTGATGGGAATTAATGTATTTGGTTATAAACTTTTGGCCTTTTTCATCGGCTGTATTTTTGCTGGAGTGGCTGGATCCCTACTCGTTCACTTTGTTACTTATGCATTTCCTGCTCAATTTCCTTTCCTGGACTCGGTATGGTATCTGGGGATGCTCATTGCAGGAGGCATGGGCAATACCTTAGGGGTTATCTTTGGAGTGATCGCCCTCAAACTTTTAGATTATTTGGTTACGCTGGCAGGTCCAGCAGCATCTGCAGCCTTTCCCGC
Source organism: Deltaproteobacteria bacterium (assembly GCA_037441725.1). Lineage (GTDB taxonomy): Bacteria > Desulfobacterota > BSN033 > BSN033 > UBA1163 > JBBIRT01. The sequence continues at coordinate 396 of JBBIRT010000127.1, read as the reverse complement.
TTTGGGAGGTCCTGCAGGAGCAGCCCTTGGGCTCTTCATTAGGGGTCTCGTGATTATTCTTTTTGTCATTTATGAACCAAGAGGCTTGGTTCACCGATGGGAACTCATTAAGGCATATTTCAAACGATGGCCTTTCTCGCGTTAAAAAATAGATATACCGAGCGTTCCCCACCTCCATTCTCATCCATGGAAGATGCATTGAGCCGTTATGACAACTAAAAGCCTATTTATAAACATAGAAGCTCCATTTCTTTATTGGAGTCAATGAGGAGGAGAAAAAATGAGTAAGATAAAATGGATATCTACGATTTCATTGGTCACGATCCTGTTAATGGCAGTCCTAATATTTCCGGCATTCTCTCAGTCCACTCAAAAAACTGTATATATTGGGGGGGC
>JBBIRT010000126.1:0-8961 GCA_037441725.1 Deltaproteobacteria bacterium | reverse complement strand
CCAACCTGCCAAGGCTTGAAGATTTAATAATAGCCTCCACCCTCTCCTTTGGCATTTTGGAGACCACTTCTGATTCGATCAGACCTGGAGCTACCGCATTCACGTGGATGTTGAAAGGACCAAGTTCTCTGGCCAGGGACTTCGTAAAGCTGATCATCCCTCCTTTGGTGGCTGAATAATTGACCTGACCAGGAGTCCCTAAAATTCCACTGATAGAGGAAATATTGATGATCTTTCCTCTTCTCTGAGGAATCATTTTCCGTATGACCGTTTTACAACAATAAAAGAGACTGGTGAGATTGGTTTGAACAAGAATGTTCCAATCCTCATCACTCATCAACATTAAGAAATTGTCTCTTACAAGACCGACATTGTTGACGAGGATATCGATCCTTCCATCTTGGGCGAAGACCTCCTCTACCATCTCCTTGACCTGATCAAACTGGGTCGTATCGGCTTTATACAAACGGATGTTCAACTGCCTCTCCCTCGCCTCCTCCTTGAGGACCTCTGCAGCCCCTACGTCTTTTGAAAAATTGGCTACGACCTTAGCTCCTTCTTCAGCAAAAAGGAGGCAAATGGTTTTCCCAATTCCTCTGGTCCCACCTGTGACAATGGCCACCCTGTTCTCCAATAACATCGCTTCGCCCTCCCTCCATTCACCCGATCCTTTCATAGAAAAAAGACGAATTTTATTGAACCTTTGAAATGGATGAATTGAGACTTATTTAGAATTTCCCAATGGTTTGATTCTGGGCCTCTTCATCCTTCCCACCAGTTCCCATAAAGGACCGCGAATCCGGAATTTCCGGATTTGTTCGATTAGATTTTTTGAGATATTGATCTCCAATCCAGGGACAATCCAACGATTTCTTAAAAGGGCCTTCTCCTGAATGACTTCAATTAGTCTTGATCCTAAATGAGGAGAAACATAAAAATGGGGATAGATGAGGTTGGAATCAGGATGGATCACTCCTTGAGAAAGGGAGATTCTTTCCATCTCTGTTTCAGGATAGATTCGGATGCCGAGCATGGCAATCATGGCGGTGGGATTGAGCTGGTCCATCAATGCAAAGGACTCCTCAAGGGTATCCTCATCTTCACCTGGGCCTCCAAAGAGAAGATAATGACAGTATGGGATATCCCATTTCGAACATAGGTTCGAAGATTGAATGATATCCTCTTGGGTAAAGGTTTTTTTGTAATTCCGAAGCATTCTTGTCGATCCTGAGTCCGTTCCGAATTCGATCCCTGCACAACCTGCCTCTTTCATCGATTGAAGGAGGGGTTCACTTAGAAAACCTGGATTAACGAAGGCACTCCATCTGACCTTAATCTTTCTCTTCACCATCTCCTGACATAAGGCTTCGGCAAAAGCAGGTGGGTAATTAAAGATGTCATCAACGAAGTAAAGATAGTCTATCCCCTCCTCGGTTAGGTTTTGAATCTCATCTACGATGTCCTTCGTCTCTCTCAACCTGATCCTTTTCCCTTCCAAGAGAGGATAAGTACAATAGATACAAGAGAAAGGACAACCCCTTTTGGTCTGAATATTAGCCATCCCCCCTTCTTCTAAGTAGCGATAGGTTCTAAAAAGGCTCCGATCTGGGTTAGGGAGGGGAAATACCTTTCCCCCTTCAATCAAAGCAGGGATACTTTTCCCTTTAATGAGGAGATTGGAGGAGGGAAGGATCTCCTTTCCTTGCTCGAGGGTCTCTATCAATTGGAGAAAAATCTCTTCTCCTTCTCCAATAATGCCAAAATCAATATCAAAATAGGAAAGGAGATTCTTTGGAGCCAAAGAATATCCTGAACCTCCAAGGACCAATGGGGCGGAGGTCATTTGGCGACAAATTTTAATTACCTCCTCCACCTCTTTTAGATAAGAGACAGAGGTTGGATAGGTAAGGTTATCTAAATTTCTTAGAGAGATGCCGATCAGACCCGGCTGAAAACGATGGAGGGTTCGATAAAGATCGAGTGAGACTTCCTCAGAGAAACAGAGATCCATCACTTCAATTTGATGGCCTTTCCCTTTTAGGGCCCCAGCTATGTATGCCAATCCGAGAGGAAAGACAGGATAGGGCATCCTTTCACGATTCACAGAGAGGAGCAAGATTTTCATGATGAACTTTGTCCTAAAGAAAAATGCCGTTCACCCTTATCCCTTTCCTCTGAGGAGGGGGGACGGTAGGGGTATTTTTCAATCCCCTTTAACACTGGAAGCCATTCCCGTTTGACCCGGTGGATAACCTCCATCTGAGGCCCTCTAAGGACAAAATTAGACATTAAGAAATAAAAGAAGTGGTGTCTTGGGCCAAAGAGAAGCCGTTTCAAAATGGATCGGGGAGCACAAATATATTTCTGTGCCCAGAGGTAGCCCTCCTGGAGTTCTTGAATGCTCATCCTCTTGGGCTTAAAGACTACATGGCTCATATCATAATGAGACCAGTTTCGGTCAAAAATCCTCCCTTCTTCATCAAGCCTTTTCTGAAGAGGGGTTCCGGGAAAGGGGGTAAGGATAGAAAAGGTTGGAAGTTCAATATTATTCTGTTGGACAAATTGGACGGTCTTTTTAAAAATGGAAGGGTCATCTCCATCGAATCCAAAGATAAATGAACCATGAATTCCAATCCTGTGCTGTTGAATGATCCTGATCCAATTCGATAACTCCTTTGCATGGACAAATCGTTTTGAAATGCTATCTAAGTTCTCTTGGAGGAGGGATTCGAATCCGATGAAAAGAGAGACGCAACCACTCTCCTGGGCCTTTTTAAGAAGGTTTTCATTCAAAGCGATCTTGATGGTCGTAAAGGCCATCCACTTGACCTGGTGACGTTTAAAGATCTCAAAGAGGCCAAGGGCGTAATCTTCTTTTGCGGTCACATTATCATCGGCCAAAAAGAGATACTCTCCTTTTTTCTGGATGATTTTAGAGAGTTCCTGATCCACCTCTTCAAGAGGTCGGAGTCGATACCGTTTTCCATTGATGATCGGTACAGAACAAAATTCACATCGATTGGGACAGCCCCGAGTGGTTTCGATCACCTTAAAAAAGGGATGATAACTCTTGCTTAAGAGGTCCCGTCTTGGAATGGGTAATCCTTTTAGATCTGACCACTCCCGATTCTTGTAAAAAGGTTTAAGCTCCCCGGCCTCAAAATCTTTTAACACCCTCTCAAGCATTCCCTCTGCTTCTCCAATGCATACTGAATCCGCATGTTCCTTGGCCTCTTCAGGCAGAAGGCTTGGATGAACACCTCCTAAGATCACCTTTACCCCCCTTGCTCGAAATCGATCCGCAATGGCATAGGCCCTTTGAATTACGCAGGTCAAACCTGTGATCCCCACCAAATCCACCTCAGCTTCAAAATCGACTTTCTCAATCACTTCATTGATAATTTTGACCTCATAATTTTTTGGAAATAGAGAGGCAAGCAGGGTGAGCCCTAAAATTGGAAAGGGATAGAGGGTGTCATTGGAAAACTTTACTCCTTCTTCCCTTGGAAAAATGAGGAGGACCTTTTTTAAGGCTTGATGATTAAATTTGGAATGTGGCCTCATGCCCTAATACTCCGAGCTTCCCCTTCCGAACTCACCCCTTCGAATGATTCTTCAAGATTCGGCTGCTTCCAGGGTCTTTGGGTGGCATTCTCCCAGACATATCTGAGGATGAGTCGATAGGCCATCCGTTTGAAAGGATTTGGATTGAAAAAAGCGCCTAAGAGGATCCTGGGTTGGGTATAATATTTCTTCAGATAGAGTTGGTGAAGACGATGGACCTCTTGAGCGGTTAGGAACTTCGTATCCATTATGGGGTGCATGAAATCGTATCGACCCAGATCCCTCTCCCGGATCCTCCCCAACCGTTCGGCTTCTTCAAAATATTTTGTTCCAGGAAGGGGGGTCGTAAGGGTCAGGACTAAGAAGTCACTCTGGTTTTTAACAAATTGGAATACCTCTTGGAGCGATTCTTCAGAGTCATTCCATTCCCCAAACATGAGATTGGCCATGACCATGATCTTATTCTTTCTGAGAAGATCAATGGCCTTCTGGGCCATCTCTCGAGACTGCTGTTTGTTATACTGGTTGAGAACCTCAGGGTGAATGCTTTCAATGCCCAGCATCACCTCATAAAGGCCAAGACGTTTCATTTCAGGTAAGAGGTCCTCGTCTCGGAGAATATCTTTGATGCGGGACTGGAACCAGAAGTGAATCCGAAGCCCTGTCTTTCCTAATTCTTCGAGAAATTCCTCAACACGCCTCCTGCTCCAGTTAAAGGTATTTTCGTTGAAGACAAAAAGGGTTTTCCCGTATTGACGATGAAGAAAAGAGATCTCCTCTATAACCTTCTTTCCACTCCGTCCCCTCCAGACCCCTTCCCAGAATCTTGTCTCAGAGCAATAGGCACAATGGTCTCCACAACCGCGACTGGTAGAAAGACCGAATGCCCTTCTTCCCATGCCGTGCCAATAATAGGCATTACTCTCCATATTGATGAGATGATAGGCAGGCATGGGAAGGGAATCTAAGTTGGGGATGGGAGCGGGCCTCTCGTTGAGGATGACCTTGCCATCCTCTCGATAGGCCACGCCTTTTACTCCCTTTCCCTTTCCTCCTCTAAATAAATCTTGAAGGAATTGAGAAAAGGCCAGCTCTCCTTCGCCTAAGATAATATAGTCTAATTCTTTTAATTCCTCGAGGATAGTCTTGGCCATCAGGGTAAAATGACTTCCTCCTGCAACGATGATGGCGTGAGGAGAAAGTTTTCGGCAAAGCTGAATCGTCTGAATGGCTTCAGGGGAAAGGCAAGTGGCTGAACAGGTAACCCCGATAAGATCAGCCTTTGAGGTCGAAACCTTTTCGGTAAGCTCCTTCCAAGGAGCAGAGAGGGCAGTGGCATCAATGATCTGGACCTCAAACCCTTCTCTCTCCAGGTAAGCACCCAATTGAAGGAGGCCAAATGAAGGAGCCCACATCCGAAGACCAGGAAAGAGTTTATGAGGAGGATCGATGAGAAGAATCTTCATAAGATTTCAAACTTAAGAGGATCCTTTAAACTTTTTCCTCCTATACCCCCAAATACCTTTGCATCGCTTCGATTCTCTCAAGAATTTCTAAAGGAACCCTGTAAAGAAGGGTCCCTTTGAGATCCATGAGAACATGGGTGGTGAATCCCGTTGCCAAAATTTTTCCGTTGGTCGGGCTGACGACCCGATAGTGAAAAATCAATTTGGCCACCTCGGTCCTTTCCATCGTTGTCTGAACAATAAGAGAATCCCCAAAGGTCGCAGGGAGTTTGAATTGGCAGTTCAATTCGACCACAGGAGCCAGAAGATTCATCTCTCTTAGCTGAAAAGGACCCATTTGGAACCTCTGGGTCAGGTCATTTCGACCTTTTTCAAACCACCCAACATAGTGGCCATGCCAAACGATCCCATAGGCATCTACTTCATAAAATCGAACCTGTAGGGGAGTTTCATGATATTTCATTGGCTTCCCAGCTGGATTGTTCTTTGGTTATGTTTCCCCAGCATGACATTTCGGTAAGGTGAAGCGATCTCCTGTTGAGAAAACCTCAACTTCATGATCCATCCAGCGTATCAATTTTGAAAGGGTGGCCTCATGTCCCACTTCGACAAAATGCCTAAACCCTTCCTGGAGCATTTTCTCAACACATCGAATCCAATAGACTGGACGTCCAATCTCCTGAGAGAGAAAATCTTTTACCTCCTCCCTCTTCAAGGGTTTGATCGTCCAATGATTGAGTATCGGTACCTTGAGGGGCTGAACCTTAATATCCTTGAGGATCTCGATGATCTCCTCCCTTAATGAATAGAGCAATGGGGAATGAAGGGCGGTCCGGAAGGCCAGCCGGGTTGCTGAGAGGGCCTTTCGGGAAAGGGCAAGAGAGATCGCCCTTTCCACTCCCTCCTCCTCTCCAGAAATGACAAAATGCCTTGAACCATTATAATTAGCAATGGTGAGTTGAAAGCCATCAAGGTCTTGACAGATTTTTTGGACCTCTTCCAGGGTAAGGCCGATGATGCTGGCCATCGCTCCCCGACGAATCTCTCCTTCTCTTTTTAAGAGCGTCCCGATGGCCTCCGTAATATAAAGGCCCTCTTCGAAACTGATGGCCTCTGAGGCTGCTAAGGCAGCATACATTCCCATACTGTGTTCAGCCAAAAGGTCTGGATTCCACCCAGAAGATTTAAGACGGTAAAAGTAGACCATGGAGAGGATGTAGGTAGAGATTTGAAGCTTCAGGCTGAGATCCTCCTCTTTCTCCTCCCCCTCAAATGAAAAATGGAGTAGGTTGAATTTCGTCTGCCTAAAGGCCTTCTCAACCAAGTCTTTAAAATAGGGGTCCTCTTTTAGGGAATGATGATTGTCCAATAGGGGTCTCTCTTGAAGTTGTCCAGGAAAGCAAAAGGCAATCTTTTCTTTTAATGGGTTCATACGGCTCCCTGATTCTCTAAGATGTATTGGGCCATCGTCCTTACCGATTGAAAAACTTTCTTCCCCACTTCTGCATCAGGGATGACCACCCCAAACTCTTTTTCCAATCCCAAAACGAGTTCTAAGGCATCGATGGAGTCGAGGCCCAAACCCTCTCCAAATAGGGGGGCATCGGTTTCGATCATCTCAGGGGTCATATCCACCAATCTCAATCTCTGAATAATGAGCTGTTTGATCTTTTCGATCAAATGATCCTTAGATTCGGTCATGATTCCTTACTCTCCCAATAAGAATAAAAATTATACCATTGATCTGGAAATTTTTCGATATACCCTTCAAATATTTTGATCAACCTTTCCATCCCCTCTTGGATGACCTTCTCCTTCTCTTTTCTGGAAGAGGGATGAAAATAGATTGGAGGTTCGATGATCCCTCGATACTTCCGATTCTCTCCCATCACTACAAAGACTGGTAGAACTGGTGCTCCAGTAGCCATAGCCAGGAGGGCTGCTCCGATGGGGAAGGCAGTCTTTTTCCCAAAGAAATCGAACACCATGGTCCGTTGAGTTTCAACCCGATCTCCAAGCATGGCAATGATCTCATTTCGCTGAAGTGCTTTGACAGCATCTAAGATGGCCATTGGAGAATGATCCTCAGGATGGATATAAAGATTTTTGATCCCCCTTCTTCTCCTCATCTCCTCTCGAAAAGACCTGGTATCGGCATCTCTTTCATCAAGGGTCACCACATGAAGCTTTCCTCCCCTGAAAGAGAGGAGGAGCCCTCCTATCTCCCAATTCCCGAGATGGGGGGTGATACAGATTGCCCCTTTTCCTGCAACCAGGGCTTCCCTCATATAACCTACCCCTACCTCTTCTTCAACCCATTTGGATTTGTTCGAGGGCCGAAGGCGATGTAGCACCATATAATCCAATAGGTATTGTCCATAATTCTGGAACGTCCGACGGGTTAAGAAATCGATCCTTCTCTTTGACCACCTTCCTTGACTTACCCCCTCAATATTCTTTCGGACATTGGTTCGAGTCCTTCTCATCAAAAGGTAAAAAAGATCACCAATGACCACACTGAAAAACCTCTGGATCGACCTGGGAATCAAGGTCGAACAGAACTGAAAGAGAAAGAGATAAACATAACGATTGAGAGAGGTAGGGTAACGTCCTTCCATGGATAATCTGAAACTATTGAGTTTGAGAAGGCCGATAGCGTTCGCAGAGGTCCCCCCAACAGGCCACGACCTGTTGATCGACTAAAAGCTCAATCACTTCACATTGATTCCCACACTCACCACATTCAAATCCCCTGGTGGAACACGACTTTTGAGGAAGGTCAAATCCCTTAAATCGAGTTCTGGGGGGATGGGCCTTCTTCACCAATTTAGCTGCACCAATGGCTCCCATCACATCGAAATGATCGGGAACGATGAGAGAAACCTCTAATTCCTTTTCAAAGGCTCTCCGAATCCCTAAGTTTGCTGCCACCCCTCCTTGAAAGACAATCGGAGAAAGGATCTCTTTTCCCCGGCAGACATTATTTAAATAATTCTTCACCAAAGAATCGCAGAGACCTGCAATGATATCTTCCATCGCATGTCCAATCTGCTGTTTGTGAATCATGTCCGTTTCGGCAAAGACTGTACACCGCCCAGCAATCTTTACTGGATGACTTGACTTCAATGCGAGGGCCCCGAATGCTTCGATTGAAATCCCTAAACGAGCTGCCTGTTGATCTAAGAAAGATCCTGTCCCTGCAGCACAAACGGTATTCATCGCGAAGTCGGAAACCACCCCCCTCCTCAGCACAATGAGCTTCGAATCCTGGCCACCAATCTCGAAGATAGTCTTCGCCTCAGGGAGAAAGTCGATGACTGCAATGGCATGGGCAGTAATCTCATTTTTTATAAGGTCCGCCCCAACAAGATAGGCAGCCAGGTGCCTTGCACTCCCGGTGGTGGCCACCCCATCAATGGAGAGATTTTGCCCTAACTTCAGTAGGATCTCTTCCATCCCTCTCTGGATGGCTTCAATGGGTCGACCGTTGTTGCGAATATAAGATTTGGCCAGGACCTGACCGTCTTCCCCTAATACCACCATTTTGGTGGTAATCGAACCCACATCAATTCCTAAGTAGTGGCCCATCGCGATCTATTCCTATCTCCAATGATCAAAAAGATTAGGATTGGAATTTGGTCCTTTTTCTTTCCTCTACCACATCCCGAAATGCCTCCATTCGGGTGGTCAAGCCTTCCTTTCCTGTGTGCTCATCAAAGGATAGGATGAGCAGGGGGACAGAGGATCCTCCCTGCATCTTCAGCTTTCTCTTAATGAATTCTTGAAGAAGGGCATCAATCCCACACTTAAAAGAGGTGAGAAAGATGACTCCATCTACTCCTCCTGATAGAAAGTGAAACAGGGCCCCCAAAATCTCTCTTCCAGAAGACCAATAAATCTCTTTTGAAAGATCGAGGAGTTGGCGATCGAT
>JBBIRT010000125.1:2271-9338 GCA_037441725.1 Deltaproteobacteria bacterium | reverse complement strand
GGGAGATGAGAGAACCGAAGATATCAAAGCGATAAGACAAAAGATCATAAAGGCAAAGTTGCCCAAAGAGGTTGAGAAGGAGGCTCGGCGAGAGCTTGCCCGTTTAGAGCAGATGCATCCTGATGCAGCAGAGGCCTCTATGGTCCGGACATACCTTGATTGGCTCATCCATATGCCCTGGTCCATTTCAACTCATGACAATCTTGATCTTCAAAAGGCAAAAAAGGTGTTAGACGAAGATCATTACAACTTGGAAAAGGTGAAAGAACGAATCTTGGAATATTTAAGCGTCCATAAATTGAAGAGAAGTATGAAGGGTCCTATTCTCTGTTTCATCGGTCCCCCTGGAGTGGGCAAAACCTCCTTAGGGAGATCCATCGCACGGGCCCTTGGAAGAAAATTTGTGCGAATCTCCCTTGGAGGGATAAGGGATGAGGCAGAGATTCGTGGACACCGCCGGACTTATGTCGGGGCCCTCCCTGGTCGGATTATCCAATCCATTAAACAGGCTGGGAGCAATAATCCAGTATTTATGATGGACGAAGTGGATAAAATAGGCATCGATTTTCGTGGGGATCCAGCTTCAGCCCTATTAGAGGTCCTCGATCCTGAGCAGAATAATGCCTTCAGTGACCACTATCTCAATGTTCCCTTTGACCTCTCGAAAGTGATGTTCATCACTACAGGGAACCTCATCGATCCCATTCCTACCGCCTTAAAAGACCGTATGGAGGTGATTAACCTTCCTGGATACACTGATCTTGAAAAATTGAAAATCGCTAAAACCTTTCTTCTCCCCAGGCAGATGGAGGAGAATGGGATCCAACACGAGATGCTGGAGATTTCTGATAAGGCTATCTTACTCATCATCTCCCAATATACTCAAGAAGCAGGGTTAAGAAATCTTGAAAGGCAATTGGCTGCCATCTGTCGAAAGGTTGCTAGAAAAATAGCAGAGGGGAAGAAGGAGAAAACCAAAATTAATACTAAAAATCTTCATCGATTTTTAGGTCCCCCTATCTATTTGACCGAGGAGGAACAGAAACGCAACGAAGTCGGTGTGGCTACAGGCCTTGCATGGACAGAAACAGGAGGGGATATTCTCTATATTGAGGCTTCAACCACTCCAGGCAAGGGATCGCTCATCCTGACAGGGCACCTTGGAGATGTGATGAAGGAATCTGCTCAGGCTGCACTCACCTATGCCCGATCTAAAGGGAAAGCCTATCATATCAATCCAAATACATTGAATAATAAAGAGATCCATATCCATGTCCCAGCTGGGGCCATTCCAAAGGATGGACCCTCTGCTGGCATTACCATGGCAGTCTCTATTTTCTCTGCCCTCACGAGTCTTCCAGTCAGGAAGGATGTGGCCATGACAGGTGAGATTACCCTCAGGGGCAGGGTCTTACCTGTTGGAGGCCTTAAGGAGAAAGCCCTTGCTGCACTCAGACATAAAATTAAGAATGTGATTATCCCTTCGATGAATAAAAAAGATCTCATGGAGCTCCCAATCTATGTAAGAAAAAGGATCAACTTCATCCCAGTAAAGCACATGGATGAAGTTCTAAAGATCGCCCTTGACCATAAAAAAGTAAGTTAGTGACTCCTGACTTGAGAGGCAATAAATCTGGTCCTTTTTCCCATAGAAATATCTGGGGTTGATGATGACGAGAAGGACCCTCCGAGAGGTGGGTGAATTTGGACTGATCGATCGAATCCGCAAATGGACTTCCTCCTCTGATCCTTTTTTAGTCCAAGGGATCGGTGATGATGTCGCTGTCGTTAAGTTGGGGAAAAAGATTCTTCTCCTCACGACCGATATCTTAATTGAGGATATCCATTTCAGAAGGTCCTGGACCAATCCCTTTGATCTTGGAAGAAAAGCCCTCGCAGTCAATCTGAGTGATATTGCCTCAATGGGAGGGACTCCAAAATATTTTCTTATCTCAATTGGGCTTCCAAAGAACCTTCCATTATCATTTATTTCCTTATTTTATCGAGGATTGAAAAAGGAAGCAGAACAATTCAAGGTCGAATTGGTAGGGGGAGATACCTCCCTTTCCCAAAAAATAGTAATTAACCTCTGCCTTTTGGGAGAGGGAAGGGAGGAGAATATTCTGTTCAGGAGAGGTGCAAGGGTGGGGGATGCCCTTTTTGTCACTGGCACCCTTGGGGATGCTGCACTGGGGTTAAAGATTCTCCAGGAAGGAAGAAAGATCCAAGGATCTAAAGGGTTGATTCAAAAGCTTCTTTCCCCTTGTCCAAGAATTGAATTGGGTCAGATCCTTGCTAAAAAACATTGGGCAACAGCGATGATCGATGTGAGTGATGGTTTGTTGATCGATGCCTCTCACCTTTTGAAAGAAAGTGGAGTGGGAGCATGTATTTGGGAGAATCGCATTCCTTTATCAAGATCCTACCAGAAATGGATTCATTCCCTTTCAAATGATCCTATCCATTTCGCCCTTTCTGGCGGAGAGGATTATGAACTTTTATTTACGGCACCCAATGAAATAAGGGGGAAAATCTCTTCCCTTTCTCGATTATTAAAAATCCCAATTACTCTTATTGGGGAGATCCTTCCACAAAAAGAAGGGCTCCAGATCATCCGAAGAGATGGAAAAATATATATTCCTTCTCGATTGGGATTTGAACACTTCAAATAAACTACTTGCCCAACTTTTTAGGTTTAAAAGTAATCCTCAATCAGTGAGTAAGAGAGGAGATCAATCCTAAATACGAAGGGTGTAAAATGAAGATCTTCATCAATGAAATCAAAGAGAATGACAATATTGATTCCTTCTTTTTGGTGCAGGAAAAAACCTCAGGGATTACTAAGGCTGGGAATATCTATTTGAAATTGAAATTGATAGACCGATCGGGTGAGATGGAAGGGAGGATTTGGACCTCTGCTGAAAATTTTAAAGAATCCTTTCAAAAAGACGACTTCGTCCATGTAAAAGGAAGAGCGGTATCCTTTCAGGATCATCTTCAATTGAATATCACCTATATTGAGAGAATGGATGAAGAAAAGATTATCCTTTCAGAATTTTTTCCCTCCACAGAAAAAGATGTGGAAGAGATGTTCCGTTCTCTTTTAGAGCTTAGTCAAATGATTAAGAGTCCACACCTCAATAGGCTTCTTCAACTTTTTTGGGAGGATGAATCCTTTATTAAGCTCTTCAAAATGGCTCCTGCTTCCAAATGGCTCCATCACAATTACTTAGGAGGTCTTTTAGAGCATACCCTCTCCCTGGCCCAACTGGTTGTTAAGAATGTGAGTCATTACCATGGGTTAAATTTAGACCTCCTCCTGACGGCCTCAATCCTCCATGATTTGGGTAAAGTAGAAGAATTGACTTATCATCGTTCCTTTGACTATTCAGATAAGGGACGGCTATTAGGTCATATTATCATTGGGATAGAAAAGGTAGAGGAAAAGATCAAACAATTGCCCGATTTCCCAAAAGACTTATCGATTCTGCTCAAACATTTCATTCTCAGCCATCATGGTCAAGATATTTGGGGTTCACCCAAAAGACCTATGACGTTAGAGGCAGTAATGCTCCACTACCTTGATGATATGGATGCAAAAATGAATGGAATTCAACAATTTATCAAAAACCAGGGATTAGAAGGATCAAGATGGAGTTCTTATCACCGCACTTTTGAACAAAACTTCTATTTACCTAATAATTTAGATCAAATAGAGATTCCAGATAAGATATGGGGAAATGAGTCCTAAAAGGAAAAGGGATAAAGGCCTCTCTGGATTTATAAAAAATTCAATAGATCTCTATAATTAGAGAAGAGATATCACTTATTCGTACCTTTTTCCATTATCTTGACAAAAGCCCTTGCCATTATTATCTTAGAAGAACAAAAGGGGTCTCTCCAAGGGATTTAGTTATGTTTTAACCAGGTAAAAGGGGAGAAAAGATGGATATTTATCTTTCTGAGCGGATGAGAAGGGTTTTGGAAATTGTGGTGGAGGACTATATCCTCCATGCAGAACCTGTGGGTTCAAGGACAATTTCCAAGAAGTCGAATCTTAATCTGTGCCCAGCTTCTATACGGAATATCATGTCAGATTTGGAGGATTTAGGTTTATTGGCTCAACCCTATACTTCAGCCGGGAGGATTCCAACAGAAAAGGGACTTCGATTCTATGTCGATTCCATCATCAATATCAAAGAACTCAATGATCAGGAACAGCAGGAAATCCGATCCAAGTACTTAAATCGCCTCATTGAAGGGCCTGACCTTTTCAGGGAGATTTCACGAATCCTTTCCTCCTCCTCTCATTATCTGGGAGTCGTTTGGACTCCTCGAATGAGTCTGGTAGTCCTTCAACACATCGAGTTTGTGAAGCTGAGAAGACATATGGTCTTGACAATTTTAGTCAGTACAACGGGTTTGGTTTATAATCGAATTATTGAGGTTGAGAAAGAATTTTCTCAATCCGAATTAAATCATCTTGCCGACTATCTCAATGGCTTTTTGGTAGGTCTTCCCCTTTATCAAGTTAGAGAAAAACTTTTAGAACAGATGAAATTTGCTAAAAATGCATATGACGACCTCTTTGAACAGGCACTGAAATTGGGAGAAAAAGCAGTTTCTTCCATCGACGATGCTGATGTCTTTATTGAAGGGAAGACCAATATCCTGAATGAGCCTGAATTTAGTAATGTTTCAAAGATGACTGAACTCTTTCGGGCATTCGAGGAAAAAGCTACCATGATCAAACTATTGGACAAATTTATGGAGCCCAAGGGGGTTCAAATTGCCATTGGCTCAGAGAATCAAGTCCAGGAGATGGAGACTTGCAGTGTGGTGACGTCTACCTATAGTTGTGGAGGAGAGGTCCTGGGTGTATTAGGGGTTATTGGTCCCCAGAGGATGAATTATTCGAGGGTGATCCCTCTTGTGAGTTATACGGCAAAACTTCTTACAGAGATACTTGAATCACAATAGTCTCTGTAAGATTGGGTGAGCATTTGCTGGAATTAGGGGTATTGGAGAAATGGAGATGGAAAGAAAGAAGAATGGACAAGGAGAGAATGGAGTGGGTAAGGATACCCATGAAGATGAGATTCCAACCAAGAATGAAGAATTGAGATTAGAAGAGGGACCACAGGGAGAAAGGAATGAAATTACGGAACTAAGAAAAAAACTTGAGGAGAAAGAAAGGGAGGCAAAAGAAAATTATGATCGGCTGCTGAGAACCGCTGCTGATTTTGAGAATTATAAAAAGAGAGCGGCCAAAGAAAGAGAGGATTGGACCAAATTCGCTAATGAGGATTTGATTCGAGAAATCCTTCCTTTTATTGACAATCTGGAAAGGGCGGTCAACCATGCTCAAAAAGTGGTGGATACAGGAGTCTTAATTGAAGGGGTAAGGTTGACCATTCAACAACTTCTCCAGACCCTAAACAAATTTGGTCTCTCTTCATTTGAATCCGTTGGGAAGCCATTTGATCCGTCCATGCATGAAGCCATGTTGGTGGTGGAGACTGACATCCACGAACCCAATCATGTTGTGGAAGAGTTTCAAAAGGGCTATCTCTTAAATGACAGACTCTTGAGACCCGCAACGGTCTCTGTGTCAAAGGCTCCTGGGAAGGAGTCTCTGGTGACTAAATGATTTTGAAATTTTTCTAAGGAGGGGAAAATAAAATGGCAAAGACAATAGGAATTGATTTAGGAACGACCAACTCAGTGGTGGCAGTCATGGAAGGAGGGGATCCAGTCGTGATTGCCAACCCAGAGGGAAGCCGAACCACACCTTCCGTGGTAGCCTTTACGGATAAAGGTGAAAGAGTCGTAGGGCAAATTGCTAAGAGGCAAGCGATTACAAACTCTGAAAATACCATCTTCTCCATAAAACGTCTGATGGGGAGAAAGTATACCGATCCTGAGGTTCAAAGGGATCTAAAGATCCTTCCCTATAAAATCATTGAAAATAAGAATGGAGATGCTTGGGTCAGGGTGAGGGATAGGGAGTACAGTCCTCCTGAGATCTCTGCCTTCATCCTTCAGAAGATGAAGGAGACTGCCGAGGCCTACCTGGGTGAGAAGGTGACCGATGCTGTGATCACGGTTCCTGCCTATTTCAATGATAGCCAGCGACAGGCCACCAAAGATGCGGGTAGAATCGCAGGCCTCAATGTCATTCGAATCATCAATGAACCCACAGCCGCCTCTCTGGCCTATGGCCTTGAAAAGAAGAAGGATGAGAAGATTGCGGTCTTTGATTTGGGAGGAGGGACCTTTGATATCTCTATCCTCGAGTTAGGGGATGGTGTATTCGAGGTCAAATCAACGAATGGAAATACCCACTTAGGAGGGGATGATTTCGATCAACGAATCATCGATTATTTAGCAGATGAGTTTAAGAGAGATCAAGGGATCGATTTGAGGAAAGACCGTATGGCCCTCCAGAGATTGAAAGAGGCTGCTGAGAAGGCAAAGATTGAACTCTCCAATATGATGGAGACAGATATCAATCTCCCTTTTATCACAGCGGATGCCTCAGGTCCCAAACACCTGAACATGAAATTAACAAGGGCTAAACTTGAGAAATTGACAGAGGATCTCATTGACATGGTTGAAGGACCGTGCCGTCAAGCTCTTGCTGATGCTGGCCTTTCTGCCAGAGACATCGACGAAGTGATCCTGGTGGGTGGAATGACCAGAATGCCAAAAGTTCAGGAAAAGGTGAGACAGATCTTTGGAAAGGAACCCAACAAGAGTGTCAACCCTGATGAGGCAGTAGGAATTGGTGCGGCCATACAGGCAGGAGTTCTAAAGGGAGAGGTGAAGGATGTCCTGCTTCTCGACGTGACTCCCCTTTCTCTCGGAATCGAAACCCTTGGGGGGGTCTTTACCAAACTGATCGAAAGAAATACCACCATTCCTACAAAAAAGAGCCAGATCTTCTCAACCGCATCTGACAATCAACCTGCTGTGACCATCCACGTCTTGCAGGGAGAAAGGGAGATGGCTGCAGACAATAAAACCCTTGGCCAATTTGAGTTGGTTGGAATTCCGCCTGCTCCTCG
>JBBIRT010000125.1:0-2246 GCA_037441725.1 Deltaproteobacteria bacterium | reverse complement strand
TGTCCATGTTTCGGCAAAAGACTTAGGTACAGGGAAAGAGCAATCCATTCGTATTACGGCCTCGAGTGGCCTCAGTGAGGAGGAAATTAAAAAGATGGTCAAGGATGCAGAGGCCCATGCTGCCGAGGATAAAAAGAGAAGAGAACTGGCGGAAGCCAGAAATCATCTCGATACCCTCATCTATACGACAGAAAAGTCGCTGAAAGAATATGGAGATAAAATCGATTTGAGCGAAAAACAGAATATCGAAGATGCGATTGCAAAGGCAAAAAAGGCGATGGAGTCAAATGACCTGAATACGATTAAATCAGCAGGAGAGGAGTTGACCCGATCATCCCATAAATTAGCTGAGGCAATGTATGCTAAAGCTTCCCAGAAGGGGGCGGCAGGGGCTGGTGCAGAAGCAGGGGCTCAGGGGGGGGCCCGAGCAAAGGCACAAGAGGATGTGGTAGATGCAGACTTTGAAGATGTGAGTAAGAAATAGAACCTCTTGATATATATTAGAAAGGGGTAGCAGATTGCTTACCCCTTTCTTTTCCCATTGATCAAAAGATATCCCATCAACAGGAAATATTTGTCGAAAAATCGTCAAGATTGTCGAATTCATTGGTTATTAGGCTATTGAAAATCATAGGGAGTAAATCCACAAAGAACCTAAGTGAGCATCTCTCCTCATCCAATTTTCAATAGTCATTCTCATCTGTTCGGCCTCTTTCTTATCTCACCTTTTCTGGAAGGGAGACTGAAAGGCATTAAAGAATCTTCATAAATGAATTGGTATAGACCTTGCTCATCATTAAATAAATATATATTTTCAGAGCTGTCCAAATTAATTGAAAATTCTATATTTGCCTATTAAAATTATTAGCTTTTTTGACAGAATTTGATTGTTTTAGAAAACAGGTTCCTTTTTTGTTTTTTTATATATATCGTTATGCTGTTCAAAATAATAAAGCAACATTGATCATTCATAGCTAAAAAGGGCCTTTGAATAGGCTAATTCAGGGTTTATAAAGAGATATTAGCCATAAAGGGTCATTTTACTGTCCAAATTACAGATTTTTTAAAAACTTAATTTGGACAAGAATGATATATTTTATAATGAATTTCCAGATGAAAGTTTAAGCAGAAGGGAACCAATAAATAAATGAAGACTTCAGTAAAGAAGCGTTTGATTCTGATTCTCATCCTTTTCATACTCTTATGGATTGGAGGTTTTTATCTATTTCAATCAATGGGAAGTAAAGGATCAAACCAAAAATATCGAACCGTGAAGGTTGAACGGGGAGAAATCAGCTTTTTAATCACAGCGACTGGGACGATCAATCCTGTCACCACTGTCCTTGTTGGGTCCCAAGTCTCAGGGACGATCAAATTCCTTTATGCTGATTTTAATACCAGAGTAA
Source organism: Deltaproteobacteria bacterium (assembly GCA_037441725.1). Classification (GTDB taxonomy): domain Bacteria; phylum Desulfobacterota; class BSN033; order BSN033; family UBA1163; genus JBBIRT01. The sequence goes on along the minus strand of JBBIRT010000125.1, from coordinate 840 downwards.
AAGAAGGTCAGGTGATTGCCCAGATTGACCCAGCCATCTTTGAGGCTCAGGTGGAACAGGGAAGGGCTAATGTATTAAATGCCCAGGCGAATCATGAAAATGCAAAAGCGAATTATGAGACTGCAAAAGCCAATCTGATGAAGGCAGAGGTTGCCCTTTTGGAGGCTAAAAAGACACTCGACAGAAATCGGTCCTTATTGGAACGACAGGTGATTGCTCAAGCAGCCTTAGATACTGTTCAGGCAAGCTACGATACGGCACAGGCTCAAAGAGAAGTGGCCTTGGCCCAGTTGGAGTCAGCCCGAGCTCAGGTTGAGTCAACCAAGGCTCAAGTGGAACAGGCCAAAGCCTCCCTAAAGGTATCGGAAACCAATTTGAGATATACCACCATCCGATCCCCGGTCAATGGAATTGTCATTTCAAGGAATGTGGATGTGGGACAAACCGTCGCTGCAAGCCTTCAAGCCCCAACCCTGTTTACCATTGCAAAAGACCTCACTAAAATGCAGGTGGATACCAACGTGAGTGAGGCGGATATTGGGAGGGTGGCAGTAGGTCAGGAGGCCTTCTTCACCGTGGATGCCTATCCTGAGAGAACATTTCATGGAAGGGTTTCTGAGATTCGCAATGCTCCCATTACGATTCAGAATGTGGTTACCTATGATGTGGTCATTGAAGTGGACAATAAAGATCTGAGGTTGAAACCTGGAATGACTGCCAATGTCTCAATTATGGTGGCTCATCGAGATGGGGTGTTAAAGATACCCAACTCAGCCCTCAGATTCCAACCTGAGTCTGCTAAGAGGGAAAGCACCAAGGGGGGGGCTCCTTCAAAAATTT
>JBBIRT010000124.1:0-9357 GCA_037441725.1 Deltaproteobacteria bacterium | reverse complement strand
AATCTCTTGCTCTCTGACTGGCATCGGTTGAAAAGATCGGGCGATTTGAACATTCTTTTCTAATTGCTCAAGGGTATCACAACCCACCACTACAGCGGAGATGGATTGGCTCAAGGCGAAACGGAAAAAATTTTCAACAGACTCGATCCCAAATATTTTAATCGAGATCCCCCTCGAAAGAGTTTTCATTCCGAGAATTCCCATTCCTTTCTGTTGTGCCTTGGGTAAAACTTCACTAAGAAAAGACCAATAGTGGGGTTCAGCCGGATTCACAGGCATCAAAACCGCATCAAACGGAAAAAGATCAATGGCCCTGGAGAGGATGGTGGGGTTTCGATGTCCGGAGATTCCAATGAATCGAACCAATTTGTTGCGTTTGGCAGATTCAAAGGCCTTGATGGCTCCCTTGGGAGCGAAGATCTGATCAATGTCCTTAGGAGTCCTCACGTCATGGATCATCCAAAGATCGAGGTAATTGGTATTCATGGTTTTTAAGGTGGTTTCCAAATTTTTTAATGCACCATCCCCTGTTCGTTCATGGGATTTGCTAGCCAAGAAGATTTCCCTTCGCCTTTCTTTCAAGGCCATTCCATAGTAGGATTCACTCCCCGAGTAGATTCGGGCAGATTCGAAATAGGTGATCCCTAAACCTATAGCTCGTTGGATAAGGGAAACAGCCTCTTTCTCTTTACCAAAGGTTCTTAATATCCCCTCTCCACCCAGTCCGAGGATTGAGACCTCTACCCCTGTCTTTCCTAATGGCCTTTTAGGCAGGATATTTTCATCTTCCATGAAAAGACCCTCCCGATTCAATTTGAATTTTTCTTCCATACCATGAATCTAAAAAGGAATCAAGTTTTAAATAAAGGAGCCAATGGGATTGACAACTTTATTAGACTATGTTAATGAATTCACAATTTAATGCTCTCCCATGCCAAACCGTCAAAAAAAGGAAAATGGATCGATAGGGATTTAATAAGATATGGGAATCTTGGTCTGGAGATGTTAGTATCGGTGCTCATTGGTACAGGAGGAGGATACCTATTAGACCGTTATTTCCATACCCGGCCCTGGCTAATGATTATTGGATTTATTCTCGGCTCAGTGGCTGGATTTAGAAATCTTTTTCGAATCCTTAATCAGAAACCTGAGAAAAAGGATTGAGATGGGTCCTTTTATTGTCAGTGGAATCATTGGGATCATGATAGCATCGCTCAACTTTGTGGGTTCCCTCCTCTACTCATCGAGGATCATTACGCCCTCAAAGATCACCTCCATTGCTCTTGTACTGGCTGGATTCATAGGGCGATTGACCATTCTTTCCCTTCTCTTTTTGGGTCTTTCTAAGGTTAAGGGAATTCATTTTTCAACATTACTCGTTTCTTTCATCATGAGTTATACCTTCTTTCTAATTCTAAAAACCCTCTCTCTATATCCGACATTTAAACCATTTAAACAAAAACTTTTGGAGCGGTAAGGAAAGGCTTATGGAAAACATCGATCTTATGGAACATATGCAACCCCATCTCATCTACCCCCTTCAGATAGGGAGTATTGATCTCTCCATTAGCAATGCAGTGGTGATGATTTGGATTGCTTCTGCCTTAGTCTTTTTCACCCTCACTTTTGCAGGGAGAATAGGGAGATTGGTTCCAAAGGGTCTTCAGAATCTGATGGAATCGATTGTCTCCTACCTCAAACAGACCTTCATTTCAGAAATCCTTGGTGAGGAGGGGATGGTTTGGTTTCCCTTTGTTGCAACCCTATTCTTTTTTATCCTTTATTGTAACCTTCTTGGATTAATTCCAAAGATGTTTACGGCTACCTCCAATATCAATGTTACGGCATCCCTTGCAGTGGTGGTCTTTCTCTGTACCCAAGGCGTGGGTATTTATAAGCATGGTCTTTTTGGATATCTTAAAAGATTTGCCCCAAAGGGAATCCACCCTGCTATCTTGGTGATTATGATTCCCATCGAGATCATTAGTCAGTTTGCTAAACCTTTTGCCCTAGCCATCCGACTCTTTGCCAATATGACGGCAGGCCACCTGGTCATCTTGGTCTTCCTTAGCATGATCATCATGTTTAAAAGTGTGATCATTGCTCCTTTTCCGTTGGCCATGGCTGTGGCGATGATGGCCTTTGAGATTTTTGTCTCTTTGATTCAGGCTTTTATCTTTTCGATTCTTGCCACGATGTATATTGCTGAGGCCATTCATGCAGAACATTAGTTGACATTGACCTGAGTAAGGTAGGAATAATCAATTATTTCAAATAAAGGAGGAGGTTACGAATGGAGCCAGTCGGTTTTGCTTATCTTGGAGGTGGATTGAGCATTGGTTTGGGAGCCCTGGGAACAGGGATTGGCATGGGGATTCTGGTGGGAAAGACCGTGGAAGGAATGGCCCGACAACCAGAGGTCTCAGGTCTCCTTAGAACAACGATGATTCTTGGAATTGCCTTTGTTGAAGCCTTGGCCCTTTATGCCTTGGTGATTAGCTTCTTGTTGATCTTTAAATAGTCGATTTCAACCTTTTAATAAACTGTAGATGACTGAATGTTGTTCAAGATTCTATCCCCATGATAGTCCATGGGATTATTGATCCAGGGAGGAGTCGATCATGTTCAAAGCAGAACCAGGATTAATCATCTGGACGTTGATCTCTTTCTTCCTCTTGCTGGCCTTACTGGCCAAGTTGGCCTACCCACAGATTCTAAAAGGATTGAAGAAGAGGGAGGAGACCATTCAACAGCAATTGGAGGAGGCGAGAAAAACGAAGCAGGAGGCCTCTGCTCTTCTGGAGGAGTACAAGCAGCAGCTTGCTGAGGCCCGGGCTGAAGCACAGAAGATCATTAACGAGGGAAAAGAGCTGGGTGAAAATATGCGAAAGGAAATCATTCAAAAGGCCCAGCAGGAATCGAATCTCATTGTGAAAAGGGCTCAAGAAGAGATTGAGCTTCAGAAACAGAAGGCCATCCTTGAGCTTCAGGAGAAGATAGCTGATCTCTCCATTATGGCGGCCTCTAAGATCATCAATAAATCCCTCAACTTAGAAGACCATCGTCGCTTGGTGGAAGAGTATGTCTCTAAGGTAGGTGAGCTCTATGGCAGGTGATCCATTGATAAAAGGTTATGCGGAGGCCCTTTTTTTAGTCGCTAAAGCAGAGGAAAAATTGGATCAGGTGGAGGAGGAGCTTACCCACCTCCTTACCTCCCTCGAGTCCAATGCGGAATTAAAGGAGTTCTTAAGTGATCCACAAATCTCTTCTGATGGGAAGAAGAGAGCCCTTTCGAAAATCTTTGGAGAGAAGGTCTCTCCGATCATTCTTCACTGGGTGAATCTCGTGATCGATCAAGGGAGACAGAGGAGGCTCCCCTTGATGATAGAGACCTTCTTCTCCTTAGCCCAAGAAGCACGAGAAAAAGTGACCGCTGAAGTCATTACCTCTGTTCCTCTTTCTGAGGATCTTCTCCTTCGACTTGAAAAGGAACTTTCAAAGGCCACCAAGAAAAAGGTTTTTCTCAAACCATGGGTTGACGAATCGATTCTGGGAGGGGTGATCGTAAAGCTTGAAAACAAAGTCTTTGATGGGAGCATCAGACATCGACTTGAAGAGATTAAGAGAGAGATGGTAAAAACCTATTGAGAGGTGAAGGCCGTGGAACTAAAGATTAATCCAGAAGAGATTTCATCCATTCTCAAGCAGCACATTGAACAGTATAGGATGAAAATGGAGATGGAAGAGGTGGGTGAGGTGATTGAGGCCGGGGATGGAATTGCCCGAATCAAAGGCCTTCCCAGTTGTATGGCCTCAGAGATGCTTGAATTCCCAGAAGGGATCTATGGCATGGCCCTTAATCTGGATGAGGATCACATTGGAGCCATGATCCTTGGAGATTATACAAAGATTGAGCAGGGAGATCCGGTTCGACGGACGGGCAAAGTCCTCTCCGTACCAGTTGGGGATGCCTTAATCGGAAGGATCGTCAATGCTGTAGGCCAGCCCATTGATGGAAAGGGTCCTATTCACACCACCAAGACCCGTCTGATTGAAGGGGTTGCACCCAATGTGGTTGAAAGGCAACCCGTGAAGGAACCCCTTCAGACAGGATTAAAATGTATTGATTCCATGATTCCCATTGGGAGGGGACAGAGGGAACTAATCATTGGAGACCGCCAGACGGGAAAGACGGCCATTGCTGTGGATACCATCCTTAATCAGAAGGGGGGGGATGTGATCTGTATCTATGTAGCGATCGGGCAGAAACAGTCCACCGTGGCGGCGGTCGTCAATACCCTTCAGGAATATGGAGCCATGGAATATACGATTGTGGTCTCCGCTACAGCCAGTGATCCTGCTCCCATGCAGTATGTTGCCCCTTATGCAGGATGTGCGATGGGAGAGGAATTTAGAGATAGCGGACGTCATGCCTTAATCATTTATGATGATCTTTGGAAGCATGCTGTAGCCTATCGTCAGGTTTCACTGTTATTGAGAAGACCTCCTGGAAGAGAGGCCTTTCCAGGAGATATCTTTAATCTTCATTCGAGACTTCTTGAGCGGGCAGCCAAATTGAATGATGCCTTGGGAGGGGGGTCTCTGACAGCCTTACCCATTGTAGAGACTCAGGCAGGAGACTACTCTGCCTATATCCCGACCAATGTCATTTCCATCACTGATGGGCAGATCTATTTAGAGAGCGACCTCTTCTATGCTGGGGTTCGTCCAGCCGTCTCGGTGGGTCTCTCTGTTTCCCGCGTGGGAGGGAATGCCCAGATTAAGGCGATGAAACGGGTGGCAGGAATGCTCAGATTGGATCTTGCCCAATATCGTGAACTGGTCACCTTTGCCAAGTTCGGATCTGAATTGGATAAGGCCACTCAAGCTCAAATTACACGAGGAGAACGATTGGTTGAGATTTTAAAACAGCCCCAATATGCTCCGATGCCCGTAGAGGATCAAGTGATGATCATCTTTGTGGCAGAAAATGGTTATCTCGATGACCTTCCCCTTGAAAAAGTGAAAAATTTTGAAGAGGGATTTTATCCGTTCATCCGAGAGAGGTACCCTCAAATCCCTGAAGAGATTAAGGAGAAGAAAGAACTGTCAGAAGAAATCTCAAAGTTGCTCCACCAGGCTGCTCAGGAATATAAAAAGAATTTTGTGGCACCTTAATTCATATATTCTTATCCATCGACCACACCTCAATTTTTGGGAGAGAGATGCCAGGGACCAAAGAGATTAGACGAAGAATTCGAAGTGTGATCAGCATCCAACAGATCACCCGGGCCATGGAGATGATTGCTGTCTCCCGTCTCAAGCGAGCAGAGGATCGACTTCATTCAGCCCGACCCTATGCTGAGAAGATTCAAGAGCTAATGGAAAGCCTTTCCCCTTCGCTTCCAAGGATTGATCATCCTCTTCTCATCAAGAGAGAGGTGAAAAGGATTGGCCTTATCCTAATTACTTCTGATAAGGGTCTCTGTGGCGGGTATAATGCCAATGCCATTGCCCAGGCCACTCGATTTATCAACGAGCATGGCCACCAAGAAATTCACCTCATCCTCATTGGGAGAAAGGGGTATGAATTCTTTAGAAGGAAGACCATCCCCATTGACCATACCCTGCTTCAAATGTCAAAAGAGATTACCCTTCAGGAGGTGAAGGAGATTTCTGGGGTGATCGTCAGGGGTTTTGGAGAAGGCCGATATGACGAGGTCGATTTGATCTACACCCGTTTTTTCTCTGCAATGAATACGAAACCAGTGGTGATGAAATTGCTTCCTATTGAGAGTTCTGAAATCAAAGGGGAACCTCTCTTTGAACCCTCTGACGAGGAGATCATGGCCCTTCTCCTTCCGAAATATCTGGAGGCCCAGATCTATAAGGGTTTAGTAGAATCTGTGGCCAGCGAACAGGGGGCTCGAATGGTTTCAATGAAGTCAGCCACAGAGAATGCAGAGGAAATGATTTCAACCCTTACCCTGAGTTATAATAAAGCCCGACAGGCATCCATTACCAAAGAATTGTTAGAGGTGACCACAGGGGCAGAGGCTTTGAGGTTGGCAAAAAAAAGAAATAAGGAATAGGAGGAAAGACCTTGAGAGTTGGGAAAGTTCTAAGAGTGATCGGTCCAGTGGTGGATGTGGAGTTCTTCACAGAAGAACTCCCTGCCATCTATAATGCCATTCGAATTGATAAATTGGATGGAACAAAGCTGATTATTGAAGTGGCCCAGTACCTTGGAGAGAATGTCGTCCGCTGTGTGGCGACTGCCTCCACGGATGGAATTGTTCGGGGAATGGATGCCATCGATACTGGAGAGCCCATCACAATGCCTGTGGGGAGGGAGACCCTTGGGAGGGTTTTCAACCTTTTGGGTGAACCCATTGATAAACTGGGTGAATGTCCTGCCAAGAAACGTTATCCTATCCACCGACCTCCTCCCCCGTTTGAGGAACAGGTTCCCTCCACCCAAGTCTTTGAGACAGGGCTAAAGGTGATCGATCTTCTTGAACCTTATGCCAAAGGGGGCAAGGTAGGTCTTTTTGGGGGGGCAGGGGTTGGAAAGACAGTCTTAATCATGGAGCTCATCCGGAATATTGCTACTGAACATGGAGGGTTTTCTGTCTTTGGGGGTGTGGGAGAGAGAACGCGAGAGGGGAATGACCTCTGGTTGGAGATGAAGGCCTCGGGAGTCATTGATAAGACGGTTCTTGTCTTTGGTCAGATGAATGAACCTCCAGGAGCAAGGCTTCGAGTGGGTCTGTCTGCCCTCACCCAGGCAGAATATTTTAGAGACGAAGAAGGCCAGGATGTGCTGCTGTTTATTGATAATATCTTCCGTTTTGTTCAGGCAGGCTCAGAAGTTTCAGCCCTTTTGGGTCGAATGCCTTCAGCCGTGGGCTACCAACCCACTCTCTCAACCGAGATGGGTGAACTTCAGGAGAGGATCACCTCTACCAAGAGGGGCTCTATCACTTCAGTTCAGGCCATTTATGTCCCTGCGGATGACCTTACCGATCCTGCTCCTGCAACCACCTTTTCTCATTTGGATGCCACTACAGTCTTATCAAGACAATTGGCTGAATTAGGAATCTATCCGGCTGTTGATCCACTGGATTCAACATCGAGAATTCTGGATCCACGGATTGTAGGTGAGGAGCATTATCGGGTGGCTCGAGGGGTTCAACAAGTTCTCCAGCGATATAAGGAACTCCAGGACATCATTGCCATCCTCGGGATGGAAGAACTTTCAGAGGAAGATAAACTGCTGGTTGCACGGGCCAGAAGAATTCAACGGTTTCTTTCCCAACCCTTCTTTGTAGCAGAGCAATTTACTGGGAGTCCTGGAAGATATGTTCCTTTACCTGATACTATTAAAGGATTTAAGGAGATCCTTGAAGGAAAATATGACGATCTTCCAGAGCAAGCCTTCTATATGGTTGGAAAGATTGAGGAAGTGGTTGAGAAGGCCAAGCGATTGAGAGAAGAGATTCATTAATTTTTTCATTCCCGGAAGAGAAGATAAAAGATGGAACCATTCATTCTGGATGTTGTGACTTTAAAACGAGTGGTTTTAAGTGAGCCGATCGAGTCTGTGGTAGCCCCAGGAAGCTTGGGTTATTTTGGTATCCTTCGCGGCCATACCCCATTTGTCTCGAGCCTTCAGACCGGAATCACAAGAATTACCAAATCTAATGGGGAGAAGATCACTCTGGCCACCAGTGGTGGATTTCTGATGACCGATGGGAAGAAAGTCATTCTTCTTGCAGAGTCTGCAGAACGTCCTGAAGAGATCGATGTGGCTCGCGCCCAAAAGGCAAAGGAGAGGGCAGAAAAGAGATTGGCCGAAAGGACACCTGAGATTGATCTTGATCGGGCCAAGGCCGCACTTCTCCGAGCCATCAACCGTCTTAAAGTGGCTGGACAATAAGCTCCTACGTGTGTTTGATCTTACCTGTTAACTTACCGATCCAATCCTTTAGACGATCGAGAATCGTTGGTCCTTTAACACTTAGTTTTGTTTCTGCGACCTGTTTTGAGATCATGCTTTCAACCCTTGCCGTATAAATGCCTTTTGGAATGGGGGGTTGAGAGAGGATGACCACATTTTCAAAATTTTCATTAAAGGTAATGTCAGCTCTCAAAAACTCCATCACCTTGGTGAGGGCTGGTACGGGTGCTTTAAAGGTTCCGTCAGGATTAATGGATGCTTCAGCTGCAATGACCTTTGTTTCTTGAGGACCTGTCAGGGTGATGAGGACCGAATCACCAGGGTTAAATCCTGATCCCTCAAAGATGATATTTGTGTCCTTCATCTTCGATACCGAGAGACGAACCCATTCTGGATTGACGATCAATTGTGGGCCTGAAACGGAAGGGTCAAGGGTTTTGGGTGGGTTTGCACAGCTAAAAAGAAGAACCAAAAGACTTAAAAAGATTAACCTCTCAATGGGGATCTTTTTTTTATTCAACATATCTCGCTCCTCCTTTCCCTCTTAGGGCTTAAATCATTGTTTCTAACAATTTTTCAACCAGAGGCTTGGCCTCAGCTTCAGACAAACAGTATTTCATCTCGATAAATTTTTTTCTGAATTGGGAAATCTCCCTGCGAAGGTTTCGGCCTTGAAGGATCACTTGAGCGATATATTCAGCCAATTGGGTGAAGTCATCTTCATTCATCCCAAAGCGGGTCATCTCCTGGACTCCCATTCTTAGACAGCTTGCCGTGGTGAAGGCCTCATCGTCTGGTGCACTCTGATAGTTGACAATGATGTTATTTTCTTCCAATCGGTCGGCGATCAATGGTCCCTTTCCATATCCAACCCTGACAATCACCTGATGGGTCTCGGTATATCCAATGTTTGGATCACCCTCCACCATCAATCCCTGATCTTTTAAGGCCCGGGCAAAGGCCTTGGCATTGGTGATCACAGCTTTCTGATAATCTAATTTAAAGGTATTCATTTCATAGGAAGCAAGCAGAAGGCCCACCATGGTTCCCAGATGATGGTTGCTCACACTTCCTGGAAAGACGCGACGGACAATGGCCTCCCAGAGCTCTTCATATTCTGTCCCTTCGGACATGTTGCTTGAAATCACTCCCCTCTGGGGACCAAAAAAGGTCTTATGCGTAGAGCCTGTCACAAGGTCTGCTCCCTCTTTAAAAGGTTCTTGGAAATAGGGACCGATCAATCCTAAGACATGGGCCATATCATAAAGGAGGATCGGCTTTGGATTCATAGAGCGGATCATTTCAGCTATTTCTTTTAAGGGTTCTTTATAGATCACCATGCTTTTGCCGAGGATGATCAGCTCTGGTTTATGGGTTTCCAATAACTCTTTGGTCTT
>JBBIRT010000123.1:0-9431 GCA_037441725.1 Deltaproteobacteria bacterium | reverse complement strand
CTAATAGGGTTCCCTACTTCAGTGATGCATTACTTTTCTTTACTAATGCCTGTATCGTCCAAAGGTTAGGTGGTGGGGTCTTAATGGCTTGACCTAACCCTTTGTGATGATAAATGAGACGAGCTTCATAACCGTCATCTTAACCCTGGATTACTTTTCCTGCTTAGATATTGCAAAAGGTCGAAAGGTATATCCCACCACTTCCTTATCTCCTTCGTTCCAGAGTGTTTCAATAGATAACTACATGGTCATTCCTATTTTTAAAGGATTTTCTTTCCATCCCTGAATCGGGCTGAAGATTCTTATCCCCTCAGGGAGTTCTATCCATCCAATGACGTAAGGAGGTGGAAAGTGTTCACTGGCCATATGAACAATCGTAAAACTATATAGTTTACCCGTTTGGCTCAGGTTTAAATTTTCCATGTCATGGGACAGACAATTTAAACAAACTTCTCTTTTGGGGAAAAAGATCTTTCCACATAGCTTGCACCTGGCCCCCACCAATACCCATTTCCCAGACTTTTCTTCAATAAGACCTTCTCTGAAGTGGATTCTATTTTTCATGTTACAACTCAATCTCTTTGAGATCCCTGGCAATGATTAAAGGAGGTTCAGTAACGGCTTGGATTTCATCTGGCGTAAAACCTGGTGCTATTTCCTTGAGGAGTAATCCATCAGGGGTAACTTCGATCACAGACAAATCCGTAACAATTAATGAGACACATCGCCTTGCAGTCAACTCATATTTGCATTCCTTAACAATCTTGGGTTTATTCTCTTTGGTGGTATGGATCATGGCCACAATCACTCTTTTTGCTCCTACAGCAAGGTCCATTGCTCCGCCTATGCCTGGCGGAAACCTTCCTGTTTTAATCCAAGAAACGACATTTCCATTGTAATCGGCCATGTTCCCAATAGCCCAATTGGCGAGGTCGCCTTTTTCGGAGACTTCAAGTGCTCCAAGAACACTGATATCGATATGTCCACCTCTGATCATGGCAAACGATTCGTCATGGCTGAAAAAACTCATCCCGGGTAGGGGGGTAATGGGTTGAAAGCTTGCATTGAAGAGGTTCCAATCTGCTTCCTCTGTAGAGGCTGTAGGACCATACCCCAATGCCCCATTCTCAGTATGGAAGAGGACCTCTCTTCCCTCGGCCACAAAGTTACAGGCCAGACTGGGAATTCCTCCTCCTAAATTAACGACCATTCCGTCTTGAAACTCCTTTGCTACGCGCATAGCAATGGTCTGTTCGTCCAACCTCATTTTCATCCTTTCTCTCCGTTATTTAATTTGGTTCATGCCTCCTTTTCAAGGGGGAGTTTCCCCTGCCTTATCGATTTAAATAAAATGGAGGCTAAATGGGATGGCTCCTTTTGACCACCCGATCGACATAGATTCCTGGAGTGACAATGGATTCAGGGTCTAATCCTCCGACTTCAACCACTTCTTCCACTTCAGCAATCGTGATGGTGGCGGCCCCAGCCATTGTTGCATTAAAAGTACGTGAAGTCCCCCTATAGATGAGATTGCCATAACGATCGGCCTTATAGGCCCAAATGAATGCAAAATCGGCTTTAATGGCGTGTTCTAAGAGGCAGGGCTGATTATCAAATATCCTGACCTCTTTTCCTCTCTCTATGAAGGTTCCTGAACCTGTTCGGGTGTAAAAGGCAGGGATCCCTGCTTTAGCCGCCCTGATCCGTTCAGCCAATGTTCCTTGAGCCACCATTTCGATTTCAATGTCTTGTCCTTCCTGTAAGGCCTTGACAATCGGAAAGGGTTCTTGCATCCGGTAAATGGCCATTGCCGGTACAGAGACGATCAGTTTCCGAACCTGCCCATTTTTTAATAAGATTGAACCATCCGCATACCACTCTGGAACCTTTAATGTTCTCGCTGCTGTTCTCTGAGCTTCAATTCCGAGAACCGGGGCATTCCCCACAAGGGTTAGATTCTTTACAGGTCTTTTGGCAAGTGCCCTAAATAACGTAGAGGGCATCCCTCCCACACAACCAAACCCACCACACAGGATGACTGCACCATCAAAGACATCTGACAATGCTGCTTCACTGGTTTCAACCACTTTATTCATGGTTCATTCAATCGCCTCCTCATTTATACCAGGATCCATAATAGGTGAATGATTCATAATGTTTTTCAGGCCATTCTCCATAAAATTGTAAAATCCTCTGATCCGGTTTCAGTTTGACCCATTCCTTTTCGAATTCATCAAATTTTTTCCCTCTTCTCTTTCTCGAAGACCGCTCCTCTTCTCGAAGGGCTTTTGTCTTTTCTTCATCTACCAAGAGGGTTTCTTCATCATAGGAAACCTTATAGATATTTTTTGCTACCCTGTGGGAGATAATTCCATCTTCAATATCCTTCATAACCAAAGAGGGATCACGTTCGAGAGGATCTCCATACCCTCCTCCTCCGAGGGAGCCTCCAGCGACCATATCATATTCTTTAACGGGTAGGGGAGGGGAAGGGTACTTGTCTGCCTCGTAATCTCCATGAATTGTTCTTTCCCCATAGGTTTCCCAGCTTGTATGAGGAAGTTCTGCCCTGGAGGTCGTAAGCATCTCTTTTAGATTGCTATTAGAAATTCTTATAAAGGGAGCTACAGGTGAAGCATAACCCCCAAAAAGTCCAAGGTTTACGGTTGCCTTGGAATTGAATCCCCATGAGCCAAAAAATATCCATGGAACGTCATAAACGGCAATGGCATAATTCATTCCAGAACCACCTCTAAACTTACCATGGCCACAACTATCCCGATGTAATCCACGATAAAGATAGAGAAAGGGTAGGGCGGCCTCGAGACTTTCGATTTCTCCTGGTTCTGAAGTCATTGGAGCAAAAGAGGCTCCTGCCACATTCACACCGTCCTTATCAAATCTTGCTCCGAATCCGTCTGCATTCATCTCAGCTCCTGCATCTGCGAAAGGAGCACCATACTGATTGATTCCCCCATAGACCACTGTATTGAAGGTATGGGCAGGTTGTGCCAAAACCAATTCTCTCATCGTAGAAAAAATGGCTTTTTGAATCAAATGCCAGATGATTTGTCTGTTCACATTCATGGTGAAGGGAGAACCTGCTTTGGGTGATTCCCGACTTGCATTTAGCAATGATCCTTCAGGGAGTTTATAGTGAAGAGGTTCCAAAATTCCTGAATTGTGGGGTAGATCTGAAAAGAGGCATGCCATAAAGTAGGTCATCTGAATAGAGATGATTCCAATCGGAATGGCATTGGCCGCACGATCCATGACCTCTGGTGAGGTCCCATCATAGTCGAAATAGAGGGTATCTCCCTCCTTTTTTAGGGTGACACAAATCTTCATCAATTGAGGAAGAGGGCCTACCGCATCAAGAAATTGAATGTTTCTAAAGGTGCCGTCATTCCATTGTCTGATCCTTTTTCTGGCTCCTTCAGCAGTGCTTTTAATGATATACCTTAATGCTGCTTTAAAATAATTTGGGTTGACCTTCTCAAGGACTGATTGGATCCTCTTCTCAACGACTCGAAGGGCAGCCATGCGAGCCTTAATGTCGAGGGTCAGAACTCTGGGATCTCTTACCATATGGTTCATGGCATTGAGGAGATCTTCACGGAGGGTGTAATGTTCAGCGATCTTTGTTGGTGGGATTTGAATCCCTTCATCATAGATGCTCCTTGAGGTGGTAGGCATCCCACCAGGCTCGCAGGCCCCGCATTCCCCACTATGGACTACTGCTCCTGCCCAACAGACTAATTGATCCTTGTAAAAAATGGGGGCGAAGATTCCCATATCTGCCGCATGAACGCCTGCATAGAAAGGATCATTGCTGAAGAAAGCATCTCCAGGTTTGACTCCAACCGCAGGATCATTGAGCCAGTGTCTTATGATATATTTTACCGGAATGGAACCCAGGACCGCATGGAAGTAAAGGCCAGTGGCACACATGGCATTGTCACCAGAGGTGGTGTATAAGGCCATGGCCGTATCTCCCCAACGACAACCTGTAGATGCGCCAAGCTTGACGAGGGTTTCATTGCCTTCGCCCACGATGGTCATCAACTTGTGAGCGAAGATACCCACCAGGGTTGGGTCGAGCTGGTTCATTCCTTCCAGTTCTTCTGGGGTTGGATCTTCTGGATGGAACCTTGTACGGATCTCAAAATCGATTCCTCCTGGCATGTTTCTACTCCTTTCTAACTTACTGCATCCTGTTTAAGGATTCCATTGAGGTAGGGATCCATAGAGAAGCTCCATCCTGGCTCCACAACCACGGTAGTCGTGGTCGCTTCGATAATTGCAGGACCATCAATTCGGTTCCCAGGCTTTAGAGCATCCCAGTTGAAAATGGGGGTTTCTTTGAACCCTCTCTCAGCCTCCCAAAAACATGGCCTCACTCCTTTTAGAGCCTCTGGAGATGGTTTTTCCTCCACCCTCTCATACTTTGAGATTGGAAAATGTGGAATCTTTAATTCGGTAAAAAGCCGGAAGGTCTCCACCTCAATCCCTGCTTCTGGAAAGGCAGCCTCCGCCCCATACATGGTTTTAAACTCTTCCGTAAAATGTTGACAGATTTTCTTAATATCTTCTTCACTTTTTAAAAACAAAACAGGTGATTCGATATGGGTATATCGCCATTGGGCACCATATCTCATTTCTAACTCCAATTTGAAGAAGGCCTGATCTTCAGAGAATCCCTCCAAGACCACGTCTCTTAAGGCCAGTTCTTTTAACCCATTGACGATGGAATTAAAAATTTCAAATTCTTTGAAATAGGTGGAGGTGGCATAATCAAAAAGCCTGAGGTGATAGGATTTCTCATATTTGTGGACAATATTGAGTGATGAGGCACCAAAAGCACCAAATACAGAGGCCATGGGAGGGACATAACATACCTTCATCTCTGCAGCAGAGGCAACTCCACAACAATGAGTAGGTCCAGCCCCTCCACAGGCAAAGATCACAAATTCTGAAGGTTCATAACCTTTGAAGGCCACCTCTTTAAAGATCTCCTGGCCCATCTTGGCATCAACCACCTTTTTAATCATCAAGGCAGCGGTGACCTCATCCCAACCTGCTTGGAGCCCAAGCCTTCTGATGGATTGGACAGCCTTCTCCTTATTGAGCACCATTTTTCCGCCCAGGTAATAATCAGGATTGATGTAACCCAGGACCACATCTGCATCGGTGACGGTTGGTTCTTCTCCTCCCAAATCATAACAGGCAGGTCCAGGAATGGATCCAGCACTTCGGGGTCCAACCTCCAAGCGATTGCCAAGCAGAGGATTTAACCATGCAATCGATCCCCCTCCTGCACCGATGGAGGATGTTTGAATCGTCGTCACCTGTGTCCGCCAACGATCAATCGTAGGGTATAAGTCGTAATAACGAATGGCACCTTCTGCAATCACCCCAATATCAAAGCTTGTTCCTCCAACGTCTGTATAAACGATGTTTGGCAGCCCAAATTGTTTTCCCACCTCTGAAGCCCCACATAACCCTGCCACCGGACTTGAATTATGGGTGCTTACGGCAACGGTTCTGGAGGCTTTGCTACAGCCTCCCAGGTTATCCACCAGAAGGATGGGTTTTTTATAACCCTCATCGATCAGACTGCCCATGAGATGGGAGAGTTGCTCTACAAATTGAATATGGATGTATGCATTTACAATAGCCGACATGGTCCTCACGTATTCTCCCTCTTTGGGCGAGATTTCAGAAGAGAGGATGACCGGCATATTCCCGAGATAAACCTCTGGATATTCCCCTTCGATGATCTCTTTGATCTGCCTTTCATGAACCGGGTTCATAAAAGACCAAAGGAGAGAAACCACAAAGCCTCGAACACCTTGATCTACCAAGTATCTTACCTTCTCTAAAACATCTTCTTTCATTAGGGGCATGACCACCCGACCACGATAATCGATTCGTTCTCTGACTCCTACCACAAGCTTTCGAGGAATGAGAGGAATAGGTTTCTCGATTCTTGCTACATTTTGAACATCAGATAGGGGTAATCCATCCGCCCATTGTCTTCCCCGACCGATATAGATGGTATCTTCAAATCCTCGTGTCGTGATTAAACCGAGCTTTGGGCCATTCCGTTCGATCAATGCATTGGTCCCGATTGTCGTACTATATTTTATGGCCTCTGTTTTTTTCAGAAATTCTTGAAGAGATTCGTTTAACTTTTCTGCACTCTCCTCCAGTCCCTTCATAAACCCTACCCCGAGCTCGTAACGCGTGGTGGGGACTTTCGTGGTCACATATTGATCCTCCTTCGTTACGAAGAAATCCATGAAGGTTCCACCAACATCGACATTGACTGTATAACCCATCTTCTCCTCCCTTGATCCTCCTGATTATTTGCTTAGATGAGAGACCTATTTTCTTACAAGGGTAATGATGACCATCCGATCATAATCGTCCCATCAATTCGTGAAAGATCTCCAAAGGTAACTGGTGTGGAATTTCTCCTTCGCTCGTATAAAAAAAACCTCGAGCTCCATTTTTTGAAATAAAGGATTGGATGAGAGAGAGTCGATTCCATAAATCTTCTGAGTCTCCAAACCCTATGGGTAAAGGAAGTCCGAAGCAGATCTTAAGAGAATCGGATAGTTCCCTTAGATAAAAAAGTTCTTTTTCATCGATCTCTCGGTTAAATAGGATCACAGCACTCGGTTTCATCACAGAATATAAATCCCTAATCCTTCCTGGACTAAAATCCTTTAAAATCAAGATTGGATTGCTATTAAATGCTCTGATGATATTGAATAGGGTTGAATAGATGGATTGATATGCATCCCTCAGGGTTTTTAATTCCTCCCAAAAGTCATTTCCTAAGATATCCTCTCGAATCATGACTCCATCCAATTTTAACTCACATAAATTCCTTACCCATTTTGTGAGAAGGCTCCCGATTCGAAGGATCATCTCTTTCTTCTCATCTACCCCTTGGCCTCCTTCTAAGGATCTCGTCAGAGAACACGGACCAATGAGCACCCCTATAATGGCTGTCTCTTTTCCAAGAGATAAGACCAGACGTTTAGTTACCTCCAATAAAATAGGGATCCTTCCGCTCTTTAAAAAGACTTCAGGACTTTGTGAGAAGAGCGTCATTCTTCTGCAGAGGACAGGATGTTCAAACTCACCCGGCCACACCAATTCACAGCCACAGGACTCGGCCTCAATCGTGTCATCGAAGTGATTAATGATTGCTCCATAGCGAAATAGCTTATAGGTTCCTTCCAGGGCATAGGTAAAATACGAGGGATCCCATACCATCTCTTTTAAGGGGACGTTTGCTATTCTTGCTGCTAAGCCAAAAACAAATGGAATGAAGAGCATCGCTTCATTCTTTCTTTGAAAGGTGTTTTTAAAAATAATTTTACTTTCCATCATTCCTTTTTAAATATTTTTCTTTTAGTTGATCAATATCCAATTCAATATCTACAGGGATCGGATGGCCAGGAGGCAGATATTGAACCTCGATCATGGTTCCACAATTAGGGCAATAGAATTCCAAAATCCTCATAAAGGTTGGATCAGGATCATATCGGACAAACTGCCCCTTCCCCACTTTGATGGGGGATCCGTAGATTTCGGATCCAGGTCTCTCATGGACCAAACATCCTTTCATATAGGGTTCTCGAGCTGAGATCAGTTCTGCATGACATCGATTACAACACCACTTTTCATTTTCCAAATCGATATCCAAATATTCTGTAATACGGACTTTGGTCATGGCTAAGCCTCCTTGATGACACCATTTAAATATTGATCCACCTTAAAAGACCAATTGGAAGGAATCACATAGGTGGTATCCTTTGCCTCAATAATGGCAGGGCCGACCAACAAATGGCCTGGAAGCAGTAACGAACGTTCATAGATAGGTGTTCTTTGATATCCCTCTTTGAGAGACCAAAGTACTTCCCGGTATCCTTTTAAAGCCTTGTGTGTTTCTCCCTTGGATAGTTTCAAAGGTTTCATTTTCCAGTGAGGCATTGGGACGAGGGCATTCAAAAGGATCATGGATATGGACACCCTCTCTCTCTCCTGTCCGCTTCCTTTAAAAAATTGGTGACATAATTCTATGACATCCTTTTCAGATTGGAGGGATATCTTATGGGCCTTGATTCTGATCCCTTTGACCTCCTTGTCTCCTACCATCTCAAGAAAATAGATGGCTTTCTCAGGAGAAAAACCTTCGCCCCAGATATCATTCTTGGCTATTCCTAAGAGATCGGAAATGATCGTGTTTAATCGATCCAGATCAGAGAGATATTTTCCATGGTGATAAAGATCGATCTGAACAGATTTTGAATAGGTATGGAGTAAATCCGTTGTGGAAGAGCCAAAGGCACTAAAGACAGATGCATAGGGGCTCGCAAGACTATGCCCAAAGGATAATCCCCTGGCTAAATCACAGAAATGGGTAGGGCCTGCTCCTCCATAGACCACCACGGCAAAATTGGAAAGTTCGTTCTCTGACACCCCTTGATTTTGTAAGTATCTCAGGATGTCTTTCTTCATCCTGGCTCCAGCCTCTTCCCGAATGAGAAGGGCGGCCTCCTCCACCGTTATTTTTAGAGGATCAGCGATCCTTGTCTTGATCGCTGAAATTGCTTTCTCCCTGCTCAAACGGATTCTACCTCCCAAGAAGTAATTTGGGTCAATATATCCTAATGCTACATCCGCATCCGTGACGGTCGGCTCCATCCCTCCTAAATTGAAACAGGCAGGCCCTGGTCTTGATCCTGCACTCTTTGGCCCGATTTGAAGATTTTGAGTCCTGTCAAGGCTTGCAATGGATCCACCTGCCAGAGGGGCCGAGTATGTGTTGATCATCGGCACAGTGACCGGAAGGCCAACAATGGTTGGAATGAGTTCGTAATGATAAATACCCTCTCGAATGAGCCCGAGATCTAAACTCGTTCCTCCAATATCCACGGTGAGCACATTTTTATATCCCGATTTCTCTGCGACCCTACCAGCTCCAATCACCCCCAAAGCAGGGCCTGAGGAATAGGTGTCTATAGCTCTGGTCTTGGCCACCCTGGCCACTCCCCCATGGGAATGGGCAATCATTAAGGGATGGGGCGAAAAGTTATCTCTCAACTCATCTTCTGCCTTATAAAGAAACTTTACCAAGGAATCGTGAATGTAACCATTAATTACGACTGCATTGGTACGATAAGAATCTCCAGGGCAATCTGAAATCTCAGAGGCAAGAAAGACCCTTACGCTCCCAAGATAATAGTTTGGATACTGGTCTTTGATTAAACCCTTCACCTTTCTTTCATGAATGGGGTTGATATGGGAGTTCTTTAGACTTACGGTGATGGCCCGAGCACCCATATCGATCAAGAACTGCATTTTGGATAATACATCATCTTCATTTAATATTCGAATGACAACACCTGCTTCAT
>JBBIRT010000122.1:0-9463 GCA_037441725.1 Deltaproteobacteria bacterium | reverse complement strand
AGCATTTGTAGCTCTTCCCTTCTTGAGAGAGTCGCTTCGCAAATTCATGATAGAATTGAATCCGTTGAGATTGGCGATAGGGACCAAAGGGGCCTCCTCGATCAGGCCCTTCATCCCAGGAGATTCCCAACCATTTGAGATCTTCAATGATTTGATCCATTGAGGTATCCGTTGATCTTTCAAGATCCGTATCCTCGATCCTCAGGATGAAACTCCCTTGGTTCTGTTTAGCAAAGAGGAAATTGAAAAGAGCTGTTCGAGCATTCCCTATATGAAGAAGTCCGGTAGGAGCAGGGGCGAATCGAACACGGATATTTGATCTCATTTGATGATCCTATCAGTATCTCAAACCCTTACCTCTAAATTCAAAACTCACGGTCTATATGTTATGGATGGATTTGATCGAAACCCTTTCCCACCATGGCTATCGCATAAGCGGCGATGCCCTCTCCCCGACCTGTAAATCCGAGGCCTTCTGTCGTGGTAGCCTTAACATTTACCTTCGTCCGATCAATCTCCATCACCTTTGCAATCTCTTTGACCATCCTGGAGATAAAAGAATGGAGTTTGGGCTTTTGGGCAACGATGGTGGCATCAATATTGATTGGAAAAAATCCATCCTCCCTCATTTTGATCATCACCCTTTTTAAAAGAAGCGTACTTTTAATGTCCTTATATTGAGGATCAGTGTCCGGAAAATGTCTTCCGATATCCCCTTGGGCAGTTGCTCCCAATAGAGCATCGCAGATGGCATGGATCAGGACATCTGCATCTGAATGCCCTTTTAGTCCAAATCGATAGGGGATTTGGATCCCCCCCAGAATTAATGGCCGGCCAGGAGTAAAAGAATGGACATCGTATCCAAAGCCCACCCTCATGTTGTTTTTACTCCCCCTGTGGAGTCTTCCTTTGAAGGGACGTTCATTTGAAGAAAAGCGTTTGCCAATAATAGATCCTCGGCCGTGGTGATTTTGATATTGGTGGGCGTCCCAGGGAGGATGTGGACCTTAATCCCTAACCGCTCAACAAGGGAAGCATCATCTGTCCCAATAAATCCATCCTCTGTGGCTCGATAGAAGGCCTTCTTAATGACGTTGACCTGGAAGGTTTGGGGAGTTTGAACCTGCCAAAGGGATTCTCGATCCAGTGTTTTAAGAACAGTACCATCAGGATTAGACATTTTGATCGTATCCCTGACAGGCAAGGCAAATATGACCGCACCATTTCTGGTTGCTGAATGGATGGAATCCTCTATCATCGTTTTTGTCACGAAGGGACGTACCCCATCATGGATGACCACGAGATCGGCATCTTTGGGAAGGGCCTCTATTCCATTTTTTACTGATTCCTGCCTACGTTTCCCTCCTGGGACAATCTGAGAGACCTTCTGGAAATGGTACCTTTCGATAATCTCTCTCATACAATAATCCATATCCTCCTCTCCCACTACCAGAAGAATGGAGTGAACCGAAGGACAGGCTTCAAATTTTTCAAGGGTATGGGTGAGGATGGGTTTGCCTCCCAGGAGGAAAAATTGTTTCTTTTTTCCCTCCATGAAGCGATGCCCCTTACCAGCAGAGACAATGATTGCATAGACATTCATCGGTCAAAATCACCTGTCAGATAAATCTCAATGGCTTAGAATTCGCTGTCCAAAGCGTAGTAGTAGTCCTTTCCCCTATTTTCTTTATTGACCTCCTCCTTGAGACGGGCAAAGATCATTCTTCCTGCTGGGGTTTGGAGCACACTGGTCACAATCACATCAACCATCTTCCCCATCTGTTTTCTCCCGTTATCTACCACGATCATGGTTCCATCGTCAAGGTAAGCAACTCCCTGTCCAGATTCTTTCCCCTCCTTTAGGATTTTGACATTAATCTCTTCCCCAGGGAGGACCACTGGCTTAATGGAATTGGCCAATTCATTGATATTCAACACCTCAATTCCTTGAAGCTCCGCAATCTTATTGAGATTGGAATCATTGGTGATGATCTTTGCCCTTAACTCCTTGGCCAATTCAATCAATTTTGAATCGACCTCCTTTACCGAGGGGTAGTCCTTATCTAATATTTGGACCTCTATCCCGGCTTGTTTCTGAATGTGATGAAGGACCTCTAATCCTCTTTTCCCTCTTGTTCGTTTGATAGAATCAGAAGAGTCTGCAATGTGTTGGAGTTCGTTCAGTACAAATTGTGGAATGATTAAGGTCCCTTCAAGAAATCCTGTTTCTGTAATATCGGCTATGCGACCATCGATAATCACACTGGTATCCAAAATTTTTTTATTTCCAGATTGAGGAACATTCTTTGAAAAGAGTTTCCAGCCGGAAAGGTAAACTTCTTCCCCCTTCTTAAAGCCGATCCAAAGCCCGATATATCCGCCTATCCCATACAGCATGATCAGGAGGGGGAAAATACTTTCGGGGGGATGGAATGGATTTAAGGAGAAGAGATTGGAAAAGAGGTTGGCAATCAAGACTCCAAGGATCAATCCTAAGATGCCGCCTAAAAGACTTTTTAAAGGGATTTTCTTCAGTTCCCTCTCGATCAGAAAGATTAAACAGGCTAAGAATAATCCACCTATGAATCCTAAGAGGGCAATTCTTGAGGAGGAGAAAAATTCTTTGGAGAAAAAATATCCACTGACCCCACAAGTTATCAATAAAAGTATACGAAGAATCCAAATGCCCAATCTGTTCACCTCCTTTCATTAGATGGGTGGAATATGAAGACATTTTTAGAAAGAAAATGAAAATGATTTTATAGCGGTTACGATCCGAAGATCGAATTGATCTCTCTTAAAATTTCTGATTCTTTTACATTCTTAGCAATCGCTAGCTCCTTGACCAAAAGGTTTCTGGCCATATCCATGATTTTCCTTTCACCAAAAGAGAGCTCTTTCTCTGTTTTTAAAAGATGGAGATCCCGGAGGACCTCGGCAATCCCATAAATCGATCCGGTATTGATTTTTTCCATATATTCACGGTATCTTCGGTTCCAGGTCTGATTATCAATGACCACATCCCGATCCTTCAAGATTTCAATAACTTTTCGCACATCAATCTTACGGATGACTCCTCTTAACTTAGCCGCCTCAACATTATCCCTGGGGATCATAATGGTCATTCCATTTTCTAAGATTCTCAGAATAAAAAAGGTCTGTTCTTTGCCGGAGATTTGTTTTGTCTCAATCGCTTCGATAATTCCCACTCCATGTCCTGGGTAAACTGCTTTGTCACCGATCTGGAACATAAAATAAATCCCTCCTTCCTAAACGATGAAAAAAAAGCAATTTCTTTCCAAGAATGAGCGATAAAGGGGCCATCGGGTTTATCCCATGGATAATTTATTAACCCCTCATCGGATTGTCCGTTCACTCTTGGCCATTTTTAAGATATCCTTGACCTCAGGAATCTTTCCTTGAATGACTTTACCTATTGAGGCGTCTATCCCCAAATGGTTAGCGATTTGAATCTTCCCGATTACTTCCCCTACCCCCGTCCCATTATATCGATAGACCTCGACAATATCTCCAGTTTTGAGCCCTGTTAACCTTCCAGCGTTGATAAAAACCTCATCGCCTTCAACCTTGGCGATCCGGCAAAACCACTCTATCCCATCTAATTCTTTCGATAAGAGTTGTCCTAATTCCGGAAGGGTGAGATCAATGGCCTTTATTTTAGCCTTTTCTTCGGGAAAGAGTCCCCCTTCTTTGGTTGCAAGGATTGGATTTTGAGCGGATAATATTTTTAAAGTTTTACCAGTAAGGGCATCGATTAATTTTAAATCCATCTTAATGATAGCGGATGCGGTTCGATCTCGATCTTTTGGAGTATGAGTGGTGAAGACATAGGGGCCTGAGAGTTGACCCTGAACGACTATCTGAATTCCAAAGGCCTCGTTCAGGAAATAAAGGACTTCAGGACTTTCAATATTACTCAAGGGGGTGCCCCTTTTCTCGAGAAAATCCATTACCATTTGATAATCGATGAAAGAGATTTGAGGGGATCTACGGTTGACCTCTTTCATCAATTTCTCAGACACCCAGTCTCCAAAGACCTCCTCGCCCTCCGTTGTTCGATCATCAAAATAGAGGACCAACACCTTTTTCTTGAGACTCGATTGTTTCCCTTCAGAAGGGGAAACCACAAGAGTCTGTTCTTCAGGAAGAGGAGGGGGGGGTGAAAAAGAGGGGGTTGTTATTTGGGTTTCCTCCTTTTTTTGAATAGGTTTGGGAGTAAAAGTTTCTTTTCTGGAAAGGTATTCAATCACAGGGACATAGAGATACTTCGTTTGATCCTTCCCCTCTGAGAATTTTGGGTTCAGGACCTTAACATATTCTTCTTGATCAATGATCACTACCTCTTTATCCAGCAATTCTTTCATTTTTGCCTGATGAGAAGACCCCTTCTTAATTGGGAACCAGGATGGCATAGAGCATGTAAAAAATATGAGAGAAAAAGATGAGAGAATCAGGATAAAAAATCGAGGGATGTTTTCTCTTTGTTCCATTTTTTCACTATATATTACATATATAAATATACACTAAAAATCTTAGAAAATCAATTTAAAATTTATTTTTAATCCTGTAATTTCACTGTCCTGCTGCTTGAAGGGATAGAAACAGATTCTTGATGAGAGGTAAGGAAAACTGCAGGGAATAATTAATTAATAGGATTAAGTCCTTTTGAATTGCGAGACAAATAGGCAATCACCCTCTGAAGATCTTCAGGGGTATCAACCGATAAAGGTTCATAATCCACTAATACAACTTTTATTCGATAACCATTTTCTAAGGCACGGAGCTGTTCAAGTTTTTCAAGCTTTTCTAAGGGGGTCTGTTTCAGTTTTGAGAATTGAAGAAGGAATTTCTTCCTGAAGACATAAACCCCTATATGTTTGAAAACTCTTTTAGGAAGGGGTCGATTTGTCCTGAAAGGATAGGATTCAAGACGGCTGATATGAAGATCACGAGGGAAAGGGATGGGAGAACGAGAGAAGTAGAGGGCAAAATTTTTCTGGTCCACTACCACCTTCACCATATGGGGGTTGAGCCAGTCCTTGACATTTTCAATTCTGGTCATCAGAGTGGACATTAATAATGATCCATCTTTGAGAAGGGGGCGTATTGCCTGATCAACGATGTTGCCTTTGATAAGGGGTTCATCCCCTTGGACATTCACAATGATCTCTGATTTAAGCCTCCTGACCACTTCGGCCACACGGTCGGTTCCTGTAGTGCAAGAGGATGAGGTCATTTCTGCTTTTCCTCCAAAGGACTGAACAACCTCTAAGATTCTCTGATCATCTGTAGCCACAATGACTTCATCGATGCATCTTGATTGGCAAACCCCTTCATAGACATATTGGATCATGGGTTTTCCCAGAATATTGGCTAAGGGTTTGCCTTCAAATCGAGTTGAATGATATCTTGCCGGGATTACAGCCGTGATTTTCATAATAATTTAGGGGTCAGGTCTCAACTCTTGACATTGTTTCGATATTGGAATAAGGAAAATGAGAAGTTCTTTATGTTGATTGTTGAGACCTGACCCCAATCTTATCTTCTAAATAATGTAAACAACAATGTTAGAATAATGCTGATGAGGATAGAGGTGGCCAAAGGAAAATAGAAGGTGAAGTTTTTTCTCTTAATAAGGATGTCTCCCGGGAGTCTTCCAATCCAGGGAATCTTCTCCCCCAACAAGAGGAAAGCACCCATGACAATGATCAGAACCCCCAAGAGAATAAGCATCTTACCCAAGGCACTCAAACCCACCATGACTAAACCTCAGAGATTAACCCCTCTTTTCCCCTGTTTATTTCGAAGGAATCTTTCTTTTTCACTATAGATACATCCACAATATTGCTGCCGATAGAGGCCCATGCTTTTAGAGACTTCTAATCCCTTCCTCCATCCGATACGAAAATCTTCGTAAAAAAAGGGGATGCCAATCTCCTTGGCCACGTGCTCTCCTGTCTCTTTAATGAGAGGGTGATTCTGGTGTATACTTTGGAGCAGGGTCGTCGAAAATCCATCAAACCCCTCTCTCTTTGCTTCACGCGCAGTGGCCTCAAGGCGAACGAAATAACAGTATTGGCACCTCTCCTTTACTCGATGGGATACATTTCTTAAAAATTCCTCGAGGAGATACTCATCCTGGTAGATCACACTCAATCCAACCTTCTCCGAATAAGTTCTTAGGGTATAGAGTCTCTTCTGATACTCTTGATAAGGATGAATGTTTGGATTAAAAAAATAGCCCATCACTTCATCCCCTCTATTTCTCATCAATTCCAAGGGATAGATCGCACAATTGGCACAACAGATATGGAGAAGAATCTTCATCTAACTTGCAGCCAGAAGCTCCCTTTTGGATTCTTTTCTCCTTGGAATTCCCAACTCCTTTTCCACTTGTAAAATTCTATCTGTGGTCTTGATCACGGTATCAGGATTGAGGGAGATACTATCAATGCCACAGCGAACTAAAAATTCAGCAAATTCGGGATAGTCACTGGGAGCCTGTCCACAGATCCCAATTTTTCTACCATTCTTTTTGGCCTTCTCAATGACCAGTTGGACCATCCTTTTCACCGCTGGATCCCGTTCATCGAAGATATGGGAGACCTTCTCTGAGTCGCGGTCCAATCCCAGGACCAATTGGGTCAGATCGTTTGAACCGATAGAGAATCCATCAAAGATCTCAGCAAATTCATCTGCCATAATGACATTGCTGGGGATCTCACACATGACATAGATTTCGAGACCGTTTTTCCCTTGGATGAGGCCATGCTTTCTCATCTCTGCGATGACCAGTCTCCCTTCGTCCACGGTTCGACAGAAGGGGATCATCAATTTTACATTGGTCAAGCCCATCTCATCACGGACCTTTTTCATGGCCAAGCATTCAAGGGCAAATCCCTCCTGATAGGCCTCATCATAATATCGGGAGGCACCTCGAAAGCCAATCATTGGATTGTCTTCAACTGGCTCAAATTCACTTCCCCCAATGAGATTGGCATATTCATTGCTTTTAAAATCACTCATCCTTACAATGACTTCCTTGGGGAAAAAGGCTGCTGCAATCTTGGCAACCCCTTGGGCCAGTTTATGGATGAAGAATTCCTTTTTATCTTCATAACCGATGGTCAACTGCTCAATCTCTTTTTTTGCATGACTGTCATTCAATGAATGGAATCGAACCAGGGCCATTGGGTGGATTCGAATGAAATTGTTGATAATAAATTCAAGCCGAGCCAGTCCCACCCCATCATTGGGGATAAAGGAAAGGTGAAAGGCATTATCAGGATTTCCCACATTCATCATGATTTTGGTCTGAGGCCTTTCCAGATGGGCCATATCAAATCGTCTGATTTCATAATCAAGGATCCCTTCATAAACCACTCCAGTCTCCCCCTCTGCACAACAAACCGTGGCACTCCGGTAGTCTTTTAAAATTTCACTTCCATTTCCGGTTCCTACCACACAGGGCACCCCAAGCTCCCGACTGATAATGGCCGCATGACAGGTTCTCCCCCCCCGCTCCGGCAGAAGTCGGGCTGGAATTTTGAAGCAATTTTCATAATGGGCTCCCAATCCGGGTCGGTCATCTGGGTTACTAAAATTTCCCCTTTTTTAAACCGTTCGATTTCTTTTACATTCGTAATCACATTGATCGGCCCTGCCCCAATCTTTTCCCCCACACTCTTTCCCTGGACTAAAATCTTCCCTTTCTCTTTTAAGGAATAGGTTTCTAAGACATTCATGGCTCGCTGGGATTTAACCGTCTCAGGCCTTGCTTGGAGGATGAAGAGCTGCTGGGTGATGCCATCCTTGGCCCATTCAATATCCATGGGCATATAAACTCCTGCCTTTCTGGAGTAGTGTTCCTCGATCTTCATCCCCCATTGGGCAAGCTGAATAATCTCTTCGTCACTGAGAATAAATTCTGCCCTCTCATGGGCGGAGACAGGTACATTCTTGGTAGAACCCTCCCCCTCTAAGGTATAGATCATCTTGATTTCTTTGGAGCCTAAGGTCTTTTGGATGATGGGTTTGTAATTCCCCTTGATACAGGGTTTAAAGACATAGAACTCATCAGGATTGATCACCCCCTGGACAATATTTTCCCCCAATCCATAGGATCCAGTGATATAGACCACATCTTGGAAGCCTGATTCAGTATCGATGGTGAACATCACCCCTGAACAGGCCTTATCCGATCGCACCATCTTTTGCACACCAATAGAGAGAGCCACCTGGAAATGATCAAAACCTTTATGGGTTCGGTAAGAGATCGCACGATTTGTAAATAGGGAGGCAAAACAACGCTTACAAGCTTGAATTAAGGCATATTCGCCTCGAATATTGAGGTAGGTCTCCTGTTGACCGGCAAAACTGGCCCCTGGCAAATCCTCGGCCGTAGCACTACTCCGAACTGCCACGTCCGTATCCTCTCCATACTCCTTGCACAACTTCCGATAGGCCTTGACGATCTCTTCTACAATCTCCCTCGGAAACTCCAAGCTATAGATCAGCCTTCGGACTCGACTTCCCCTCTCCGAGAGATCTTCAACATCTTCAACATCAAGATCGGTGAGGATTTCTCGGATACTTTCTTTAATATTCGGTTTTCCTTTCACGTCATGCCAATCTTGAATCAACCCTTCATCGAGGAGGGTATGATAGGCATTTACGGTCACTGCAAATCCATTGGGGACATTCACCCCTTGACTTGACAGTTCTTTTCTCATCTCCCCCAAGGAGGCATTCTTGCCTCCTACAAGGGGAAGGTCGTTAAGCCCAATTTCATCGAACCAAAGAATATAAGGTTTTTTCCCCATAACCCCTCCCCAACATCCCGAAATCTTTTTGGTTATAGATTCGCACTGTTATTCCGATATATTAATAAACTAAATTTATCTGAACATGGCCGAACTTGTCAAGGATAGCGATCTCCTTGCTTTTTACGGAGAGGATTTGACAAAGCGGGGACATGATCGCAATTGATTTTTTAGTCATTTAGGATTAATCTAAATTTAAATAGACACTCTCTATGACCTAAACAGGGTAGCAACAAAGAAAGGAAAGACTATGAAAAATAAAAAATATGTCTATCTTTTTGAAGAGGCTGATGGAACGAATAAAAAGCTCTTTGGGGGAAAAGGGGCGGGTTTGGCAGAGATGACCCATATGGGCCTTCCTGTTCCACCAGGATTTATTGTCACCACCGAGGCTTGTCTCCATTACTATGAGGGGAAGAAAAGGCTTCCGGAAGGGCTCATGGATGAGGTCCAAGTCAACCTGAAGATCATTGAGGGGAAGACAGGGAAAAAATTTGGGAGCCCACAAAAACCTCTCATCTTCTCAGTACGATCTGGGGCGGCCATCTCCATGCCTGGTATGATGCATACCATCCTCAATCTGGGTCTAAATGAGAAAACCCTCGAGGGTCTGATTCAAA
>JBBIRT010000121.1:3301-9658 GCA_037441725.1 Deltaproteobacteria bacterium | reverse complement strand
TTCCATCACACCTCTCCATTCTATATGGCTTAAGATACTTTTTCAGAGATCTCAATAAGTCCCAAATCCTGATTCGGAGAAAGCCTCTTTTAAAAAATTTTAGGTCAGGGTGTCACCCTGATTCATATTGGCCGTGTCTGAGTTTTTCCATTCATCTATTCTTTTATGAAATTTTCTCCAACATCCCTGCCTAATTCCCCGAGTGAGTGCGGCGTTAAAAGGAGGGTTACATTTGATTTGACAATAATGTTTAAGAGGTGTATTCTCTTTACCAAAAAGAGAAAAAGGGCTTAGGATTTTAAAGAAAGGGGTTAGAAGGAGATGGATAAGGGGGAACCTGTAGTAATTAATACTAAGAATGGAAAGATTGAAGGCCTATTTTATGGAGGTTTATACGTTTTTAAAGGAATTCCATATGCTGATCCTCCGATCAAAGAGTTAAGATGGCATCCTCCCCATCCGGTAAAACCATGGAATGGGATTTGGGATGGGAAAAATTTTAAAGAGATTGCCCCACAAAATGCAGGTTTAATAGACAATTTCCTCCCAGATTTTGCTGTGAATGAGCCTCAGAATGAAAGTTGTCTCTATTTGAATATTTGGAGTCCAGGTCTAAAAGGAGCAAAAAGACCTGTGATGGTCTGGATTCATGGGGGTGCCTTTACGATCGGTTCAGGATCAACCCCTGTTTATAATGGAGCGACTTTAGCCTCGAAAGGAGATGTCATTGTCATCACCATTAATTATCGGCCTGGGCCCCTTGGATTTATGAACCTGAATAAAGTTACAGGCGGCAAGATTCCTGCAACAGGGAATGAAGGATTGTTAGATCAGATCGCCGCTCTGGAATGGATAAGGGAGAATATCGAAGGGTTTGGAGGAGACCCTAACAATGTTACTCTCTTTGGTGAGTCTGCAGGGGCAATGAGCATCGGGTGTTTGATGGCGATGCCGAAGGCACAAGGCCTCTTCCATAAAGCTATCCTTCAAAGCGGTGTCCCTAATACGGCAGTTTCGTTGGATGAAGCCATTAAGATATCCCAGCAATTCATTGAGATCGTTGGTTTGAAGAACTCTGAGGTAGAACAATTAAAGAAGATTCCTGTGGATCAACTTCTATTAGCCCAACAAAAATTACTATCCAAAATCATTCAGCAGGATCCAAAAAAGATCACAGTGACTGCCCCGGTGGTGGATGGAAAAGTGATCCCAGAGTGGCCCATGAAGGCTATTGCAAAGGGATCATGTAAGAATGTCCCTGCCATCATCGGGTGTAACCTCGAAGAATGGAAACTTTTTGGTTTGTTAGAACCCAATTTATCAAAACTTGATGAGACAGGATTATTGAAACGATGGAAGCATTTTGGCCCAGAAGAGAAGATACGGAGATTAATCGAAGTTTACCGAAATGCTAAAATAAAAAGGGGGGAGGATTCGAGTCCACGGGAAATCCTCTCGGCAATAGAAACAGACTTTATGTTCCGCATCCCTGGTATCCGAGTGATTGAATCCCTTCGCCAATTTAATCCGTCCCTCTATAATTACCTTTTTACCTGGAAATCCCCTGCATTGGGAGGGCAATTGGGAGCCTGCCATGTTTTAGAAATTGGATTTGTATTTGGAACTTATAATAATAATTTTTTTGGATCAGGACCTGAGGCCGATGCTCTCTCTAAAAACATGCAGGAGGCTTGGATTTCTTTTGCTCGGACAGGGAATCCAAGCAATGATAGAGGAGGGGCTTGGCCGCCCTATGGAGATCGCAGGACGACCATGATTTTTGGAGAGAAATGTTATTTAATGGATGCCCCTTATGATGAGGAACGTCAGGCGTGGGATCTATTTTTTTAAACCATAAGATTCGTTAAAAAAATAATCTTGACAACCTTTTTCTATTTCTTTATCCTGAAGAGCGTAAATATTGAGATTCTATTCCAGGAGGGAGAAGATGAAAAAATTACTCCTTATTATATTTATTATTGCTTTTATGGCATTTCCAATCATTTTGGTTCAATCTATCTCTGCTGCAGATCAACCGGTGAGAGGTGGCATCTTAAAAGGCATTCGAGGGACTTTTCCGAAAGTGATCGGTTATCCACCTGAGTTTGCCCCAGTGGATAGCATTTTTGCCCTTCCTGTCATTGAGAGGTTGAATGAGTGGGATGAGAAGGGAAATCCTATCCCTGTTTTAGCTGAGCGATGGAAGGGAGACCCTGTGAATAAAACCATTACCTGGTATTTAAGAAAAGGAGTTAAATTCCATGATGGAACGGATTGGGATGCTGAGGCATGCAGATGGAATTTTCAACTTCAGATCGATACGAAAAGGCTTCCTGATGGGAAATTTGTAAAGTCCTTAGAGGTAGTCGATAAGTATACACTTAAAATGTATCTTACTGAATATACCAGGTTATTAACCCAAGAGAATTATAGTTGGGCCATGATGATATCTCCTACTGCATTTAAGAATGCTGGAGGAGGTGACTTTGAAAAAAGCAAAGAGTGGGCCCGTAGAAATTCAGTCGGAACAGGTCCATTCAAGGTCGTTGATTTTAAACGCGACGCCTTTATCAAATATGTTAGAAATGATAATTATTGGCGTAAAGGCATGCCTTATCTTGACGGAATGGAAATCCGCTTTATCCCCGATCCTATGACTGCATCAGCCATGATGGAGGCAAAAGAAGCAGATGTATGGATGGATGTAGCCTTTGTTCAAAATATACTCGATTTGGAGCAAAAAGGTTTTAAAGTAAACTGGGGGCCTGGGATGTTCTGGGCCATCCTGCCCAACTCTAATGATCCTAAATCCCCCTTTGCAAACAAGAAGGTTAGAGAAGCGATTGAATATGCCCTTGATCGACCCGCTATTGCAAAGATGGTTGGGTATGGAAAGTTTGAGCCTCTTCATCAATTAGCCTCCTCAAAATGGCCTGGTTACATTCCTGGATATAATCCCCGACCCTACAATCCTGAGATGGCAAAAAAGCTATTGGCTGAGGCAGGATATCCCAATGGCTTTAAAACAACCATTCTTGCTACGGAATGGATGCGGGATGGGGTGACTGCAATAAAATCCTATTTAGAAGCGGTAGGAATTGAAACGAAATTGGATATTGCTGATATGGGGAGATATTTTGGCGCTCTTTTTGGGACAGGCTGGAGTGATCTGGTCTTTGCTGCATCTGGGATCAACCCAAGCACTACAGATCTGTTCATCCACTTCGGTCCAAGTCCTATGACCTATCGTACGGGTAACATTAAAAAGTCACCAGAATATCTGTCCTTATGTGATGAGGCCTTGCATATCTATGATGATGCGAAATATATAGATAAAATAAAGCAAATTGTTAGGCAGGCTGGCGAGGATGCCATGGTGATCCCGGTCTATGTTTCGGCACAGGCAAACATCATGCAGAAGTATGTCCATAGTAATTATATTAAAATCCACTCAGTCATCTGGTATGCCTATGAAGATTGGATGGAGAGACATTGAGTGATTTGAATAGAGATATTTATATCAATATTCAGGAATCTTGATTCATAATCAATCCTACCAAAGAAGGCTTCCTCATTTTTCCAGGGGATAAGGATGGCGACTTATATTATTCGTCGACTGATCCATGGATTAGTCGTTCTTATTTTAGTGACTTTAATCGTTTTCTTCATTATGAGGTTATTACCTGGGGACCCATTAATCATCTATGTTGCTCAGACAGCCCAGTTAGAGGCCATGCCCCCAGAGATGCTCGATAAACTTCGGCATGAATATGGTCTGGATCGTCCAATCTTCGTTCAATATTTGAATTGGTTATTAGGGGTATTGAAAGGGGATTTAGGCACTTCAATATTTTACCGTGAAAAGGTGGGGAAACTCCTCCTTGAGCGATTCCCAGTCACGCTTCACTTGGGGTTTCTTGCATTCATCTTCGGCGCCCTTTTTGGTATTCTTACAGGGTTGATTTCTGCTATCAGGCGAGGCAAATGGTTGGATAAAATATTAACCCCTGTGACCTATATTGGGATTACTATCCCTGTTTTCTGGTTAGGGATATTGTTAATCTATGCCTTTGGGCTTAAGCTTAAATGGTTTCCCATTTCAGGTTATACCTCACCCTTTGAGGATTTCTGGTTGAGCACCAAACAGATCGTCATGCCTGTCATCTGTCTTGCCGTTTTTGGATTGGCCGCTAACGCCCGCCAGATGAGGTCTAGCATGCTTGAGGTGATCGGTCAGGACTACATTCGCACAGCCTGGTCTAAGGGGTTAAGGGAGAGGACCATTGTGATTCGACACGCTTTAAAAAATAGCCTCATCCCTGTAATCACCCTAATGGGGATCGGTGTGGGTATTATCTTCGGTGGATCAGTACTGGTTGAAACCGTATTTGCAATTCCAGGGATTGGAAGATTATTGGTGAGCAGTATCCTGGGTCAGGATTATGTTGTGGTTCAGGCCATCACCCTCATTATCGCCGTAGTCGTGTTGGTAGTTAATTTAGTTGTAGATATTTCTTATGGTTGGTTTGATCCTCGAATCCGATATGGGTAGAATCAAGAAGGATAATGGTGAGGAAACAGATTCCTATGACAGGCATTCCAGAGGCTCCACCTCATATCAGCGAATGGAAACGATTTCGAAGGGTCTTTTTTTCAAGGGGAGGGGTTCTCTTTGGTTTCATCATCTTATTAGTCTTGGTCTTTTCTGCTATCTTCGCCCCTTGGCTTGCACCTTTTGATCCCTATAAACCAGGCGTGGCAGACTCCTTAATTCAACCCAATAAAAGAAATCTTTTAGGAACAGATATTTTAGGCCGTGATACCTTAAGCCGTCTCATCTATGGCTCGAGAACAGCCTTGATGGTAGGTTTTGTTTCTGTTGGAATCGCCTCTGTGATTGGAGTTACATTAGGATTAATCTCTGGATACTTTGGTGGTATTACCAACGTGGTCATCATGAGGGCCATGGATGCATTTATGTGCTTTCCAATGATTTTATTAGCGCTGGTCATAGCAGCCGTTTTGGGAGGAGGCATCCATAATGTGATCATCGCCTTAAGTGCCGCTATCATTCCAGGGTATGCAAGGGTGACCCATGGATTGACATTAAGTATTATTGAGAACGATTATATCTTAGCGGAACGAGCCATGGGTTCGAGCAATATTCGTACCATGTTAACCCATATCTTACCAAACGCCTTCCCACCGCTTATTGTCCTGATGACGATGCAGTTGGGGAACCTCATTTTGGCGGAGGCAGGCCTCAGTTTTCTTGGGATTGGGATTGAACCCCCTGGTGCAGCCTGGGGGGCTATGGTGAATGATGGCTATAAATATCTATTGAGAAATCCGGTTCTTTCTTTTGCTCCTGGGCTGGCCATTATGCTTGTTGTCTTTGCATTCAATATCGTGGGCGATGGGTTGAGAGATGCACTCGATCCCAGATTGAGAGGAAAGCTTTAATGAAGAAACTTGTTTGATCAATAAGATCATAAAAGAAAGGAGACGATGAAATGGATTTTAAGGATTGTGTCAAATTTGCAAATGAACAACGAATCGCCTATTTTGCAACGAATGAGAATGACCAACCTCGAGTTCGTCCAATTGGGCTCTGGTTTGCCAATGAGAAGGGGTTCTACTTCCAGGCAGGGGCAACCAAGGCCTTTTCCAGACAACTCCAAAAGAACCCAAAGGTTGAGATTTGTTTCTATGCCCCTGGTCCTGGAGGGGCACTGGGTAAGGTGTTGAGAATTACTGGAAAGGTTGAATTCTTAGAGGATACATCCCTTAAGGCAAAGGTTCTTGAGGACAGACCTTTTTTAAAGGATATGGGCATCACCTCTCCTGAGGATCCTCGACTCTTAATATTTCGAATAGGAACAGGAGAGGCTTTTTTCTGGACAATGGAGAATAGCGGTCGAGAAGCTGAAATCCCGAGAATTAGATTCTAAGATTTTACTCATCCCTGCACTCCATCTTCCATTTGGGGTGCAGGGACTTATCTCTAATATACACCATATTCCTTAGCGGCGTCCATCATCGCCTTTAAGTTTTCAGGATTACCTTCGTTCATGCCGGCTGAAGCAGTGAGGATGTATCCTCCTCCCTTGGCACAGGTTTCAATGAGTTGACGGCAGGCCTCTTTTACTTCAGAGGGCGTTCCTGTGCAAAGGAGAGATACGGGGAGATTTCCAGCAATACAAGCATTATCCCCAAGGACCTTCTTTGCCTTTTCCATATCCATAGCCTCGAAATACCAGATCACCCTGGCCCTTGGCATGTCTTTAATCACTTCTAAGCGGGGTAAGTAGTCTCCCTCTGCAAAGGGGAATGGGACAAGTCCTTCTTCTATCAGCC
>JBBIRT010000121.1:0-3247 GCA_037441725.1 Deltaproteobacteria bacterium | reverse complement strand
CATCATCACCTTTTTAAGGGTAGGCCAATAGAAGGTCTCAAACTGTTTGTTGGACATGAAACCCCCAGGACCTTTATGCAAAGGCATAAAGACAACAGGACACTCCGAAAGATTTGCTGCTCTAACAGTTGAATCAATCACCATAGGGGTGATCCTTTCCATTGCCTCTATCAGCCTATCAGGTCTTTGGTACATATCCATCATAATTCCTTTTGTCCCTCTCAGGGTGTCTCCCATCAAATCAAAAGGAGCACTGGACATTGATCCTCGGATCAATGGGACCCCGGCTTCAAGGATTTCCTGATTAATCTCCTTGACTATGTTCTGCCACTTTAACCCTTCGTGGGCCGCCTTTAAAAGGGCCTGCATTGATTCTTGGATTTCTGGATCACTGAACTGAGTTATGAAAGGGATCGGGTTACCAAAGAAAGGGGTAAGGGGGGACAATTTCCTAAAACCCTTAAAGGCCCCTATGGTCTTAGACATTAAAATTCTTAATGTAAAATCAATTGGATCTTTGATAAAATCATCGTATTCCTCTGCCGCCATATACTCGCCTTCAACATATTGATAGGTTGAGATATGATCAGCCAGGCCATGTCCTGGCCAGCAGTATAACCTGTACTCAATGTCTTCAATCATCTTTCCTGGGAAGACAAGGCTTGGGCCTGTAAAGCTATCCATCTCAAAATCATTTAAGAACTTCAACCAGGCCCGACGAAGTTCACTATAGTCATACATTACCGTTTTCAGTGAAACCCCTGCATACTGGGCAGGGAAAAAACCTGATGGCAATATCACAGGAACACGGTCAGGTTCCTCTAATTGGATGGTTTTAATAAATCGTGTGACCCTCGCCTTATAATTTTTTTCAGCTTCTTGGCTAATAAATTTAACTCCTGGTGGAGAGAGCCAACGGTTAAAACGTTGGCTTCTCTTTTCTTCAGAAGATAAGTCGCTCCATTTCTTTTTTTGTTCCATTCTATGTTCTCCTTCCTGATTTTGATCATTACAAATGCAATGAAAGATTTTTTTATTAGCCGAGAGTATAAATGGAACCTCAGGAGGAGTCAAGATATCTCCCTCAAAAGAGGTGCGAAGATAAGATTTTGAAAGATATTTCTACTTGGGAGGTAGGGATTCGAAGGGAATTGCTTTTTTCTTGACATGAAATTCCTTTTTCTTATATATTCAAGTCACATTAAAACCATGGATCAAAATTCTAAATCATTATGACCTATTCCAAATATACATCCCTTCGTATCATAAAAGAATTGATTCGGTTTAGAAGGAGAAAGAAATGGTCGATGAGACAACTCTGATCAATATAGTTGGCCCTAACCATGTGAGCCGTGATGAGGATGTCTTAAT
This sequence comes from Deltaproteobacteria bacterium, assembly GCA_037441725.1. Taxonomy (GTDB): domain Bacteria; phylum Desulfobacterota; class BSN033; order BSN033; family UBA1163; genus JBBIRT01. The sequence goes on along the minus strand of JBBIRT010000121.1, from coordinate 1,876 downwards.
AAAATATTCAAAGGATATGAGCTTTGTTCCACCCATAAAACCAGATTGGGTCATAAGACCTAAGCATGCACAGGAAATATTCAATATCGTGAATTTAGCAAGAGAGACAGAAACTCCTCTGGTCCCCATCAGTTCTGGTCCCCCTCATTTTAGAGGGGACACCGTTCCTGGAATGGGTGGGGCGATCGTGGTGGATCTGAGCAACATGAAGAAGATTATCCACATCGATCGTAAAAATCGTGTAGTGATGTTTGAACCAGGGGTTACCTTTGATGAACTTTCTGAATCGGTGGCCAAGGAAGGGTTAAGACTCAACATGCCTTTACATCCTCGTATATCAAAATCAGTGGTGGGTAGTCTCCTTGAAAGAGAACCTGTTTTAATGCCAAAGTATCACTGGGACATAGCCGATCCCCTTGCCTGTACTGAGATCGTATTTGGAACCGGAGAAGTATTTCGAACAGGGGCAGCCGCAGGATCTGGTTCGATAGAAGAGCAATGGACTGCAGGAGGAGCCCAAAAGGAGGCTGCAGGTCCTTCTGCAGCTTCTTGGTATAGAATGATTCAAGGATCCCAAGGCACCATGGGGATCGTAACCTGGGTGAGTGCCCGATGTGAACTCCTTCCAAAATTGGAGGAACCTTTTTTTATCACCTCTTCCCAACTAAAAAAAATATTAGAAATGGTACATTGGTTGATCCGATTAAGGTTGGTGAATGAATGTTTTGTGTTAAATCCTACAAATTTAGCCCTAATGGTGATATCCAAGGGTTCAGAGCAATATCGAAGGATTAAAGAAGGACTACCTCCGTGGATTCTTTTTTTCAATATCGCAGCTTATGATTTTCTCCCGCAAGAGAGAATCAACGGACAGATAAAAAATATGAAGGAATTAGCTCAACGTTTAGCCTTAGAACCCGAGCAAAGCCTGAATGGAGTCACTTCCCAACAATTTTTAAAGATCATACAACACCCCTCAGAAGAACCTTATTGGAAATTACGGTTGAAGGGGGGATGTCAGGACATTTTCTTTTTAACCATTTTTAATCATTTATCAGATTTGATCCAAACGATGCTCCACTCAGCTCATGTTTCGAATCATCCTATCGATGAAATAGGAATCTATCTCCAACCTATTGTCCAGGGGGTCAACTGCCACTGCGAATTTAACCTTTTCTATGACCCCAAAGAGAGTATTGAAAAGGATCGAGTCAAGGAGCTTACCTTGAATGCAACTCAACGTCTCATGGCAAATGGGGCCTTTTTCTCAAGACCTTATGGAGTGTGTACCCAAATGATTATGAATCGAGATGCGGCTACTCTGAATATTTTGAAAAAGATAAAAGGAATAGTAGATCCAAAAAATATTATGAATCCTGGAAAATTATGTTTCTAATTGGAGAGAAGACCATGTCCCTTGAAACCTATCGTCAAGATATGGAGACCTGCTGCAGATGTTCAGCTTGGAAATTCATCCCACTTGAAAGGGTGAAGGGATTTCAATACGTCAATCTCTGCCCAAGTATTGCAAGATATAATTTTCATACATACTCAGGCGGGGGAAGGTTGGCGATTGGGGTTGCTCTGTTAGAAAGAGAGCTGGAATATTCAGATAAGCTTCTTGAAGTGGTCTATAACTGCCAAATGTGCGGGGGCTGCGATATTTCTTGTAAGTATGCCATGGACATGGAAGTCTTAGAACCTCTCCATGAGATTCGTGTCGAATGTGTAAAACAAGGTCGCACCATTAAGGGATTAGACCAAATCATTCTTAATCTCCGTCAAAATGGATCTATGGTTCTTAATGCCGATGTTAAGCGGGGCGACTGGAGTGAGGGGTTGGAGGTTAATGATTTTACTCTACAGAAAGTGGACG
>JBBIRT010000120.1:0-9720 GCA_037441725.1 Deltaproteobacteria bacterium | reverse complement strand
AAAGTCATCTTAACCTCGGTATTCTTTATAAGAAAAAAGGGGCTTTTGAAAAGGCCATTGAATCATACCAAACCACTCTTGCCATCAACCCCTATCACAAAGAGGCGCATTACAATATAGCCCTCCTGTATGAACAAATGGGGGAATTCAGGTTGGCAATGAATCACTACCAGCAATTTATTAAATTATCCTCCGAATCCCATCCTGAGCTGGTCTTAAGGGTTCAGAGGCATATGAATAGATTGATCCAAACAGGGAAGGTCCACTGAGCATCGATGATCCGGAGGTGCTATGGCTGAGGAAAGAAAAAGTTTTGGGGATTATTTAGTAGGGATTGGACTCATCACTGCTGACCAATTAAAAAGGGCCTCCCAGGAACAGAGGCAGCGGGGAGAGCGTCTGGAGCAGACCCTTGTTCGAATGGGTTATGCTAAAGAAGAGCTGGTGCTCCAATGTCTGGCTGATTACTTTAACCTTCCTTATGTCGATTTAGATACCTATCTGATTGATGAAAAGATCGTGAAAACCATCCCGGAGGAGATGGCCCGGCGCCATACCCTCATCCCCCTCTTCAAAATCGGAAATACCTTGACCGTGGCCATGACCAATCCCCTCAATCTTATGGCACTGGATGAAATAAGGAATAGAGTTAAGACCGAGGTAGAGATTGCTATCAGTACAGAGAAAAAGATTAAAAAGGCGATTGATCAGCATTATGGGATCGCCACGAGTGCTCTTGAAACAACTTTCCAACAACTTGTCAAAGCGACCACACCAGGCCCTTCTCCTGAACCCTCTGATTATAAAAAGACCTATGACCTTGTGATGAAAGAGCTTCCCTCTGGGCCAATGGAAGAAGCCTCAGCCACCCGGATGCTCGATTTGATTATGATTCAGGCCATTCGGGACCGGGCCAGTGATATCCATTTTGAACCGGATGAAAAGGTTTTACGGGTTCGATTTCGAATCGATGGGTTTTTATATGAATCTCTGACGCTTCCAAAACAGATTCACCCTGCCCTGACCTCAAGAATCAAGATCCTGTCTGAAATGGATATTGCTGAAACGAGGCTTCCTCAGGACGGAAATTTCAACGTCAAATTGGAGAATCGAGGTTTTGAAATTAGAGTCTCAACATTTCCAACGATCTATGGTGAGAATGTGGTGCTTCGCCTGCTTGACCAGACAAGCCCTCTCTTTAAGTTGGAGGAACTCGGTTTTTCTGAAGAAATGTTAAACCAGTTTAAGAAATTGATTCGAAAGACAAACGGGATCATCCTGGTCACCGGGCCAACTGGGAGTGGAAAGACCACCACCCTTTATGCCCTTCTCAATATGATCAATTCAAAGGACAAGAATATTATTACCATTGAAGACCCGGTAGAGTATCGATTGGCTTTGATCAGACAGACCCAGGTCAATCCAAAAGCAGGGATCACCTTTGCTACCGGTCTAAGATCTATTCTTCGGCAGGACCCTGATATTATCATGATCGGGGAGATCAGAGACCTGGAGACTTCTGAGATCGCCATGCAGGCTGCCTTAACTGGCCATCTGGTTTTAAGCACCTTACATACCAATGATGCTCCAGAAGCCATCTCAAGATTGATGGATATTGGTGTAGAGCCCTACCTTATCTCCTCTTCGGTCATCGGGGTCCTGGCGCAACGACTCGTTCGCACCATCTGCCCCGAATGCAAAGTGCCTTATCAGGTCGATCCAAAGACACTCAGTGATTTTGGGGAAGAGGTTACCAATCTGAAGGGACCTTTGACCCTTTATCGAGGGAAGGGATGTAAAAACTGTAAACAATCCGGATACTGGGGGAGAACTGGAATTTATGAACTCCTCTTGATGAATGAGGAGATTAAAAAACTCATTTCTGAAAGGGCTTCGACCCAAGTCATCCGGGAGGTAGCTAAAAGCACAGCAGGATTGGTCCTTCTGAGAATGGATGGGCTAAGAAAGGTTTTAAAGGGGATCACGACCATGGAAGAGGTAGATCGAGTGGCTTATTAATTTTGGGAAACCCTGAGGGACCTTTCACCCTTTTTGCTCTGTAAACCAAATCTTCTCGGCCTTCTTAAAAAAGCAATGGCCATACATCCAAGGATCCCCAGGATGGTCCCTCCCATACCCAACTTAAAACTCATGGGTTCATAAATAAACTCAATCTGGTGTGTCCCACCCCTTAATGCAACTGCTCTAAATGTATAATTTGCTCTAAATATATTTCTTCTCTTCCCATCTACATAGACCTTCCATCCAGGGAAATAGGTATCATTTAATACTAACATTGCATCCTCCGAAGCCTTCACCAGAAGTCGGATTCTATTGTTACTCTCATGGATCAACTTAATCTCTCCCTCAACCCTCTTCCCCTTTTTTTCAAAGGGATTAAATCTTGGCTCTTCCTCAAGGAGGACCTCTTGATCAGGATGAAACTCCTTACTGGCCATCCTTATGAGCATGGCCTCAGGGCTCATCATCTTAAAATCCTTAACTAACCATGCCCTTAAAATTGGATCCCTGATTCTATATAATTTGATGGTGTTTTCTTTAAGGAGATCCTCCTGATCGCCTTTAAGACCTTCAACCCTTGCATAAATCAATTCAAATCTTTTGTCCTCATCGAGAGGGGTGACCGATACCACATACCTTACGCCATATAAGTTTATGAGATGGGTGGAAGAGATAGAGGGAGCACTGATGAGAAGCCTGTATAGATCATCTAATCTTTTCAATCGAATCACCTCAATTCCCCAGATGTCGTGCAACCGGTAAAGGAGATTCATTGAAGGCAGGTGTTTCTCTTTAAGAAGATTGAGGGTGTTGGGATCATGAATGAAAGGGGTGGTATCCTGAGAAATCGTCTTGGGTGTAGAAAAAACCCTGAAATGGTCCTGATCCGAAGAAATCCTTTCGATGATCTTAGTCTTTTGAAAGTAATCCGAGGTTTTCTCCCTTCCATAAAAACCCATGTTCCCAAAAAGGTCTGTAATGAGAAAAAAGATCAACCCCATTTTGATCCATTCTTTCCATTTTACCTCCAAGCCAATCCTTAGGAAGAGGAAAAAGAGGGTGAGATAGAAAAAAAACCTCTTCCCGTTGAAGAGATTCACTGAAAGAAAATTATATCGAGGGAAATCAAATTCACTGGTCTTCAAGATATATGAAATCTTCTCATGACCGATGACCAGAAATAAGAGGGATAATCCACAAAAAAGTGAAAGAAGGGTAAAAATATTCTTTAGCCTTTTACCTTCTCTTAGGGGTGAAAGTTCCATTAATCTTTGGAAGCCTAACCCTGTGGTCATAGAAAGGGCGAGAATAAAGATATAAAGAAATTTAGCAGGATATCGGATCCCATTAAAAAAAGGAAGATATTGAAAGACAAAGGGATAAAGGGGGTTGTAATGACCTAATGCAAAGAAGATCGAAAAGATCATGAGAACCAGAAAGAGTTTTCTTTCTTTTCCAAAGGCAAAAAAGATTGAGCTGAGAATGAAAGGAAGGCCTCCCGTATAGAGGGTCTTAAACCAACATTGAGAAACCCAATATTTTTTCATATCGAGGAAATATCCATAGGCATCGGGGAGAAAGAAAAGAAGGAGGTCTTTGGGGGCAAAGCTCCAGGTGGTTGCCTCCTGATAGGATATTCCCTTTCCTCTAATGGAATGATGATACAATTCAAGGAAAGGAATCAGTTGAATGGCTGAGAGAAATAGAAAAAGAAGGATCACCATAAAAAAAACTTTTAATCTCTGCCCAAAAAGGGAGATCCCTCCCAAAGATTTTTGAACCGATTCATTTAGGGGAGAAAAAATGACCATCATGAAAAGGACGATGAAATTACCATAGACAATCTCTATGCCTCCCCCTAAAAATGAAATCGTGATCATAACAGCGGTTAAGATTTCATTCTTAAACTCCTTTCCCTGAATCGCCCTTCTGAAAAACATCATGATGAAAGGGGTCCAAACACTTGAGAGTAAAATGGTGAGTAGGCTATGGACTGAAAGAAGGTATCCACTGAGCATGAAGGTCAGCCCAGAAAGGAGAGCGCCAGATGATTTTGCTTTTAAATCTCGAAGGAAAAGGTAGGTAAATAATCCACCCAAAAATAAGTGAAGGACAATAATGGAATTAAATGCTATGTCAAATGGAAGAATGAAGAAAAGGATATGGATTGGGTAAAACACCCCATGTTGTGGATTGGCAAAGAAGGGATGGCCTGAAAACTGATAGGGATTCCATAAAGGGAAATGACCCTGTTTGATACTCTCAACCCAGAAGAATCTCGGAGGGATAAAATAGGGACCCAAATCCCTTTCGGTTAAAAGGAATCTTCCAAGAAAAAGGTCGTAAAAAAAGAGGAGTGAGCAAAAGAAAAGGGTTAGAACAGGTAAGGCGTGAGAGGTTCTAACCCTTTTCATTTCTCTAACTATTCTATTGATCACTAATGTATATGTTTTCTCATTCTTTATAAATCAAAACCTCTTCTTATATCCAGTCTGTTACCAAGTCGTATAAGTCCCTCCTCCTGCTGTAATTCGACCAATGGTGGTGGGAACATTTGGAAAGGTCAGAATGGTAAAGACGTAGGAATATCCACCTGCAGTCATAGTAAAATAGGTTGTGTCATAGGTAAAAGAGACCCCCTGAATTCCTGCATTCGTGGCGATTAACCCCATTGAGTAAGTTCCAGTACTTCCCCGAATAAGTCGATCTGCAAATATCAATGAATTTGCAGTTCTTAGATTACCCAAAATCCCCTTTGCCGTTCCATCAGCAGCATCACGGGTTAGATCAATATAACGTGGAATGGCAACTGCGGCAAGGATTCCAATGATCACAATGATCACAATCAACTCAATCAATGTAAAACCCTTCTGATTTCTTAACATTTTTTTCACCTTTCATTCATTTTAATTACCAATCTGTATGACCCGACACCCCAATCGCCCCAATCTCTGTAGGAACTACTGGTGAGGTAAGAAATGTGAAGGTATAAGTATTCCCGCCCACTTCTGCTGTCACAGAGTTTGTCCCGGCTGCCCCCATACTCACCCCTTGAATCCGTGCGGCTCCAACCACATCACCCATTGTGATCCCCCCAGCAGTATTCCCTATGACCCGCTGGGCAAACAGAAGAGAGTTTGCGCTTCGGAGACTCGCAAGTACCCCTTTTACAGTAGCGTTTGCAGCCTCTGTAGTCAAGTCAATATACCTTGGAATGGCAACCGCAGCAAGAATACCAATAATCACAATGATCACAATTAATTCGATCAGTGTAAAACCTCTCTGACCCCTTTTCATAAATTTTACCTCCTTAAAATCATTATTTAAATTATAAAAAAATTTATCATTTGTCAATTAATTTTATATTTATTCCTGAGCAATTTTTATGCCATTTATAAGAAATGATTAATAAATTAAATTTCCCATTTAAATTCAATTAAATATACTGTTTACACGATTTTATCTCATTTATTCATGATGATCATTTGAATTAACAGTTTTGGTTAAAGGTGGACAAAATTTGTTCAATTTTTATGGCTTCTCTCCTCTCACCTTGATCAATTCTGCGACAATGCTGACAGCGATCTCTTCAGGAGTTTCTGAATTGATCTCAATCCCTATGGGTGCGTGTACCTGATCTAAAGTCTCTTTCGATATTCCTTTATCTAATAAATTTTGATATAGGGTTTGGATCTTCCTCTTCGAGCCGATCATCCCAATATAACGGGCATTGGATTTGACTGCTTGCTCTAAAACAAGACCATCATAAAGGTGGCCACGGGTAACAATGACGATGTAAGAAGAATGATTGATAGGGAGTCTTTCAAAAGACTTATCAAATTCTGAAACAATAATTTCATCGGCATCGGGGAAATGTTCTCGATTTGCGAACATCTCTCGATCGTCAATGACGACCACCTTGAAATGGACCTTCTTGGCAAGGGGCGCAACCTGTTCGGAGATATGGCCTGCTCCAAAGAGATAGACCGTGGGTTCAGAAAAAATAGGTTCGAATAACATCTCTACTCTTTTCCCTTCAGAACTTAAAACCAGAAGTTTTGGCCTCTTCTCTTTCAGCCATCCTTCCTTCCCTTTTAAAATCTCTTCCTTCCAATTTAATCCATCCAATAGACAACAAATCTTCTCCCCAGAGCTTTTAAACAATACCTTTGTCCCTTCTCCTTTTAGAAAATCTCCATTCATTGAAATCAGTGTCACCAGAAGGGCTGAACCTCCCTTCTCTTTGACCTTCACTATTTCCTGATAGAGGGGTAAAAAAATTTCCTCAAGGGGCTCCAATAAGAGATCGATATCCCCCCCACAGATCAACCCCCCTTCTGCCAACTGCTCAGAGGTCAATTCAAAATGGAGGATCTTTTTCTCACGATTCACCATGAGCCTTTTAGCCTCCTGCCAAACCTCTGCCTCAACACAACCGCCTCCAATGGATCCGAAAGTACGACCATCCTCCTTGATTAAATATTTGGCCCCCGCTGCTCTTGGAGCTGATCCCACACGTTTGATCAATGTGGCCAATACTGCCTTTTCCTTATTCATAAGTGCCTTTACAATTTCAGAATAAATCTCTTTCATCCTCATGTCCCCTTAATGTTATATCCCTAAACCTTATCTTTCGATTTTTGATTTACGATTTCTTCCCTTTTGGGGGTGGTTTTTTACCCTTTGGGGGAGGTTTTGTTTCAACATCCTTTAAAATGGCAATTTGAAGGAGGTGGAGCTGATAAAAAATCGGATCCGCCCAGAGTTCTATTTCAGGGGCCAAATCTCCCACCCAGGCAGAGAAAAAAGACATATTATTATAGGCATTAAAATTGGTTGAAAGGTCTTTCAAGGATTTATAAAGCTTGATCGATGCAACCAGATGCGTTGGCTTTTCTCTCAACAATCTAATCTGTTCAATCCCCAGATCAATGGACTCTTGATCCTTTTTAAGTTTCGTCACCCAGAACTCTCCCTCTTGATAGGGGATATCCATCTCCCCGGTCTGAAGAGCCTGGAGAAGATTTGTCTGAATCCTTTGTGTTCTTTGGATTACCTCCTCCAGTCGATTAAACAACTCCATTTTTTCTTTCGTTGAGAGTTCATCCGTCTTGGTGGAGGCTTTTGATAAAAAATATTGGAGATCATAATCCTCTCCATGGCTAAAAGAGGCCAAGATAAACACAGCGATTATTCCTATGAGTATTATTCTTCGATTTCTCATTTTTCCCTCATCATATTTTGAACCTTTTTTTCTCATCTCCTCTTTAATTCATTGATTGAAAGATCACCCCCATGATTTTGGGAGATGCTTTTAACTGCCCCAAAACAATCCTTTCGATCTGGGGATGTCTTTTTTCAATGATCTTTTCAGCCAGTTGCTTTGCCTTTATTAATCCCTCTGGGATATCCACTTTGTTTAGAAATACAATCACTCGGGATGAGAAGGGAGCACCTTTAAAAATACCTTCAGGGTGGGTGATCAAATCAGACATTGCCTCCTCCGTGATCTTTTCTCCTATTGGGATACCTGTAATCTTAGATATCTGTTCAGCTCGAAAGGCATTCTCCTCATTCAATTTCACCCCCATTCCATCTATCCCCAAGATGGCAATGACCAATGTCGTCTCAGAAGGAATGACAGGTTCCCTTTCTTCTGGAGCCTTAAGGGGTCTCCCTGCAGCACCATCCGCTTCGATTAAGATCACATCGATGGTATTCAAATTCCAGAGGTCGTTCACTAAGCTTTGAGAAACTCCTTTCAATTTCCCTGCTTCAAGTCTCTCCTGTGCCACAGTAAGATGGTGGTATAGATGGAGGTTATTTTTAACCCATTCTTTCATTCTGGTTTCATCTTTTTCAATAAAAATTAAATTTGTCTCTTCTGAAGATGGCTCAAAGATCTTTGTGGTTGTGGTCGTGATCACCTTTCTACCCATGGAAACCAATTCTTTGGCAAGAAGAAACATGAGGGTAGTCTTCCCTCCTGCCCCCACCAGACTGATCATCTCCCTTTTCCTAATCCCTAATGCCTCTGTGATGAAGGGTTTAAAAATCGTATTGGATTCCCTCTCTTGGGCTAAGGGGATAAGGGAATTATTGGTTAAACCAGAATAGAATGGCTTCAAGCACCCCTCCACCAATCGCCCTGGCCTTATCTGAGATAGTAAAACAGAATTCCGGTTTTCCTCTTGGATCGATATCGCCCACCTTCATCCCTTTTTTTACTTCTACCCCTTCACGGAGCAGCCCCCTGACCACCCCACTGATTTTAGCCATCACTGGATAATCATCAACCACCGCAACGACTGTACCCTTATTGACTCTCTCCCCGATGGTCGTTTGGGGACGGAAGATTCCCTTCTTCATCGTCCGAAGAAGCCTCTCCGTCGTATATCCATTGATCTCTCCAGGAACCCCTGTATCAGATTCTGCTGCCCCTTTAAGGATCACCTTTCCTAAATGATGTCCTCGATTTGTTTCAATCACGGCATGAACATCTTTTCCTGCCACAAACCCTGGGCCAAGGCCAATGACAAAAGGGGCATCTTTGATTTGGGTTCCTAAATTCTTCTTAGCCATGATGGCATCGATAATCACATCTGGTTTTAAAAACTTAATGACATTCCTCCCCTCAGGATCGATCAGGAGGGGGATATGATTTTGATTCCAAATCCGTTCAATTTCATTCAGTTCAGAAATCCTTTCTGCTTTAACTCCTTCTACGACCTTCTGACCCTCATAAATGGCCTCGCTAAAAGCAACCTCCCTTCTCACCGCAAGGGGTTGTGGAATCTCACTCATACAGATCTTAAAATGAGATTGATGGAGTCGGTGGGCCACTCCACTCCCGATATCCCCTGCCCCTCGAATTAAAACCACCAGATCTTGTATCCTCTTTTCAAATTTCATCTGAACCTTCCCCTTATCTCTTTTAATGTCCCCTTCTTCCTCCTCAAATCTTAACTCTTAGTTCCTTTTTATTACCTCTTTTTCATAATCTTGCCACGTATCAATATCCTTTACCACCCCGGCCGATTTTACGAAGACCCATTGAATATCATCGGGATGCCTATCCATAATCGATTTTCCTCCCACATCCCCTCTCAAATTCAACAACTCCTTTTTATACCTTCGATGAAAGATGACAGGATGTCCTCTTCTCCCCTGATACAGAGGCACAACAATTCCCTTTCTTCCTTGGTTAAAAACTCGAATCAGCGCATTGATGGTCTTTGTTTTAAGAAAGGGTTGATCCCCAAGGGCAATCAGGATGCCCTTGCTTTTTTGCTGAATAGATCGGATGCCCCTTTGAATCGAACTGCTCATCCCCCTATGGGAATGAGGATTGACCAACACTTTTACGTTTTTCCCCTGGAAAAGATATCCCAATTTTTTATTATGAGGGCCAAGGATGATAATCACCTCTCTCACTTGGGATCGTGAAAGATGGTGAAAAGATTGTTCCAAGATCGTTTTTTTCCCAAAGGGAAGGGAAAGTTTATCAAAACCCATTCGAATCGAGTCACCTGCTCCGAGAAGAATTGATGAAATCATAACCGTGCGCCTTTTAAATAAAATTAATTTAATCTGGACTGACAATTTCTGTCAAGATTGACTCAAGAGAGCTCTGAAAAACTTCTAAGAATGAATGGAGAGGTGTAATTCCAAAACTTTTGAATGCAGGCGTTTAATTTA
>JBBIRT010000119.1:0-9795 GCA_037441725.1 Deltaproteobacteria bacterium | reverse complement strand
CCCCGCCCCCGCCCCACCCCCCCACCCCCCCCCCCGCCCCGCCCCCCCCCCCCCCCCCCCGCCGCCCCCCCCCCCGCCCGCCCCCCCCCCCCCCCCCCACCCAGGGATTGGTAAATCCACCCTTCTGCTTCAGATGATGAATCATTTGGCAACAAGGGGAATAAAAGTCCTTTATGTCTCTGGAGAGGAGTCACTCCAACAAACCAAGATGAGAGCGGATCGCCTGGGAGTATCCTCAGAAAATCTCCTCGTGGTCTCTGAAACCTCCCTTGAAAAAATCCTTCAAGACATCCAGAATATCAAACCTTCAACGGTAGTCGTGGATTCAATTCAGACGATTTACTCCTCTGAACTTCCCTCCACCCCTGGATCGATTGGCCAGGTCAGAGAGACATCAAGCCGGTTACTCTATCTGGCCAAACACCTTTCGGTCCCTATATTCATTGTTGGCCATGTCACCAAGGAGGGCTCCATTGCAGGGCCAAAGGTGTTAGAGCACATGGTGGATACGGTCCTCTATCTCGAAGGTGAGGCCACACACACCTTTCGGATCTTGAGGGCTGTAAAGAACCGTTTTGGTTCCACCAATGAGATTGGAGTTTTTGAGATGAAGGACTCTGGATTGGTTGAGGTGACCAGCCCCTCAGAATTTTTTCTCTCCGGACGGGAGCAACCCACCTCAGGCTCTGTGGTAATAGCAAGCCTTGAGGGATCAAGACCCATCTTGATCGAACTTCAGGCCTTGGTGGTCCCCACCAACCTTGGTATCCCCAGGAGAACCACTCAAGGGATCGATGCCAATCGTGTATCCCTTTTAGTAGCCGTGATGGAGAAAAGGCAAGGCTTGACCCTTGGGAGTCAGGATATTTTCCTGAACATTGCTGGGGGGATGAGGGTGGATGAACCTGCAGCGGATTTAGGGGTGATTGCTGCCATCGCTTCAAATTTCAAGGATAAGGTGATCGATCCAGAAATGGTAGTTTTTGGAGAAGTGGGTCTGGGAGGAGAGATCAGAGGGGTGAGCCAATCGGAAGTTAGAGTGAAGGAAGCCCAGAGGCTTGGATTCAAACGATGCCTATTTCCCAAACAAAACCAGGAAAAAATGAAAGAAACAAAAGGAATAGAGTTGATTGGGATTAGCACGATTCAAGAGGCAATGAAGGTGCTTTTTAGATAAATATTTCTATGGATTCCAAAAGACAGGATTTTAAATTCTAAGTTACCTATTGGTTGATCATGAAAAAAAGAGCTTCCCTATTTCTTCTTTTTTTCCTTATTTTGATCGTTTCTCCTCAGCTCCACGGCGAGAAAATCCCTTTTAATCCTGGTGAAGTTTATGATGCCTCGATAAATCTCTATTACTCAGGGAAATATGAGGAGGCGATTCAAGGCTTTTCAAGAATTATTCAATTCACTCCTTACAGTAGATTGGTCTCCTACTGTCAATATATGATTGGGCTCTGCTATTTTAAAATGGGAAAATATGAAGAAGCCCTTCAACAACTCGAGTTCTATGTTCGGACCTATCCGGAGGGGGATCGTATAGTCGACGCTGAAAAATATATTCGGATAACAAAGGAGAAATGGTCTGAAGCGAATTCCTCTCTTTCCTCCGGCAACGAATCCATCCTGAGCGAAACCCCTTCAGAAAAAAAGAGGGTGAAGAGGCGGATCTGTGCTCAAATCCCCTTTTGGGGAGCGAGGAGTCTTGACGAGGTGGAAAAAAGTGTCAAGGGGTTAAAAGAGGCCGGGGTCGACACCATCATCTTAAAAGTCTTTCGCAATAAAGGGGATCCCCCTTACCCATTCTCAAAAGTTCATCATGAAGAAGGGGTCTATTTCAAAACAGAATATGCCCCGGTGGTTGATGATCTCTTAGGAAAGATGGCTGGAATCATTCACCGCAACGGGCTTGACCTTTTCGCATGGATGACCACCCGTTATGCCAATCTTGGTCTGGATGATCGGCCTGAATATCGATGCAAACAGTATGATTTTGAAACGAAGAGAATACGGGTGGCCAGGGGGGTTAGTCTCTTCCATCCTGAAATGATCAGGCGCCTTGAAGGCCTTTTCCGAGATCTCGGCCGTTACCCTATTGATGGAATTCTATTCCAGGATGATCTGATCCTCAAACACAATGAGGATTTCAGTCCTGAAGCCAATCAGGCATTTCTGAAAGAGTTTGGATATCTTCCCCATCCCGATCTCTTCTATCTTTCTCCTTATCCATCTGAATCCGGAAAATACTATGTGAAGGCTTATACAGAAAAATTTTTAATCTGGGCGAATTGGAAGAACCGCTGGCTTATGAATGTTTCCAAACGATTGATGGAGGCCGCTCGTGAGTCCAACCCCAACCTCCAATTTGCCATCAATCTCTATTTCGAGGCTGTTCTCAATGAATTGAATGGACTCGCATGGTTTTCTCAGACTCTCTCCAAGGCCCTGGAAACCAAGTTTGACTATTATGCGGTCATGGCCTATCATCGTCAGGCCATGAAGGATCGGAAAATAGGCCTGAAAGAGGCCATTGGATTAATGACCGATGTCACCCAGAGAGCCATTGATGTCGTTGGGAATCCTTCTCAGGTTTTGATGAAGATGTGGATTCTCAACTGGAAAAGTAATCATTCAGTTTCCACTGTCCCTGCTCCACAAAAGGAGATTGAAGAAATTCTTCAGGCCATCTTGAAACAAGGGGAGGTCAGTATCGCCTTTGTTCCTTACATTGATCAATTTCCTATCCATCGATATAAACCCTTTCTCCTCTCTTCTGGAGGGAAAGAGAGAAGGGAAGAATAAATCAATGGGCTTCGGCCCAATTCTTCCCTAAATGGATAGAAACCTTGAGGGGGACGGCAAGCTCCAGTACCTTCTCCATTCCATGCTGGATCATCGGGATGGCCTTGCCTATCTCCTCTTCCAGAATTTCAAAGACTAATTCATCATGAACCTGCATGATCATCTTACAAGATAGGCCAAGTTGCTCGATTTGATTCTGGATGCGGATCATGGCCAGCTTGATGATATCGGCTGCCGTTCCCTGAATAGGGGAGTTAATGGCCATCCTTTCAGTCGCCTGCCGAACAGCCAAGGTCGGGGAATGGATATCAGGGAGATATCGCCGACGGTTCAAAAGAGTTAATACATATCCCTTATCTCTTGCCTCTTCTAAACTCTTAGCGAGATAGGCTTGAACCCCACGATATCTCTTAAAATATTCATCAATATAGGTTTGAGCAATATTGGGCTCCGTCCCTAATTGCTGGGAGAGACCATAGGCACTCATCCCATAGATGATTCCAAAATTGATCACCTTGGCCTGTCTCCTCATCATGGAATTGACCTGATCAATTGGAATGCCAAAGACCTCTGAGGCCGTTCGGGCATGGATATCTTCATCATTCTGAAAGGCTTTGATCAAAGTACTATCCTGAGAGAGGTGGGCTAAAATTCTCAATTCGATCTGAGAATAGTCCGCTGAGACCATGACCCAACCCTTTTCAGGGATGAAGGCCTGTCGGATTCGATTTCCTTCCTCTGTCCGAATAGGAATGTTCTGTAGATTTGGGTCACTCGAAGAAAGCCTTCCAGTAGCGGTCACGGTTTGATTGTATGAGGTATGGACCCGTCCGGTTTTTGGATGGACCAACTTAGGAAGGGCATCAATATAAGTCGACTTGAGTTTGCTTAGGTTGCGGTAACTGAGAATTTCAAGGGGAAGATCATGTTGAAGGGAGAGACGGGTAAGGACATCCACATCGGTGGAATACCCTGTCTTCGTTTTCTTGACTACTGGCAGTTTCAGTTTCTCAAACAGAATTTTTCCTAATTGCTGAGAGGAGTTGATGTTGAAAACCTCTCCGGCCAATCCATAGATTCGCTCCATCTTATGCTGGAGTTGGGCTTCAATCTCCTTAGAATATTCATGAAGAAGATCTGTATCAATCTTTACTCCATTCATCTCCATCTTTGCTAATACCAGGACCAAAGGCATTTCGATCTGGTCAAAAAGGTCTTTCACCCCTTCCTCCTCCAGTTTTGGGAAGAGGAGACGAGACAGTTGAAGGGTTATCTCTGCATCTTCACAACTATAGTCCCTTGCCTTTTCGAGTTCAACCTGATCAAAGGTCAATGCCTTTGCTCCACTGCCCACCACCTCTTTATAATCCGTGACCGGATAACCCAAATATTCCTGTGCAATTTCACTCAGGTTGTGATTATGTTTCGTTGGATTGAGTAGGTAGGAGGCCACCATGGTATCTCCATCGATTCCCTGGAGATGAATTCCATACTTTTTTAGGACAATCCATTCATATTTAATGTTCTGACCAACCTTTTTCACCTCCCTATCCTCAAGGATAGGTTTTAACTGCTCCAAGACCCAAGAAAGAGGCAATTGTCTTTTTGCTTCGAGAGATTGGTGACCCACAGGAAGATAATAGGCTTGATGGGCCGTATGAGATAGACTGATCCCAACTAGATCTGCCCACATGGGATAGGGGGAGGTCGTTTCCAGATCGATGGAAAAATAGGCCTTCAAATCTTCCAACAGGGTGGAAAAGGCTTCTGGATCTGTGATGAGTTGATAATCCTTCCCGATGGCAGAGGATCTCTTTTCTTCGACAAGTTCTTTAAGGAATTTATTGAACTCCAATTCTTTAAATATTTCCTTAAGGCTTTTCAGATCAGGAGGGGAAAGGGAGAAATCCTTTAACTGAAAATCGATGGGGACATCTGTCCGAATCCTGGCTAATTGACGGCTGAGAAGGGCAAGATCTCTATGGGTCATTAAATTTTCTTTCAACCTCTTTTGGGATATCTTTTCCACATGAAACAGAAGGTTTTCAATCGATCCATAGGTTTGGATCAACTGGACGGCCGTTTTTTCCCCAATCCCTGGAACTCCAGGGATATTATCAATGGCATCTCCAGCTAAGCCCATCACCTCTACCACCTGCTCAGGAGAAACCCCAAATCGCTCCATGACCTCCTTCACTCCAAACCTTTTCTCCTTCATTGGATCATAGACCTGGATACGATCATTGACCAGTTGAAGGATGTCTTTGTCTCCTGTAATGATCACCACATCAACCTCTGACTCCATCTTCTTAGCAATGGTTCCGAGGAGATCATCGGCTTCATATCCATCCCTTTCGAGAAGGGCAATCCGGTATCCCTCAACAATCTTTTTAATATATGGGATTTGAGGGACGAGCCCTTCGGGCATGGAGGGTCGATTCGCCTTATATTCTTTGTAGACTTCACTTCGAAAGGTGGGAGCTTTGGAGTCGAAAATCACTGCCAGGTAATTCGGTCGATATTCTTTGAGCACCTTAAGAAGCATCTGGGTAAAACCAAAAATCGCATTGGTGGGGAATCCCTTTGAATTGGAAAGATGATGGATGGCATAATAAGCACGAAAGAGGTAGGAGGAACCATCGATTAAAAAGAGTTTGGGACGATCCAGTCTATCCATGGGAATTCCCCTCTCATCGCAGGGGGAGTTAAGGGAGATGGGTATGGATTCGGTTACCCCCGGAATGTTTGGCGGCATACATCGCATCATCTGCAGACTTGACAAACGTCTCTAAATCAAACTCTTCTTGATATTCAGAAAGACCAATACTGACCGTGATGTTTTGCTGTTGAGACTCTTCTATAGATGAACGGATTCGTTCTGCGATGGTCAAGGCCTGATCCAGCGTGGCACCAATGAGAAGGACGGCAAACTCATCTCCCCCATACCGATACCCTGAATCGACATTATTCCGAATGGAATGTCTCACAATTTCTCCAATCCGCTTCAAAACCTTGTCGCCTTCCAGATGACCGTACTGGTCATTATATCGTTTGAAATGATCCAGGTCAAACATCAAAAGGGAGAGAGAGGTCTTCTGTCTTTTGAGACGGGCCAATTCTTGGGCCAAGGTTTTAAAGAAATGTCGATAGTTATATAGACCGGTTAAATCATCGGTGATGGAAAGCCGTCTCACCTCCTCTTCCAATCTCTCTTTCTCCTTCAAAGTTCGATATTTTTCCACGCACTGATTGACAATGTGGATCAGATGCTCATTCTCAAAAGGTTTTTTCACGAAATCAGAAGCCCCCTCTTTAAGGGCGAGGATGGCATTATCGACCGTTGCAAAAGCCGTCAGCATGATGACGGATTGAATGGGGTTGATCCTTCTGATTCTCTTCAATGCCTCTGTCCCATCCATTCCAGGAAGATTGATATCTAAAAGAACCACATCGGGTTTCTCATCTTCGACCTTCTTCACCCCCTCTTCCCCGGTCAAAGCTGTGATCACCTCATATCCTGCATAATAGAGAAGTTTCTCAATGATCTCTAAGGTATCAGGGGCATCATCCACGATCAAGACCTTCCCCTTTGTCTCTTGTTGGTTATGGAAGCCTCCCATCTTCATTCTCCTCGGAGTTGGGGAGGGTAAAATAGAAGGTGGACCCTCTTCCCAACTGAGATTCTACCCAGATCATCCCTCCATGTTCTTCCACCAGACGTTTGACGCTCGCAAGGCCCAACCCTGCTCCACCATGCCTACTGATAAAACTCATTAAAAATCATATGGATCTTATCTTCTGGAATTCCTAGTCCAGTATCCTTTATCTCAAACAGAATCGATGGACCCCTTTGACTGGCGGCGATGGTGATCTGTCCCCCCTCCCCTGTAAATTTGAATGCATTTGAAAGGAGGTTGATAAAAATATCATGGAGTGCATTTCTATCAGCATTGACAAATAGATCGTCTGAAACATCCACCTGGATGGAAAGGGTTTTATCTAATGGTTTGACCTCATGAATATATCCCCGAATCGCTTCAGAAAGGAAGATCTTCTCACGGTTGAAGAGAAGGCGATTCGACATCATCCGACTCAAATCAAGCATCTGATCCATTCTCATCTGAATCCGATTGGTGTTCCTCTGAATTGTAAGGAGGTAGGATTTCAAATGCTCAGGGACTTCTCCCTCCCTTTCAGAAAGGATAAAATCGATATTGGCCTTGATAGCCGTGAGAGGGGTTTTTAATTCATGGGAGGCAATCCCAATGAATCTCATTTTGGCCTCATCCTTCTCCTTCAACTCCTGATTAACCTTTTCCAACTCCTGTTTGGCGAATTGAAGTCTTTCGAGCATCTTTAGGGTGGAGGTCCTGGTTTGATTCAATTCCACCACCTTCTCCTCTAATTCTCGGGTCCGCTCCTCAACTTTCTTCTCAAGGTGGTCTCTGGACTCTTTCAATTGGAGGACCATCTGATTGAAGGCCTTGGCCAGGTCTCCAATTTCATCATTGGACTGAATATCTACGGTTTGAGCCAATTCTCCTTTGGCCACCCTCTCCGTTGCCTCCACCAGCTTTCCGATTGGACGCAGTAGGATTCGGGCCAGGAGCAGGGCCAATAAAATCCCCATACCGATGCCCCCAAGACCAATAAAAAATATATCTCGCTTCAATTCATGGATTTGATCCACCTCCCGAACGATCAAAAAGTAGCCAAAGACCCCTGCACACATCAATACTAAAAAGGATATGGAAAGGATGAATTTAATGGTCAGGCTCAATCGAAATGGAAAAAAGGATTTAGTTTGGTTCATAGAGGCAATAGGGCTCTTCAGCCATGTAATCTCCGGAAATTTCGTAGGCCCGGGCTCGGCAACCTCCGCAAACCTTGCGGAATTCACATCTTCCACATTTTCCTTGATAACCCTCAATATTCCTTAGATTCTGAAAGATTTCTGAGTTCTCCCAGATCTGGAAAAAAGGTCTTTCCCTTACCTCCCCACAGTTCAACTCTAAATAGCCACAGGGCTGCACCTGGCCCACATGGGAAATGAAACAGAAGGAAATCCCCCCTAAACATCCTCGGGTCATGGCGTCCAATCCATGGGGCTTGGGAGTGATCTTCTTCCCCGTTTTCTTGGTCTGCTGATGGATAATTCGGTAATAGTGGGGGGCACAGGTTGCCTTTAACTGCAGAGGAACTCGATCGATCTGCTCGTAAAACCAGTGCAGGGTTCTTTCATAATCTTGGGCGGAGATTTCTTGATCTTTCAGTTCCTTTCCTCTTCCTGTTGGAACTAAAAGAAAGATATGGAGCGCCACTGCTCCCAGGGCCTTAGCGAGTTCCAATAGGTCAGGAAGCAGGTGGAGATTGATTTTCGTGATCGTGGAATTGATCTGAAATTCGATCCCTCCTCTCTTGGCCATTTCAATCCCACGAAGGGACCCCTCAAAGGATCCCCGTACCCTCCGAAAGGAATCATGCGTTTCAGCAGTTGGACCATCTAAGCTGATGCTGATCCGCTGAATTCCTGAGTCCTTGATTTTCTGGACGACTTCCTCACTAAATAGCGTTCCATTGGTAGCCATTACCATTCGGAACCCTTTGGAAGACCCGTAGGAGGCGAGATCAAAGAGATCTGGTCTCAGAAGGGGCTCTCCTCCTGTCAGGATGATGACCGGTTTGCTGAATGAGGCAATCTCATCCATCACCCTAAAAATCTCTTTTGTGGAGAGCTCCCCCCTATAGGGCCCAAACTCTGCAGAAGCACGGCAGTGGACACAGGCGAGGTTACACCTTCGAGTCAACTCCCATGCGATCATCCTAAGCGGGTGATCGGTTAATTTTTCTTTTGCCATGCCAAACTCTAAATTAATTTTTGGGCTACTTCTTTAGCAAAGTAGGTAAGAATAACATCTGCCCCTGCCCTTTTAATGGAAATAAGGGACTCCATCATCACCTGTCCCCATCCACCCAACCCAGTTGTGAGGCCGCTTTAATGAGAGCAAATTCACCGCTGACATGATATGCCGCCACAGGGATGTTAAAGGTTTGTTTCACCCGATAGATGATATCCAGATAGGGAAGTGCAGGTTTAACCATTATCAGATCAGCGCCCTCGTCGAGATCAAGCCGGACCTCCCTAAGGGCCTCATCCCCATTGGCAGGATCCATCTGATAGGATTTGCGATCGCCAAATTGCGGTTTGGATTCCGCAGCAACCCTGAAAGGGCCATAAAAACTGGACGCATATTTTGCGGAATAAGCCATAATGGGAATATCCTCAAATTGATTTTCATCGAGGACCTTCCTGATGGCTCCTACCCTTCCATCCATCATATCGGAGGGAGCCACCATATCGGCTCCTGCTCTGGCATGGGAAAGGGCTTGTCGGGCAAGAAGGTCGAGGGTTTCATCGTTCAGAATTCTTCCCCCTTCAACCAACCCGCAATGCCCATGACTGGTATATTCGCAGAGGCATACATCCGTGACGATGAGAATTCCATCTACCTGTTCCTTAATCTCCCTGACCGCTCTCTGAATGATCCCATCCTCTGCATAGGCCTCTGTACCCAATTCATCCTTTTTTTCTGGGATACCAAAAAGGATCACCCCTAAAATCCCAAGCGATTTTGCCTCCTTCACCTCTTTGACAAGAAGATCGATAGAGAGCTGAAAATGGCCAGGCATAGAAGAAATGGGCTGTCTTATCTCCCTCCCAGGACGAACAAAAAGGGGAAGAATCAAATCATCTGGCCGAAGATGAGTCTCACGAATCATCCTTCGAAAGAGCTCATCCCTCCGTAATCTCCTTAAACGATATTGGGGAAACCGCATGAACCCTCCTCTTTTTTTCTACAATATTTTAATAGAATTGTCTATAAAAGAGTAATGCCTCACTTATTCGGGAAATTAGGTAGGGATGTCGGAGAAAATTTTATAGCGGAAACCTCAGCTTGTCCCATAGCTACAGAATTCCTTAGGCAATGC
>JBBIRT010000118.1:6943-9817 GCA_037441725.1 Deltaproteobacteria bacterium | reverse complement strand
GCTTCACCTGGGCCATTGACCACGCATCCCATCAAGGCCACGACCAACGGAGCAGTAATTTGATCTACGCCTTTTTCAATCTTTTTCACAAGGGGGATCAGATCAATCTCACAACGGCCACAGGTCGGACAGGAGATAATCTCCACCCCTCGTCTACGAATATTTAGGGCTCTCAATATCTCATAACCCACACGGACCTCCTCCACCGGATCTCCAGTCAAAGAAACCCTAAGCGTATCCCCAATCCCCTCATGGAGTAAAAGTCCTATTCCAATTGAAGACTTCACGATGGCCCCCTGTCCCCTCCCTGCTTCAGTAACCCCTAAGTGAAGGGGATAGTTGGATTCTTTTGAAAAAAGGCGATAGGCTTCGATGGTCCTTAACACATCCGAGGCCTTCAAGGAAACTTTAATGAGATGAAAGCCAAGGTCTTCCATCCATTCAATCGTCCTTAGGGCGCTGATCACCATCGCCTCTGGAGTCGCCCCCTTAAATCTTTCAAATAGATCTTTTTCCAATGATCCTGAATTGACCCCAATTCGGATGGGGATGGAACGGCTTTTGGCCTCCAGAACAATCGGCTTCAAACGATTTCTACCCATATTGCCCGGATTGAGACGAAGGGCATCTGCTCCTGATTCCATGGCTATTTGGGCCAAATGGGGATGAAAATGGATATCCGCAATGAGGGGAATTCGAATCCTTCTCCTAATCTCATGAATGGCCTGTGCGGCTTTTTCATCCACTACCGCGACCCGAACAATTTCACATCCCGAAGCCTCCAGACGTCGAATTTGGAAGACCGTTTTTCGGATGTCCCTTGTATCAGTTTTGGTCATTGATTGGATAGAGATGGGGGCATCCCCACCAATCTTGACCGGGCCGATTGAAATTTGATGTGTCTTCCTCCGTTCCATTAAAGTTAATGGAAGGATTCCTGCAGAGTTTATGTTCCTTGCTCCCATGAGGATAAATAGTGGTTTTGCTCTTGGGTGAGCCGATCGATTTGGATCCCCATTGAAAGAAGTTTTAATCGAGCAATCTCCTGATCGATCTCTTCAGGAACAGGATAGACCTTATTTTCTAAGGTTCGATGGTGTTTGACCAAATATTCAGAGGCAAGGGCCTGATTGGCAAAGCTCATATCCATGACGCTGGAGGGGTGACCTTCGGCGGAGGCAAGATTGATCAATCTCCCCTCACCCAAAAGATAGAGCCGATTCCCCCCTTTGAGGCGAAACTCTTCCACATACTCCCTGATCTTTCGATGAGAAACGGTGATTTGCCGAAGCCCTTTCAGATCAAGTTCAACGTTGAAGTGACCTGAGTTCGCAATAATGGCTCCATCCTTCATCTTCAGAAAATGTTCCTTTCGAATCACATGGATATTTCCTGAGACCGTGCAAAAGATATCTCCAATCCTTGCCGCCTCTGTAATAGGCATCACGCGATACCCATCCATGACTGCTTCTAAGGCCTTCAGAGGATTGACTTCAGTGATGATCACATTGGCCCCCATCCCCTTTGCCCTCATGGCTAATCCCTTCCCACACCATCCATATCCTGAAACAACGAAATTGGTTCCTGCGATCAGGCGGTTGGTAGCCCTAAGAATCCCATCGATGGTGGATTGTCCTGTCCCATAACGGTTATCGAAGAAATGTTTGGTCTCAGCATCATTGACCGCAATGATGGGGAAATGAAGGACCTTAGACTTCTCCATAGAACGAAGCCGGATGACCCCTGTGGTCGTCTCCTCCGTTCCTCCCAGCACCCCATCGATCATTCCTTCTCTCTTGGATGACGGGAGAGCTTCTGCCCATTGCCGGATAGAAGGAGAAAGGGCCTTCCATTTCTTTAAGGCAATGAAATGAAGGGAGGAGACCAGGTCTGCCCCATCATCCATCGTCAGGTTTGGAGAAAGGGCCAACGCCTTCTGAATATGAGAATAATAGGTCTTGCTGTCCTCCCCTTTGATGGCGTACACCGGGACCTGAAGCTCCTTTACCAAATAGGCGGCTACATCATCTTGCGTACTTAAAGGGTTGGAGGCGCAGAGAGCCAGCTTAGCTCCTCCTGCCAATAAGGTTTTCATCAAGACAGCCGTCTCTGTGGTTACATGAAGACAGGCTGAAAGGCGTAATCCTTTTAATGGCCTCTCTCTGTTGAAACGGTCCTGAATCATCCTGGATACCGGCATGGCCATCTCTGCCCATTCCACTCGAAGCCGCCCCTTCTTGGCCAATGAAATATCTTTAATGTCGTAGTCCATCCTCCCTCCTTAGGTGGAATTCAGATCTGAATTCTTCTCCCCTTCGTCCACCCTTCAAAGTCCAGCCGCTTTTCTCAATTCTTCTGCTCGGTGGGTGTTTTCCCAGGTAAACCCAGGTTCATTTCGACCAAAATGGCCATAACAAGCTGTATTTTTATAGATCGGCCTGAGAAGGTCAAGATATTTGATAATCGCCTTTGGCCTTAAATCAAAATGTTCTCGGATGATTCTGGCAATCCTGTCAGGAGAAATCTTTGAGGTCCTCGAGGTATCGATCATGACCGAAACAGGTTCTGCCCTCCCAATGGTATAGGCGATCTGGACCTCACATTTTTCTGCAAGACCAGCGGCAACCACATTCTTAGCAATATGCCTGGCCATATAGGAAGCACTCCGGTCCATTTTTGATGGGTCCTTCCCAGAAAAACAGCCACCCCCATGACTCCCTACTCCTCCATAGGTATCGACGATGATCTTTCTTCCGGTCAGGCCACAATCCGCCTTAGGAC
Source organism: Deltaproteobacteria bacterium (assembly GCA_037441725.1). Taxonomy (GTDB): domain Bacteria; phylum Desulfobacterota; class BSN033; order BSN033; family UBA1163; genus JBBIRT01. The sequence goes on along the minus strand of JBBIRT010000118.1, from coordinate 7,036 downwards.
CTCCAACGACAAAACGTCCTGTGGTATTGATATAATATTGAGTGTTTTGATCTCGCAACCCTTCAGGGATGACCTTGAAGATGACCTCCTCCA
>JBBIRT010000118.1:0-6933 GCA_037441725.1 Deltaproteobacteria bacterium | reverse complement strand
GGAGTTGCCCATAAGAAACATTTTCCGAATGCTGAGCAGCAATGACCACGGAGTCAACGCGAATCGGCCTTCCATTCACATATTGGATGGTCACCTGGGATTTTCCATCTGGTCTCAGAAAGTCAAGGATCTTCTTCTTCCTGACCTCTGCCAATCTTCGGGTCAATCGGTGAGCAAGGATAATGGGCATAGGCATCAACTCAGGTGTCTCACTACAGGCATAGCCAAACATTAACCCTTGATCTCCTGCTCCCTGCTCATGATCTTCTGACTCATCCACCCCCTGTTTAATATCAGGGGACTGTTCATCAATCGAAGTGATCACCGCACAGGTCTCCCAATCAAATCCCATAGCAGAATCATTGTATCCAATCTCCTTGATCGTCTCCCTGACAATGGATGGCATATGGACATAACAAGAGGTTGAAATCTCTCCTGCGATGATGGCCATCCCTGTGGTCACCATCGTTTCACAGGCGACTCGAGCAACAGGATCCTTTTCAATGATGGCATCCAGGATGGCATCTGAAATCTGATCTGCCACCTTATCCGGATGCCCCTCGGTGACCGACTCTGAAGTAAATAAAAAATCTGTCATTGCCATGAATGATTTCCTCCTTTAGGGTTTCAAATTGAGGGTTTTACTTCCTCCCTTTTTCTTTCTCCCATATCCCCTTCCGTAAAATCTTCAGAAAATTGTTTAGCCATCCAGCCTCGAACAAATGATTCGACCTCGGAGGCTGTTGCAAATTGAAACAATTGTTCAACGAAGGATCGGATTTCTTGGTATCTGACCTTTCGGAATACCTTCTTAACTTTAGGAATAGAAATGGGGTTCATACTGAATTCATCCAATCCTAATCCTAACAGGATCAAGGCATAGGCCGGGTCTGCCGCCATCTCTCCACAAATGGCCACGGGTATATTGGCTTGACGAGCGGATTGAACCACTCCTCGAATAATTCTTAGGATGGCAGGATGGAGAGGTTCATAAAGGTAGGAGACATGCTCATTGATTCGATCAACAGCTAAGGCATATTGAATGAGGTCGTTTGTCCCGATGCTAAAAAAGTCAACCTCACGGGCTAAAAGATCGGCCACCATCGAGGCAGAAGGAATTTCGATCATTGCTCCCACCTCAATCTTCGGGTCAAAAGGGACGTCTGATGACCTCAACTCTCGCTTTACCTCTTCCAAGATGGCTTTAGCTTGCCTGATCTCTTCAACTCCTGAAATCATTGGAAAAAGGATCTTCAGTTTTCCAAAGACACTCGCCCGCAAAATCCCTCTCAACTGAGTTTTAAAGATATCCACCTCTTTCATGCTGAAACGAATGGCCCTCAATCCTAAAGCAGGGTTCAATTCATTATTCTTTGAATAATTGGAAAGAAACTTATCCCCCCCAATATCCAATGTCCGGATGGTCGCCGAGGCAGGTGCAATTTCTTCAGCTAAACGTCGATAGGTCTGGAAATGTTCTTCTTCTGTGGGAAGATCTTTACGATTCAAATACAGGATCTCTGTTCGGTAAAGACCGATTCCCTCAGCTCCATGTCTTTTAGCGGAAGGGATTTCTTCCAGCATCTCAATATTTCCTTGAAGACGAATGCGAAAGCCATCACACGTCTCTGCAGGAAGGGTGGCATATTTAAGGATCTCCCGTTCAACCCACTGGGTTCGACGTCTCCGTTCTATAAAGGATTGCGAGACCTCCTCGGTTGGATTGATGACCACCTCCCCGGTCTCTCCATCGATGATCAGGACATCTCCCCCACTGATGAGTGAGGTAGCGACTTCCAGTCCAACCACAGCTGGAATCCCCAAGGAACGAGAGAGGATGGCCGTGTGGGAAACCTTCCCTCCGATATCGGTGATAAATCCTGATACATGCTCTAAATTCATTTGGAGGGTATCAGCAGGAGAGAGGTCATGGGCAACCACAATGACCTTTCCTTTGATCTTGGTGATATCATCCTGCTTCTTTCCCATCAGGTTTCGAAAGATCCTTGCTGCGACATAGTGGAGATCGCTTCGACGTTCCCTCAGGTACTCATCTTCGATGGCCTTAAAAGCTGAATCCAACTTCTCCAAGGTAAGATCTAAGGCCCACTCGGCATTGACCTTCTTTTCCCGAATGGTCTCCAAAGTATCCTGTAACAACATCTCATCTTTTAGGATCATCAAATGGACATCTAAAATGAAGGCATGTTGTCGCACCTTTGGATCTAAGATCTTATCCTTAATCTCCAACAACTGATCCTGTGATTTTCGAATGGCGTGGAGAAATCGTTTGGTTTCCTCCTCGACCCTTTCAGGATCGATTTGTTTCTGAGGAAGGCGTACCTTGAACCGCTCCACTAAATAGGCTTTCCCAATCGCCACCCCAGGTGAGGCCCCAATGCCTTGAATGAACTTATTGATCTGTTGCTGAACTGCCATTCCTAATCCTCACCAAATTTATTTTCAATCAATTCCCCTAAGACTTGAAGGGCTTGAATCGAGTCCTTTCCTTCCACCTTCAAGGTAATCCTTGAACCCTTTGAGGCAGCCAGCATCAGGATGCCCATGATGGACTTCGCATTGACCTCCATCCCATCCTTCTCAATCAGGATCTCTGAGGTAAAGCGATTGGCTGTCTTTACCAATAAAGCGGCCGCCCTTGCATGGAGACCCAACCGATTTCGGATGACAAAGGTTTGAACTTCCATCTCAACCCTCTGCCTTCTTTCTGCCCCCCCTCTTTTTCAGAACCTCGCTGGCGAGATTGATATTCTTCTGCCCATAATCTGTAATGAAAGCAGCCAGGGCCTCCAGATCCATGTCATTCTGATAGGTGGCTAATTTTAAAAGCATTGGAAGATTGACCCCTGTGATCACTTCAATCTTCTTTTCCTCCAAAAAGGAGAGGCTAATATTGGAGGGTGTCCCTCCATACATATCGGTCAAAATGAGAACCCCTTGACCTGCATCGACTTTTCGAATCGCTAAGATGATCTTTTCTCTGATTTCCTCTGACCCTTCATCGGGGCTGATGGAAACCGACTGGAATTGCTTCAATTCCTCTCCTACGACCAACCGGGCTGCTCTAATCATCTCCTCAGCCAACTGGCAATGTGTCACCACCACTACACCCACCATCTTTCTTCTCACCTCTTTTCCATATCACGGTGATGGACTGATAGAAAGATCCCTCTCTTCACCAATTCATCACGGAACATTTCTGCCAATCGATTGGCAATGACCACAGATCGGTGTCTCCCTCCGGTGCATCCGATCGCAATGGTCAAATGGGTCTTTCTCTCCCGTTCATAGAAGGGGAGAAGGAAGCGAATGAATTCTTGAACCCGTTTTAAAAATTCTTTCGTCTCTTCCCAACGAAGGATATAATCCGAAATCTTTGGATGATCTCCACTCAATCTCTTCAATTCTTCAACAAAGTAGGGATTGGGCAGAAATCGAACATCCAGCAGGAGATCTGCCTCAAAGGGGATTCCAAAACTATAGCCAAAGGAGAGAAAGGTCACAGTCATCTGGCTTAACCCCTGCCCTTCCTGAGCATATTGTTGAATCTTCTCTTTTAATTGATGAACATTGAGTTGGGAAGTATCAATCACCCGATTGGCCAGGTCTCGAATGCCCTGAAGTCGTTTTCTCTCTAAATGCAATCCCTCCCGAATCCCCCCTCCAATGGCTAATGGATGCTGCCTTCGGGTTTCGCTGAAACGTCTCATCAAAATGGGATCTGAGGATTCTAAGAATAGGATTTCGAGGGGATACCCTTCCCTCTTGAGATTCTGAATGATCTTGACTGACTCCTCTAAGAAATCTTTCTCTTCATCTCTCTCCTTGAAGGAAGTTGATCCATTCTGGAGGGTGGGTTCTGAAATGGCCACAGGAGAGGAAGGATAGGACATTTCACCTCGAATATCTTCGACCACTGCCACTTTGGAGATCCTTCCACCGGATTGTTCACAGAGCTCTAAAAATTTTGGTAGAAGGAGGATGGGGAGATTATCAACACAGTAAAAACCAATATCTTCTAATGCCTTAATGGCCGTTGTCTTGCCTGATCATGAAAGGCCACTGATAAGTATGACTCTTAAGTTTTTCACTCCACCTCGCCCTCAATCTCAAGTCGTTCTCCCCCATCTCGCTGCTCCATCCTTTGAAGAAGTTTCTTCTCAAACTCAAGGGCTGAATCATATCCCATTACCTTGAGTAGGTGATTACGAACTGCCACTTCAATGATCGTGGTCAGATTCCTTGCAGGCGTAACCGGTATTCTCAATAATGGAAGCTCGACTCCCAGGATTGAGAATTTCTCCTCATCAAACCCCAAACGGTCATACTCCCTTTGAGCGTCCCATTCCACCAGCTCGAGGACGAGATCAACCTTCTTTCTTTCCCGGATAGCCTCCACTCCGAATAGGCTTCGAATGTTGATAATTCCTAGTCCCCTGATCTCCATATGATGCTGGATGACCTCGAAGCCACTCCCAATCACTGAATTAGGAGCTCTTTTTTGAAGATGAACCATATCATCTGCAACCAATCGATGTCCTCGGAGAATGAGGTCCAAGGCGCATTCACTCTTTCCAATCCCACTCTTTCCTAAGATTAAAACCCCCACTCCAAAGACATCCATCAGCACCCCATGGAGGCTGCTCGTAGAGGCTAACTTTTCCTCTAAAAATTTCGTTACCCGTTCAATAAAATCGAAGGATCGCAATTTGGTTCGAAAGAGAGGAATTCCTTTTTGATCGGCCTCTCGTAGGAGCAGTTCAGGTATCTCCAGGTTCCGGGTAACCACCAGACAAGACAATGGTAGGCTACAAATCTGATGGATTACCTTTTCTTGCATCTCAGGGGTCAGGGTATTAAAGTAAGCCAATTCTGTGTTTCCAATAATCTGAAGTCTCTCAGGATTGATGAATTGGACAAACCCGGTTAAGGCCAATCCCATCTTCTGGACCTGGGAATGGGTGATCCTGTTTTTAAGCCCCTTTCGCCCGGCCATCAGGGTCATTTCTAAGTGATATTCTCGATCTTGCTCAAAAGCCTGCACAATGAGACTGTTCAAAGAATCCTCCAGGCTGTCTAAAAAACAAAATAGGTTTGAAATAGGGGGTGCAATGAACTCTTCGAACTCTATCATCCATGGATTATCTTTATGGCCCTATGTCTCCTTTTGATCCTCATCCAAAATGATTTGGAAGAGTTCCTTCTGGGTCTGAGCCTCCATCAATCTCTTTTTAAAAGATCCCTTTTTCAATAAAGTCACGATCCGGCTCAGGAGTTTTAGGTTATCTACTGCCGAATTCTCTGGAGCCATCACCAAAAAAAAGAGTTGACTGGGTTTCCGATCAATGGAGTCAAAATCTACCCCTTTGAGGGAGCGTCCAAAAGCGATCAGAAATTGATCTAAGCCTTTTAATCGACCGTGAGGAATGGCGATTCCTTCCCCAATTCCTGTAGAGCTAAGTTTTTCTCGATCCAGGAGTATCTGGAGTAATTCATCCACTGAATTGACATGACAGGGCTTAACTAGAACGGCTGCTAATTCCTTCAAAATGGATGATTTATCCATTCCCTTTAGGTCTGGGATGATCCGATCTTCACTTAAGTAATCAACGATCTTCATCTCTTCTTCTTTAAGTCCTATTTTGGAAGTGGCTCGACCCACTCATATCCCCCATCCTTTGAACGACAGACCACATTGATCTGGCCTGTCTCTGAGTTAATAAAGATGAAAAAATCCCTTTTTGAAAGATCTAATTGGGAGAGGGCTTCCTCAAGGGACATGGGTTTGGCAAGGGTATGTTTTCTCGTAATGGGAAAAGGGGCCTCATCTTCCTCCTCAAGTGATTTCTCGGTCTTTGGGGGAGAAGGATGGGGATTCGATCTCTTACGTCTCACCCTGCCCCTTCTTTCACGAAGCTGGCGCTCCATCTTCTCTACCATCTGATCGATCGCCGTATAAAGGTCATTGTCTTTTCCCTGGCTGTTGAAATTCCCGTCATTTCCAACAATTGTGACCTCTGCGAGATGACGAAATTTTTCTGCTGATAAAACAACATGAACCTCCATTGGGTTTTCGATATATTTTTGAAGTTTTTTTATCTTCTCCTTTACATAGTTCTTAATCCCCTCATCTGCCTCCATATGTCGAAACGTAACGGCCATCTGCATCTCTCTGCTCCTTATCTCTTATCACGATCAATCCTTCTCTATATCTAAATCAAAGGTAGAATATTCCTGCGACGTTACCATCCATGAATGTTCCTCCCGGGAAGGAAAGGTGCATGGGAGGGTAGACTGTCCATTTTTATCCTGTTCTTCATCCGAAGAAGGTCAGACAATTTTTCTCCGTTCATTGGAGGAGAGGATTTTCATCATCTCTCGGTATTTCGAAACCGTCCTCCGGGCAATATGGATATTCATCCCTTGGAGGATTTGAACCAATTTTTCATCACTATAAGGCTTTCTGGGGTCTTCCCTGGCGATGATCTCCCGAACAAGATTCTTGACACTCTCTGAAGCCAAAGTCTCTCCCTGTGTGGAGGTGATTCCTGCATTGAAAAAGAATTTCAATTCATAAATCCCCTGAGGGGTATGCACATATTTATTATGGGTGACACGACTGATGGTGGATTCGTGCATCTGAATATCTTCGGCAACATCTCGGAGGACGAGGGGTTTTAGGAATTGAATCCCCTTATCTAAGAATTCCCTTTGAAACTTAACGATGCTTTTAGTCACTTTATATATTGTTCTCTGGCGTTGGTGGATACTCCGAATTAACCAAAGGGCTGACCGAAGTTTATCTTGAATATATTTTCGATCCCCTTCAGGGGGAAATCGATTCCCATTAAGGATATCTCTATAAATGGGATTAACCTTTAATCTCGGTATTCCCTCATCGTTGAGGGAGAT
>JBBIRT010000117.1:220-10037 GCA_037441725.1 Deltaproteobacteria bacterium | reverse complement strand
TGGGTGAAATTATGGATGCCATTAGGAGGGCCATCAATTTTAAAAGACCTGGCCTATGAGGGAATATAAAAGAAGAAAGAGTTTATCCATGAAAGGTTTCAATATGAAATCCTCAGACAAAATTCAATATGATCGTTATCTAAAGGGAGAAAGGCTTCCCCATTTCCGGACCCTTTCAGGGATTGAGATGAAAGAGGTCTACCAGAGAGAGGATGTTTCCCGTGATGAACCTCCCCCTGGAGTTTATCCCTTTACCAGGGGAGTTTACAGGGATATGTATCGGGGAAGACTGTGGACTCGTAGACAACAGAGCGGTTTTGGAACGCCTTTAGAAAGTAATCAATTGATACACTACCTTTTAAGTAAAGGGATGACAGGCCTCAATATCGATTTTGATATCCCGGTCAAATTGGGTCTCGACCCTGATCATCCATTGGCGGAAGGGGATGTGGGTCTGGTGGGGACCTCTTTGGCCACCTTAGAGGATATGGAGATTCTTTTCCAAGGAATCCCGTTAGACAAAGTCAGTACCACTCTGATTGTCAATCCTCCCTATTCAGCAGTGATCATGGCCATGTATCTCCTCATTGCAAAGAAACAAGGGGTAGAGATTTCCAGTTTAATTGGAACCATTATGAATTGTGCTATCACCCAATTAGTGGGTCCAACTTTTCAATCAGGAACCCATTTCTTTCCTGTGGATCCAGCCATTAAGATAGCCTGTGATGTGATGGAGTATTGTATTCAGAATATTCCCCGATGGAACATCATCAACATCAACGCTCGAAACATCCGCGAGACCGGAGTCAATGCCATCCAGGAGATTGCCTTTGTCTTTACCCTTGCCCTGGAATATGTCCGTTCCATGTTAGCCCGGGGATTGGAGATTGACCAATTTGCCCATCGGATTGGTTTCTTTGCAAGCGTCCATATCGATTTCTTAGAGGAGATCGCTAAACTCAGAGCCATGAGGCGAATCTGGGCTCGATTGATGAAGGAGACCTTTAAGGCAAAAAACCCAAAAAGCTGTTTATGCAGGATTGCTGTCCAGACTTCATCCCTTCCCCTAACGGCTCAACAACCATTGAACAACCTTGCAAGGGCTGCCATTCAAACCCTTGCAGCAGTCTTAGGAGGAAGTCAATCCATTCATACGACTTCCTATGACGAAGGCTATGCCCTTCCCACTGAGGAGGCTCAGGTCTTGGCCATTCGAACCCAACAGATCATTGCCTATGAAACAGGGGTCTGTCGCACCGCTGATCCTTTAGGAGGGTCTTATGTGATCGAGAAGTTGACCGATGAAATTGAAGAGCAAGCCCTTGCCCTGATGGATCAGATTGAGAAGAGAGGAGGCTTTTTGGAATGCTTTAAGAGCCAATGGATTGAAAACCAGATCAATGAGGCCAGGTATGAATATGCCCGTCAATTGGAAACAGGGCAACAGATTCAGGTAGGAGTGAATATGGAACGGGAAGAGGATGAGGAGGTAAAGATCAGTATCTTCAGACAGTCCTCAGACATGCAAGAAAAACGAATCCATTATATCAAAGAATTCAAACGATCCAGAAACATGGATGCCGTTGAGAGGATTTTGGATAGACTCTATCAATATGTGAAAAACAATCCAAATAGGAACTTTTTCCTTCCTATCCTTGAGGCCGTTGAACACCAAGCTACCTTGGGAGAAATCAGTGATTGTTTACGAAAGGCTTATCATTTTAAAGTTCATTATGTTTAAGGAGCTGTCATGAAGGAAAAGAAAAGGATTCTGATCGGAAAGATTGGATTGGATGGCCACGACAATGGAATCCGAATTGTATCGAAATGGTTGGCTGATGCAGGATTCGAAGTGATCTATTTGGGATTATACAATACCCCTGAAGGAATTGTGAGGGCAGTCATTCAGGAAAATGTTGATCTCATCGGGTGTAGTTTCTTAGGGGGAGGCCACCTCTTTTATTGTAAAAGATTATTAAACCTCCTTCATGAAAATGGTCTTGGAGACAAAAAGGTTATTGTGGGTGGGGTGATTCCTCCCGATGAGGTCAAGGAGTTAGAGACGATGGGGATCTCCGCCGTTTTCACCCCTGGAACCATGCGAGAGACCATTTTGCAGAAAGTAAGGGAATTGGTTCAGAGATAAGGGGGGATGGAATATGTCAACCTTTTTTCATGAATTTGAAACGATTTCTCAAAACAAACTTCAGGAAATACAGAATGAACGACTCCGTATACTCGTTGATCGATGTTATCGTGATATCCCCTATTACAGAAATCTTTTTGATAAACACGGGATCAAACCTAAACACATCCAAACGACAGATGATTTGATCCATGTTCCGTTTACAGAAAAAAAGGATTTGAGAGCTTTGTATCCTTATGGCCTATTGGGAGTTCCCCGGGAACAGGTCTTCCGGTTTGCAGCCTCTTCGGGGACTACTGGAGTCCCTACCTTGGTCGGCTTTACCCGAAAGGATTGGATGGAGACTTTAAGAGAGCAGATGGGACGAATCTTCAATGCCATGGAGTTTCGGCGAGGGGATCTAATCTATCAATGCACAGGCTATGCCCTTTTCATGGGTGGACCTGGAATGGAGGCAGGAGCTGAAGCTATTGGTGCAACCATTTTCCCAGCAGGTCCAGGGCGTACCATGGCAGGAATCCAGTATCTAAAAGATTTAGGACATCAGGCCATCTGCACCACTCCGTCCTTTATGAGTTATATTGTGGATGTGGCTTTAAAGAGCGGTTTTGATCCAAAGAGGGACTGGAAACTTCGGACGAGCCATATTGGGGGGGAGCCTGCAGCTCCTTCCTTGAGGCGGCGAATTGAAGCCCTTATGCCAGAAGGTTTTGAATGGCATGAAGGATATGGGATTACAGAGTTAGGAGGTCCCACCGTTGGCCATACCTGTCGATTTTCAAGGGAATCCTGTGAACTCCATATCCTCGCAGATCACTATATTCTTGAGGTGATTGATCCTGAAACAGGCAAAAGACTTGAACCAGGCCAAACCGGGGAATTGGTTTTTACTACCCTAACTCGAGAATCCACTCCGATGATTCGGTGGCGAACCCGTGATATCTCTGCTCTTTCTGAGAATGGTTATGGATGCCCTTGTGGAAGGGTGGCCCATCCTAAGATTCAACGGATCACAGGTCGAACCGATGATGTCCTGAAGGTGAGAGGAACCCTGGTCTTCCCTTCTCAAATCGAGGAGATTTTAAATTCAACTGCAGGGATTGGAGATGGATGGCAAATTATCATCGATCGACCAAAGGATAGCTTGGATAAGCTGACTGTGCATGCAGAGATTCAACCCAATCTTTGGGGGGATCATTTCCAAATGAAGATGATAGAGGATAAAATCCTTCAGGGAGTTTATGGACGTTTAGGGATGAATATTGAGATCGTTTTTCATCAACCCGGTTCTTTACCTCGATATGAAGGAAAGGCCAAGCGAGTGCTCGATCATAGGGAATTTGAAGGAGGACATTAAGACCTGACGGATAAGGCCTTTCTCATTTATCCCCTTTATTTTCTTTGTATCACTCTTTTGGGCCACCAGGGCAAGGGAGGGGGTGAGACAGCATTTCGAAGAAAATGGGGAACCCTTTCTCCCTTTGCCTGAGCTTCAATCCCGTAAAGTAGAACAGCCTCTTTAAAATATTTTTTCCTCCTCAACCTCTTAAAAATCCCTCCTTTTTTAATTGCCTCCTTGATAAGAGATTGGGCGATTAAGATTTGACAGGCCATTTCTTTGATCCCCCTTGGAAAGGAAAAAGGAGTAAAGATTTGATTCACAGCCCATCGAATGGTTTGAGCCTCATAAAGGTTTCTCACCCTTCTCCCAAGAAAGGGGTGTTGAGGAGTGATGCTTCGAAGAAAAGGGGTTAAAAAGAGGGCAAGGAGGATGGATTCGTGTAAAGGATGGGAGGTCTGGATCAATTGATCAGCCAGCTCGAATAGCGTTAAAAGAAATTGTTGATCCTTATCCTTCCGTGGGTTTCGATCCCCATAGGCCCTTTCCAGATCTGGAAAGAGGGAAAAAAGCAATCCTGTTTGGATCATCAACTGGAGAGAATTTCTTGCTGATCCCTCTCTCAGCTCTCTCATGAATTCGTCTCGCAGGCGAGAGACAGAACATCTCTTAATTTCATTCCGATATCGAGAGATCGCCTCATAAGTCTTCTCCTCAATGGAAAATCCAGTTCGTGCTGCATGCCTAATGACTCGAATCGTTCGAACAGGATCCTGTTTGAATCTCTCATCCGGGTGACCAATGGTTCGGATGATTTTTTTCTCCAGATCAGCCATTCCACCCACATAATCGAGGATGGAGAAATCCGCAATGTTATAATATAGGCCATTAATGGTGATATCTCTCCGGAAGGCATCCTCTTCGGGTGTCCCAAAACTATCGGTCTGAATCCTATTTCCTTCTTCTGTTTCAATCTCTTCAAATTCAGATCGACTTCGAAAGGTGGAGACCTCGATGATCTTTCCGCCTTTGAAAAAGACATGGACCAAACGAAATCGGCGTCCAATGATTCGACTATTTCTGAAAAGGGAATTGATCTCATGAGGATGGGCATTGGTGACCACATCAAAGTCTTTTGGGATTTTTCCCAATAGAAGATCTCTTACGCTTCCACCCACAAGATAGGCTAAATATCCATGTCGATAGAGTCGGTAGAGGACTTTTAAAGCCTCCTCATCGATCATTTTCCTTGAAATAGGATGCTTTGATCTCGGAATAATCAAAGGATTCATAAAATGGGCCAATTATAACAGAATCTTTCTGAAAAGGCTTTAGACAGAATTCTAACCCTAATTCTAATATGGTTCCCCATCCCTGTGAAACATTACAGAATGTTGTAATGCGTCACTGAAGTAGGGAACCACGTTAGAATTAGGTAGGAATATCTCCGAAAATTTTATAAAGCGGAGCACTTCAAAAAGGGGTTGGCAAAAGTCATTTCATTCAACTAATTACAGCCTTCCAGTGTATAAGGAATTCTATCGTTATGGGACAAGCTGAGGTTTCCTCTATAAAATTTTCTCCGATATCCCTGCCTAATTCCTCGAATGCGTGAGGCATTACAGACTGTTTAATTTTTTCCTTGACAAAGAGATGACATCGTAAAAGAATGGTAAAATATAGAAATGAATGATTTGAACCATTCTTAAGGAGGAAACCGAGATGAAAATGGAGGAGGTCAGGGCGAAGGCAAAAGCTTTGGGGTTGAGGACCACCTTTGGCCTATCGAAGGCGGAATTGATTCGAAGAATTCAAAGGGCGGAGGGGAATTTTGATTGTTTTGGATCGGCCAAAGACTATTGTGACCAGCTTGAATGCTGTTTTCGAGAAGATTGTTTAAAACCATCCATTTTAAAATAAGCTATTTCTTATTCTATTCAGAAAGGAGGAAAGAATGATGCCAACATCCATTCAATGGGAAAAGTCTTTGACCAAAGCAAAGGCCAGGGCTAAGAAGGAAAAAAAATTGATTCTTATGGACTTTTATAACCATCTCTGAATTGGATGCCAACAGCTGGCAGCTGTTACTTACCCCCATCCCAGCGTCTGCTTTTCTGTGGAGAAAGATTTTATTCCCCTTCAGATCGATTTTAATCGGAATAAAGCTTTGGTGAAACGGTTTGGTGGGAAATGGACTCCCACCCTTATCATCCTTGATGAAGATGGAACTGAGCACCATCGTTTGATTGGATTCTTACCTCCTGAAAATTTTATCGCCCAGATCATCCTCGGTAAGGGAAAGGTTGAATTCGATCTTGATCAATTTGAAAGGGCTATTCAGACCTTTCAAGAGGCCTTAGTCCGTTATCCTAAGACTGAGGCTGCCCCTGAGGCTCAATAGCTTCTTGGGGTGACACGATATAAGGTAAGCCATGATCCCAAAGAGTTAAAGTTGGGGTTAGAGCACCTCCAACGTGATTATCCAAATAGCGAATGGACCCAGAAGGCCCAGGTCTATGCCTTGATTCCTTGAGAGGAGTTCCCTTAATGATCCTTAGGAAGTTCGCAGAGCTCGATGAGAACCCCATTTGAGGATTTGGGGTGGATGAAGGCAACTTTCGTGTTGTGAGCTCCAAGCCTTGGTTTTTGATCAATGAGGGTCGCTCCCTTCTCAAGATAGGCCTTCACCTCTGCCTCTACATCATCCACTTCAAAACAGAGGTGATGGATTCCTTGTCCCTTCGTCTCTAAGAATTTAGCTACAGGAGAATCGGGCTCTGAAGGCTGAACCAATTCAATATTGGATTCCCCTATTTTAAGAAATCCAACTTTTGTTTTCTGAGAAGCCACGACTTCAACCCCTGAAAGGGAAAGACCCAGGATATCCTGGTAGAACTTAGAAGCCTCTTCAATATTCTTCACTGCAATGGCAATGTGGTTAATCTTTTTGAGCATGAGTCACTCTCCCTTATTCCATTATTCCAATGATCTCTTCGGGCGAGGCGCCGGGTTGAAAGATCTCTTTGATGCCTGCCTTTTTCAGTTCTGGAATATCGTCCAAGGGGATGATCCCTCCTCCGATCACAAGGATATCCTCTGCCCCTTTCTCTTTTAAGATTTGAACGACCTTTGGAAAGAGATGATTATGGGCACCTGAGAGACTGGAGAGGCCTACCACATCGACATCTTCCTGAATCGCCGTATTCGCAATTTGTTCAGGGGTCTGCCGAATCCCTGTATAGATGACTTCCATCCCTGCATCTCTTAAGGCCCGTGCAATGACCTTGGCCCCTCGATCATGACCATCCAATCCAGGTTTTGCAATGAGAACCCGTATCTTTCGACTCATAAAACCTCCCCAAAGAAAGGGCATAGAGCATAGGGGAACTCAACGTTTTTCACCCCATGCTTTTTCCTCTTGGCCCTATCCTTCTATTACCTTTCCCGGTATTCCCCAAAGACTTCTCTCAGGGTATCGGAAATTTCCCCTATGGTGGCATAGGATTTGACAGCCTCTAAGATAGGAGGTATGATATTTTCCTTCCCTTGAGCCGATTTTTTTAACCACGCTAAAGTTTCTTTTACTTTGGTTGAATTTCTCTCTCTCTTTACCCTTTTGAGTTTCTCTCTTTGATATTGTTCTACCTCTGGTTTGATGCGGAGGATCTCTTTGAGAGGTTCCTCTTGCATCTGAAACTGGTTCAATCCCACAATGATCCGTTTTTTGGTCTCGATCTCTTTCTGATATTGATAGGCACTTTCAGCAATCTCTTCCTGGAGATAGCCGGATTCAATTGCCTTGATCACCCCACCCATCTGGTCGATCCTTTCGATATATTCCAATGATTTTTTCTCAATCTCATTGGTGAGGGCTTCAACGACATAGGAGCCCCCAAATGGATCAATGAGATCGGCCACACCGCTTTCATGGGCAATGATTTGCTGGGTCCTAAGGGCAAGCCGAACTGACTCTTCTGTCGGAAGGGCGTAGGCCTCATCTCTGGAATTGGTGTGAAGGGATTGTGTCCCTCCGAGGACGGCAGCGAGTGCTTGAAAGGCAACCCTTACCACATTATTATCCGGTTGTTGAGCAGTGAGAGAACAACCTGCGGTCTGGGTATGGAATCTCAACATACACGATTCATCCTTTTTCGCTTTAAAGCGATCCCTCATGATTTTTGCCCAGAGCCTTCGGGCAGCCCTGAATTTTGCAATCTCTTCGATAAAATGATTGTGACAACAGAAAAAGAAGGAAAGCCTGGAGGCAAAAGAATCCACATCAAGGCCTGCCTGAATGGCAGCCTCTACATAGGCGATGCCATCAGCCAGAGTGAAGGCCACTTCTTGGACCGCGCTGCAACCGGCCTCCCGCATATGATACCCACTGATGCTGATCGCATTCCACCGGGGGACGTGATCTTTACAGAAGGCAAAGATGTCAGTAATGAGTCGCATTGATTCCCGGGGGGGATAAATGTAAGTCCCTCGGGCGGTATATTCCTTCAAAATATCATTCTGGATCGTTCCCTGGAGGACTTCGCTTCTTACCCCCTGTTTTTCAGCCACAGCCAAATACATAGCCAGGAGAATGGCCGCCGTTGAATTGATGGTCATTGAAGTGGAGACCTTATCCAGAGGGATCCCCTCAAAAAGGATTTCCATATCTTTTAATGTATCAATGGCCACTCCCACTTTTCCCACCTCCCCATAGGCCAGGGGATGATCGGAATCATAACCAATCTGTGTGGGAAGGTCGAAGGCTACGCTTAAGCCTGTCTGTCCATGTTCCAAAAGATATTTATACCTTTTATTGGTCTCTTCGGGGGTGGCAAATCCTGCATACTGTCGCATGGTCCAGAGGCGACCTCGATACATCGTGGGTTGAACCCCCCGGGTAAATGGAAATTCTCCAGGAAATCCTAAATCGGCACAATAGTCGATGTGAGAGATATCCAAGGGAGTGTAAAGGCGCTTCAATTCGATATGGGAAGTGGTCTGAAAAGAGGGTTGCCGTTCCGGTGATTTTGAAAGGGTTTTCTGAAGTGTTGTTTTTTCCCAGCGTTCCATTTCCTCTTGAATCTTTTTTACCATTGTTTTACCTCATGAGAGATCATCCATCCAAAATTTAAATATCGAAACCGGAAAAAATCATAATAAAAGCATTTCGTCTTTGACATTTCAATGCATTTTGAAATTTAGATTTCATCCATTCAATTTCCACTCAAAGGGGGATATTCCCATGTTTCCGCCAGGGATTGGTGTCCACCTTGGTTTTTAAAATATCCAGGGCCTGGATGATTTTTGGACGGGTTTCTTCGGGTTCGATAATCTCATCGACATAACCCAATTCAGCGGCCTTATAGGGACTGGCAAATTTCTGTTGATATTCAGAGACCAGTTGCTCCCGCTTCGCCTTTGGATCTTTTGCCTCCTTGATCTCATTTCGAAAGATGATATTGACCGCTCCCTCTGCTCCCATCACGGCGATCTCAGCAGTCGGATAGCAGTAGTTGATGTCTCCTCGAATATGTTTGCTCGACATCACATCATAGGCCCCTCCATAGCCTTTTCGAGTGATGATCGTAACTTTCGGGACGGTGGCCTCACAAAAGGCATAGAGGAGTTTTGACCCATGTCGAATGATTCCCCTTTCTTCCATATCCATTCCTGGGAGAAACCCAGGGACATCAACAAAGGTCACGATGGGGAGATTGAAACAGTCGCAGAAACGAACGAATCGGGCAGCCTTGACAGAAGAGTCAGGATCCAAGGACCCTGCCAACCAGTTTGGTTGATTGGCCACAATTCCCACAGGCATTCCCTGGTAGCGGGCAAATCCAATAATAATATTTTTAGCCCAATCCTTCTGAACCTCAAAGAAATAATTATCATCAACGGTAGGAAGGATCACTTTTTTCATATCATAAGCCTTTTTAGAATCCTCCGGGATCACGGTCTTTAAGGATTCATCCATTCGATTGGGATCATCTCTGCATTCCATGACAGGAGGTTTTTCTCGGTTATTCTGGGGTAGAAATCGAAGCAACTCCTTGATCAGTCGAATCGTATCTTCATCATTCTCTCCAGCCAGGTGGGCCACACCACTCTTTTCTATATGTACCTTTGATCCCCCTAATAGTTCAGAAGTGATAGGCCTTCCATCTGGAGTCTCTGTTTTTCCAAGGGCAGCCCGAATGACATCAGGCCCTGTGATATGCATGTAGCTGGTATGTTTAGTCATGATGATAAAATCGGTCATGGCAGGAGAGTAGACTGCTCCCCCAGCACAGGGTCCCATGATCGCAGAGATTTGTGGAATGACTCCAGAGGCC
>JBBIRT010000117.1:0-207 GCA_037441725.1 Deltaproteobacteria bacterium | reverse complement strand
TAAAAAGATATAAGCATAGCCTGCAAGACTCTCGACGCCTTCTTGAATCCTCGCTCCTCCGGAGTCATTCAGGCCAATCATGGGAGCTCCTGTCTTCATTGCCAAGTCCATTACTTTGCAGATCTTTTCCGCAAAGGCCATTCCCAGAGCCCCTCCAAAAACCGTAAAGTCCTGAGAGAAGACAAAGGCCAATCGACCTTCAATCTT
>JBBIRT010000116.1:5340-10129 GCA_037441725.1 Deltaproteobacteria bacterium | reverse complement strand
AGAATTTATTGGACCATCAGATCGTTTCGCCGATTGAGGGGATGGTTGATCTCAAGATCGCAGCCCTTGGAGAACATGTGAATGTGGCTCCGAAAGATCAAATCATGAGGATTGTTCAGATGGACCCCCTTGAGCTGGAATTCTATATTCCAGAGAATAGGGTTGGAAGGATTCGGATTGGAAGCAGAATCCAATTCACGCTTAAAGCCTTCACGGGAGAGACATTTTTTGGGACCATCCAAAACATCAGTCCTACGGTCGATCCTGTGACCAGAAATGTGAAGATGAAGGCCCATGTCAAAAATTCTGATTATCGGCTCAAACCCGGTTTTTTTGCTGAAGTAACCATCCAGGCAGGGCAAAATCCATCTGCCCTGATCATTCCGGAATCCGCCCTCATCAGCCAAGAGGGAAAATTCTACACCTTTACCGTCGGGGATGGAATCGCCAGGCGTCATGAAGTTGAAATCGGAGTTCGATCCGGAGGAAAAGTAGAGATCCTCAAGGGTATTCAACATGGGGATTGTGTTGTGATTGCTGGCCACGAACAAATAAGTGATGGGATGAGGGTTAAAATCCATCCCCGATCCTAACCGCTGACCTCAACTCAATTTTACTCTTCATATCTCATTGGAGTGGTTTATGATTCTATCCGATTTATCTGTGAAAAGACCTGTCGTCGCTACCATCATAACCTTAGCACTTGTCTTTTTTGGGATCCTTGGATACCAGAGGATTGGGATCGAAATTTTTCCGAAGGTTGATCTTCCTGTGGTCACCATTACCACAACCCTTTTTGGAGCTGCTCCAGAGGTCATGGACACGGATGTGACAGACCCCATTGAAGAACAGATTAATACAATCGAAGGAGTGAAACATATCACCTCCACCAGTGGATATGGATTTTCACAGGTGATCGTGGAGTTTGAACTCTATCGGGATATTGACTCGGCAGTTCAAGATGTGAGGGCCAAAGTCGATCTTGCCAAGAGAAGATTGCCTACTGATATGGATCCCCCCATTATTGATAAACTTGATATCAATGCCATTCCTATCCTCTGGTTAGCCATGAAAGGAAACCTTCCTCAGCAGGAGTTGGGCATGCTGGCTGATGAGATCTTAAGACCCCATCTGGAATCGATTCAAGGAGTCGGTTCGATCAATCTCGAAGGATATGCAAAGAGGGAGATCAGGATCTGGCTTGATGGGAGGAAGATGGAGGCCCATCGACTCACCGCCAATGATATCGCAAAAGCCCTCCTGGCCAGAAATATCGAGCTCCCCGGAGGAATAATTGAAAGTGTGGATCGTGAATTTACGGTCAGAAGTATGGGGGAGTTGCGGAATATCGATGAATTTAATCAACTGATCCTTACCCAGTTCAATGGAGCACCGGTCCGTTTGAAAGATGTGGGGTGGGCAGAAGATGGGACCGAACCTATTCGAACCATTGCACGCTACAACAGGGTCCCTTCGATCGGGTTGAGTGTGATTCCACGATCAGGGGCTAATATTGTTGAAGTGGCAAGGAGGGTAAAGGAAAGACTGGCCGAAATTAAAAAAATCCTTCCTCAAGGGGTGGAGATTGAAATTGCCTCAGACTCCTCCAAATTTATAGAGGAAGCCATTTCAGATGTCCAATATGATGTGCTTTTAGGAGGACTTTTGGCTGCCGGGATCATGTTCATTTTTCTTCTGAGCACTCGAAGCACCATTATTACAGCCATCTCCATTCCCACCTCATTGATCACCAGTTTTGGAATCATGTATTTCATGGGGTTTACAAGAAATTACATGACCATGCTTGCCCTTTCCATGATGGTGGGGGTGGTCTGTGACGATGCGATCATTGTCCTTGAGAACATCTATCGGCATATGGAAGAAGGGGCTGATCCAATCAAAGCAGCAAAAGAAGGAACCTCAGAGATTGCCTTTGCAGCCATGGCTGCTACTTTTTCTATCGCAGCAGTCTTTATCCCTGTCGCCTTCATGGGAGGAATGATCGGCCGGTTTTTCTTTCAGTTTGGAGTGACGGTTGCAGGATCAGTGATGGTTTCTCTCATTGTGGCTTTAATCTTAATTCCTATGCTCTGTTCCAGATTTCTGAAATTAGAGGCAAGAAGGGGGGCCGTTTATCATTTCTTCGATCAATTCTTTGAGAAACTGGAAAACCGATATCGCAAAATTTTATCCTTTAGCTTAAACCATCGCTGGTTGATCCTCCTCATCGCTTTGGTAATTTTCTCTGGAAGTATGGTAGTGCTAACCCACTTAAAATCTGAATTCGTCCCGAGATCAGATCAAAGTAATTTTATGGTTCGGGTTGAGGCTCCTCCTGGTTCTACGTTAGAATATACGGACGAAAGAATTCAAAGAGTGGAACATCTCCTTTTGAGTCTTCCAGAGTTGAAAAGTCTTTATTCGACCATTGGAAGCGGGACCCGACAGGAGGTGAATAAGGGTCTGCTCTTGGTTGTCCTCAAGGATCGAAAAGAAAGGAATCGTTCCCAGCAGAGGATCATAGATGAGCTTCGAAATCGAGTTCAAGAAATTCCGGGGGTAAGGGTCTATGTGGAAGATCCTTTTCAGGGGATCACCATGTCAGGAAAGAGAGGGACACAACTTCAGTTTGATATTAAGGGTCCAGAGATTGAAAAACTGGGAAAGATATCCACTCAGATTCTGGAGGAGCTGATGAAAAGTCCTGGGATGGTCGATGTAAGTTCTGATCTCGAATTGACAAGGCCTGAAGTCAGAGTCCTGATTGATCGAAACAAGGCTTCTGATATCGGGGTTGAGATCCAGGAGATTTCAACTACCATCCTGCAGATGATCGGTGGACAATCCGTTTCAAAATTTAAGGATACGGAAAGAGCGAAACGTTATGATGTAAGGATCCGTTTGATCCGTGACCAACGGATGAATCCTCAGGATATCTCCCAAATCTCCATACGAACCCCAAGAGGAGGACTGATCAAACTTGCTCAGGTCATAAAGGTTGAGGAAGGGGTTGGACCGAATCTAATCAATCGGAGAGACCGTCAGAGGAGTTCAACTATCTATGCGTATGTCACTGTAGTAAAAATATTGGAGAGGCGATCCGAGAAGTGGAGAAACTTGTAAAAAAGATTATTCCCTCCGGGTATTCCTATAGCTTTGTTGGGTATGCCGAGGTTTTTCAAGAGTCGTTTCACTATCTCCTCATGGCATTGATTCAGGCCATTATCATCATCTATATGGTCTTGGCCATCCAGTTCAATAGCTTTCTCCACCCTTTGACAGTGATGCTCGCTTTGCCTCTAAGCACCATGGGTGCTTTTGGAGCCCTTTACATCACTGGAGACACCCTCTCAATTATCAGCATGATCGGGATGATCACTTTAACTGCCCTCGTCATCAAGAATTCTATTCTCTTAGTTGATTATACAAACACATTGAGAGAAAGAGGGCTGGAAAGGAATCAGGCGGTTCTTCAGGCCTCCCCAGTAAGGCTTAGACCTATTTTGATGACCGCAGTGACCACCCTCTTAGGAGTTTTGCCAGTGGCTTTGGGATATAGTGCTGGAGGGGAAACGAGAGCAGGGATGGGTCGAGCCACTTTTGGAGGAATGTTTCTTTCAACCCTCCTTACCCTTTTTGTTATCCCAGTGGCCTATACCCTTCTTGATGATCTTCAAGAAAAGATTAAAAGGGTTTTTAAAAACAAATAATGGGCATAGAGATTGCAAATTCATTTTGAACGAATGAATTTTAAATCATTAAAATCTTTTTATTTCAATAGGTTGAAAATTAATAAGGGCTATCTTATTAATAAATATTTATTGACACAAATGGCAAATCATGGTAATTTTTTGTCAATCTCTGTGATCGGGGTCAAGAAATGAAGAAGGGGTTGATGATATTATTTCTCCTTTCCCTTTTAATCCCTCCATTTTCTTTTGCAGGGATCTATCGATATGTGGATGAGGATGGCACCATCCATTTTACCAATTGTCCGAGAGATCCAAGATTCAAGCTCTATATTCGGGAGAGTAAAGAGGATGTAGGGGAGGAGGTCAACTCATCCTCGCCGATTGTAACCGTGAAAGATTCAAATCAATATGATCCTCTGATTTCCGAGATTTCAAAAAAATATCAGGTTGATTTTGCTTTGATCAAGGCCATCATTCGTGCGGAATCTGCTTTTAACCCTTTTGCTGTGTCACGAAAAGGGGCGAAGGGATTGATGCAATTGATGCCAGAAACAGCTTCCCGAATGAATGTGCTCAATATCTTTAACCCCCGAGAGAATATTGAGGGGGGAGTGAGGTATCTTAAGTACCTCCTTTCCCTTTTTAATGATGACTTGCGTCTATCCCTGGCAGCCTACAATGCAGGAGAAAATATCGTTGCAGAATTGGGTTCGATTCCTCCTTATCGGGAAACAGTCGATTATGTAAGAAGGGTGCTGAGTTATTATCAGTCCTATAGACCTTAATCGTTGCCCCTTTTTTAAGTGAGACATTTTCAATTCCCAATTCCTGCCCTTGGCAGTTAGGTTCATATGGAAGTGGAAGAAGTGATCTTCCCATGGAAAAACTCAGCCGTCAACAGATCCTGAGCTTACCCAATGCCATCACCATTTTTAGGATTCTCCTTATCCCCATCATCCTCGTTCTCCTTTTTTCTTTGGGTCAGGGTTATCAAATTCTAACTGCTGTCCTTTTCTTTGGAGCAGCGATTACCGATACCCTCGATGGATATCTGGCAAGAAGGAGGGGAATGGTTACCACCCTTGGAAAATTCATTG
>JBBIRT010000116.1:0-5283 GCA_037441725.1 Deltaproteobacteria bacterium | reverse complement strand
CATTCCAGCAAGAGATATTCCAGTTTGGATGGTCATCGTCATTGTGGGCAGGGAAATTGCGATTACAGGCCTTCGAGGAATTGCTGTTTCTCAGGGGATCGTTATTTCTGCAAGCACCCTGGGAAAATACAAAACGGTATTTGAAGTCATTTCTATCCTTTTTTTTATTCTCAATGGAAGCTTTGAGTTTATCCATTTCCACCTTATTGGATTAGTCCTCTTATGGATTGCTTTGGGAATAGCGGTTATTTCCGCGATCGATTATTTTAAGGATTTTTTAAAAAATATCATTGTCTGAATTTTTACATTTATCCCTTCCTCCTCTCACGATTCCCTCTCATGGTTGAACCCATTGACTTGAAGAATCTCCTCAATTAGATTAATATGCTGTGGAAATTTATTATGAAGGACTATATATTATTTCTGTGCGAGGATTATTTTTTCAATGAATAAGCCTCAAAAGGGAGGAATGCGATGCAACATTCAGAAAAGATCATTGAAATCTACCGTCTTTCAGAAATGTCAAGGGAGGATCGAGAGAGAATTCTAAAAAGAGGATTGGTAGAGGCTGAGTCCGTTGTCCAGGAAGTTCAAGAAATCATCGAAAATGTGAAGAGAAGAGGAGATAAGGCCTTGGTAGAATATACCCAAAAGTTTGAAAATATTGAAATCCCTCTGGATGGTATTCGGGTTTCCGCTGAAGAGATCAAGGAGGCATACACGTTAGTGGCTCCTCAAGTGGTCACTGCTATTGAGACCTTGACGAAAAATGTCAGGCGGTTTCATGAAGCTCAATCTCCTCGGAAAATGTGGGCGATGGAGATCTCTCCTGGCCTGATTGGAGGCCAGATTTTTATCCCCATTGAGAAGGTTGGGTGTTATGTTCCTGGCGGCCGTGGCTGGTTTCCCTCAGCCGTCATGATGTCGGTCTGTCCGGCAAAAGCCGCAGGAGTTGAAAAGGTAGTCGTTTGCACTCCGGCAGCCCCTGGAGGGAAAGTGAATCCGGGTACGTTAGTCGCTTGTGATATGGCAGGGGCCGATGAAGTGTATCGAGTGGGAGGGGCACATGCCATTGCGGCAATGGCCTTTGGGACTGAAACGATCCCGAGGGTTTTCAAAATTACAGGTCCAGGAAGCAAATGGGTCCTTGCTGACTTTCGACTCCTCCAAGGCCAAGTTGCCATTGGGACTCATGCAGGCCCTGGGGAAGGAATCATTTTGGCTGTTGACAGCGCAAATCCATCCTATGTGGCTTCGGATGTTATCATCCAGGCAGAACATGGGGTTGATTCTGCCGGCGTATTGGTGACATGCTCTGATCGTCTTGCCCATCAGGTTCAAGAGTTGGTGAGAAGTCATGTAGAGAGACTTGATGATCAACATAGGAATTTCGTCAAGGAATCCCTGCGAAAATATGGAGCGATCATTTTAACTCAAACCCATGAGGAAGCCCTGGCCTTTGTGAACGAATATGCTGGGGAGCATTTAGAGATTCAGACCCAGAACCCCATGCATGACCTACTCAAGGTTCGCAATGCTGGAGGAATCTATTTAGGCCATTACACTCCTTTGAGCACGGGTTGTTTTGGATCAGGACCTAACCATGTCCTTCCAACAGGACGTCAAGCTGTAGTAGAGGGTGGGCTCTCCACCGCTCATTTCTTAAAGGCGGTTAGTTTTGAATATTTTTCTGAAGAGGGGCTTGCCCACCTTAAAGAGGCCATGACGATTTTAGCTGATTATGAAGGATTCCCAGCCCATCGAAATGCCATCCTGGAACGATTTAAGGTCCAGGATGGGTCGAGTGAATAAGATAGAATAATCAAATAAAAGGATGGAACGAGGGGATCATGGGATAGGAGTTGGGAAACTGTTGGGGAGGAAGGGAGGTGAAGCGAGCGAAGAGAATTGAAGCGTGAAAGAAAAGGGATTTAGAATCTGAAAAAGAAGGAGGAGAAAGATGAAAAATCTGAAAGCCTATTTTGTGATGGTCTCTATGCTTTTGATCGTCTTGGTGATGGCAGGCAATGCCACCTGCAAAGAATTGGTCTTTGGAATGACCGCTCGGGATGCCACCCCTCCCTACGCTCGAGCCATGATTTATGGGGCTGAGAAAAAGGCGAAGGAATTAGGAATTAAGATCGTCGTCAAGGATTCTGCAAATGATGTTCTTAAACAGTTGGAGCAGATGGACAGTTTTCTGGTCATGGGAGTGGATGGGCTCCTCTTTGAAGGGACGATCGATACGACAGCGGTGATTCCAGGGATTAAGAAATTCAACGAGCGAAAGATTCCCATCATGGCATTAGACAATTCCCCTGAGGGGGGACGGGTAGACCTTTGGATTTCGTTCGATATTGTTGAATCCTCTAAAAAGGCCGCAGAGATCTTTCTAAGAGGAATCAAAGAAAAGAATGGAGGAAAGATTCCCAAAGGGATCGTTATTGAAATTACCGGGGCACTGGGGGATGCCTTTACCAATGAATGTGCGGCAGGATTTCACTCCATCATAGATAAATATAAAGAGTTGACAGTGGTTCAGGGAGAAGGGAAGTGGGATAACATGGTCTCTTTTGAGAGGACCAGCGATCTGCTCATGCGACATAAAGATAAAGTAGTAGGGATTTATGTGCATACACCGGATATCATGGCCCCAGGCGTGGTCAGGGCGATTGAACAGGCAGGGTTAAATCCATCCAATTATTCCATTTCTGGAATTTGTATGGGACCCGAAGGAAGGGATCTGATCAAGGCCGGGAAGGTCTATGCAATCGTTGCCCAGCCTGCGTTAGAGGCAGGGGAGCTCTCTGTTCAATACCTTCACGATCTCTTAAAGAAAAAGCCTATCCCCAAGATCGGGGATACCGTCACGAAGAAGGGAGCCCTGTGGTCTCCTGCGAAGGTGATTAAAAACCCTCGCTGTGAAGGAGCCTTTATGGTTTTGAATGCCCCAGCGGTTCCGTTTGATGCCAAACCAGACGACCCACGTCTCTGGGAGAATATTTTAACGAAATAAATTACGGGGGCTCTTATTCGGGCCTATGCCATGATGGGAGCCCCATGGTATAAAATTTTTCAAATCGGGTAAAAGGAAATGGTCACAGATTTTGAAACGGATAGATCCTTAATGTCCCCTGATGACCATCTGATTCTTCGGCTCCAAAATGTTACCAAACTCTATCCAGGAACACTTGCCCTGAACAAGGTTAATCTCCATTTCAAGGCTGGAGAAATCCATGGGATCATTGGAAAGAATGGGGCAGGAAAGACCACCCTGATGGGCATCATCTCTGGAATTATTTCTCCAACCGAAGGGGATCTCTTTATCAAAGGGAAACATTTCAAATCCCTCTCCAGGAAGAGGGCAAAGAGGGAAGGGATCTCCATTGTGACTCAAGAACCCCAAATCATACCTGATTTCTCTGTGATGGAGAATCTCTTTAGCCCTGATTTCATCTGTTCATGGGGCTGGCGGATCAATTGGAGGGAGATCCATACACGAGCTAATCAGATCCTTAAACAATCCAACCTTCCGATACGTCCAGAAATAAAGGCGAGTGATTTGACCCTAAGCGAGCAACAACTCCTCTTAGTCTTAAAAGCCTGCTATGTCGAGAATTCAAAGATTATCATCCTGGATGAGGTGACGGCCTCTCTATCTCAGAAAGATCAAATCTTTCTGTATGAGATGATCAGAAGGCAGAAGGAGGAGGGAAAGACCCTATTGTTCATCTCTCACCGACTTGGAGAAATCCTTGAAATTTGTGACCGTGTATCTGTCCTTCGAGATGGAATGGTTGTGGCCACTGAGAATCGTTCTGATCTGGATGGTGAGAAGCTCTCTCGACTCATTGTTGGCCAAGAACGGATTGCTGAGATCAAAGGGGACGATGGCCAGAGAGAAGGTTCAGAGGTCAAAGAGGAGGTAATTCGAGTTGAAGGATTGACCAAAAAGGGTTTTTTCGAAAACATCTCGTTTCACTTAAAAAAGGGAGAGATTCTCGGTTTGGCAGGTCTAAGAGGAAGTGGTCGAACTGAAATCTTAAAAACCATCGCCGGGATTGATCCGATTGATGAGGGGACGATTTGGATTGGAAATGAGATAAAGAAATTTAGAAAACCCTCTCAAGCCTATCAATGCGGGGTCGTCTATTTGCCAGAGGACCGAGATAGGGAAGGATTGGTTGAAATCTTGAGTGTGAAAGTGAACCTTACTCTCTCCTCTTTGAGATCACTCACAAAAAAGATTTTCATTGCAAAGGATAAGGAGGAAAGGGTAAGCAGAGACCTACTCCACTTATTGTTGATTCAAACCCCCTCTGTGGAACAGGAGATAAGATATTTAAGTGGAGGGAACAGGCAAAAAACTGTGGTAGGAAAGATATTGGCAACAAACCCACAGGTATTTCTTTTAGACGAACCAACCAAAGGGATTGACATTGCCGCAAAGAAAACCCTATTGGAAACCATCCGAGAGAAGTTAACCCAATCGGCAGGAGTCATCCTTACCTCTCCTGGATTGGAAGATCTAATCTCAGTGTGTGATCGGCTTTTGGTCCTCTATCAAGGGAAAATGGTTCGGGAATTTCTTAGGGAGGAATTTCAGGAGAGAGCGATCTATTTGGCCATGCAAGGGGTCAACCTCCCGTCCTCGATGGATACGGAGAGGAGTCAATTAGGAAGGTAAGCAAAGGAGACCATCGTGTCAAAATTAATGCGTCTGGAATTATCGCTCTTGGATCATTTAATATGGGTGATCCTTTTGATATTTTTTATCATTAATATATTTACAACTCCCAATTTTCTTAGCCTCGACAATATTATTAACATCTTTTACCATTCCTCCATTTTAAGCATGTTAGTGTTAAGTCAGGGATTGGTATTACTCACGGGAAATATTGATCTTTCGATTGAATCCACCTTGGCCTTTGCTCCGGCCATTGCGATGTTAATGGGAAGGAGATGGATTCCAGACCTTCATCCTTTCCTGACCATTCTTCTGACCCTTGGGGTGGGAGGGATGATTGGTTTTTTTAACGGGTACATTGTCACCAAAGGCAGGATCAACTCTTTTATCCATACCCTTTCCATGTTGATCATCTTGAGGGGGATCACTCTCTTCTTAGTCCCTTTTGCCATCTATCAGCTCGATAAGACCTATATCTATTTAGGAAGCGCAAGAACATTCGGGAACATCCCCATTGCAGTCTTCTTGATGCTGGCCATATTTTTCTTACTAAATTTTATTCTGAAAAATACCCCTTTCGGAAGATTTCTGGTTGC
>JBBIRT010000115.1:0-10347 GCA_037441725.1 Deltaproteobacteria bacterium | reverse complement strand
CCTATCGAAAAGAGGTTATCGTAGCGGAAGAGATGACTTTAATGGAGGCAGCAGAAAAGGCAGGGCTCTACCTCAATAGTCTTTGTGGAGGGGAGGGGGTTTGTGGCAAGTGTAGGGTTCAAATCGTAAAGGGGGAGATCAAGGCAGATAAAAACTCCATCCTCTTTTTTACAAAGGAGGAGATGGAAAGGGGTTATGTCCTCGCCTGCCAAACGCATATCAGAGAAGATCTTGAGGTGATGATCCCACCAGAATCACGACTTGAGGGAGAACAGATTTTGAAGGAGGTATCTGAAAAGGAAAGAAAGACCTGGATAGAAACCCCTCCTCTCCGCTACAGTGAACCCGATTGGGTCTCCCTTTATAAAAGACCCTATGATCCAGCTTCTCTTTTCGAGCCCCTTGCCTATAAAATATACATGGAGCTCCCCAAGCCATCCGTGGACGATAATGTGTCTGACACAGGTCGGATCGTCAGAGAGCTCAGAAAGAAATTGAAATATACCTCATATGAGATCCCCCTATCTTGCCTAAAGGAACTCTTTAGGAAACTGCGTCACTCTGAATGGAAGGTGACCGTTATCTTATCCAGGCATAATGATTCAGCTCGAATCCTTCAAGTCGAAGAGGGCAATACGGCAGATAGAAATTATGGGGTTGCAGTGGATGTGGGGACCACCACAGTGGTAGCCCAGTTGGTAGATCTTAAAACTGGGAAGGTGATAGGGGTAGAAGGGAATCATAATTTACAAGCCCATTATGGGGAAGATGTCTTGTCACGAATTGCTTATGTCTGTGGTAAGGGGTCACTCGATCTTCTACAAAAAGCCGTAGTCGAGAATATCAATACATTAATCAAGACCTTGGCCCAAGAGAAAGGGATCCACATCGAGGAGATTATATGTATGGTGGCGGCTGGGAATACAACCATGAGCCATATCCTTCTCGGATTAATGCCCTGCTCTATAAGGGATGACCCTTACGTACCTACCGTTGATCTTTATCCACAGATCTTCGCAAGAGAAATCGGGATTTCCATCCATCCTCAGGGAATCCTACAGGTTTTACCCAACATCTCAAGTTATGTTGGAGGAGATACCGTGGCCGGGGTCTTAGCCTGTAATATGGCGGACAGGCCGGAAACGTCCTGTCTGATAGACATTGGTACCAATGGAGAGATTGTCATTGGAAATAATGAATGGATGCTCTCCTGTTCCGCCTCTGCAGGTCCAGCCTTTGAAGGAGGGGATACCAAATGGGGGATGCGGGCAACACGGGGAGCTATCCAGAAGGTAGAGATTCAACAGGGTAGGGTTATCTATGAAACCATTGGGAAAACAAAACCCCGAGGGATTTGTGGTTCAGGCCTTATCGATTTGATTTATGAATTGGCGAAAAATCAGATCATCGATATCGATGCTCAATTTAACCCCAACCACGGAGATAAGCGAATCCTCCATGGAAGGGGGGAGATGGAATACATCGTGGTCTACCCAGAGGAAACGGAGACAGGAGAGGCATTGGTCATCTCCCAGACGGATATCGATAATCTCATCCGGTCCAAAGCAGCCATCTTTGCCGCCATCAAATCGATGATGGATTATGCTGGGCTTTCCTTCAACCAACTCGAAAAGATTTATGTGGCAGGAGGTTTTGGAAACTACCTTAATGTTGAAAAGGCGATTGGGATTGGATTACTTCCAGATATCCCGAGAGAGAGAATAGAATTTATAGGGAATAGTTCTCTTATGGGAGCTCGGATGGTTCTTCTCTCTTTTCATGCTTTTGAAAAAGCGATTAATATCTCCCAATCGATCACCAATATAGAGCTCTCGAGATTCGCTCCCTTCGCCGATGAGTATATGGCCTCCCTTTACATACCTCATATTGATCAAGAGCGGCTTTTTCCTTCAGTGAAGTTTAAATAATTCTTATTTTTCTAAAAGGACGAAGGGGAAAACTTTTATAATGGAAGGAGAAAAATATCAGGTTAATCTCTATTAAAAAGAAAGCCAAGGAAAAAAAAAGCCCTTCCACTATGGAAGGGCCTTTTTTAACTGGATCCTTTTATCCTCTATTGAATTTGAACACTTACCTTCTCCTCCCAGCCTTTGATGGGTGAGAAGATCCTTAAAAGACCGTTCTCATATTTGGCCTCTGTTCCTTGGGGTTCTACTTCATGGGGGAGCATGAAGCAGGAGAAATATTCGGCATCCTCACCCCTTGGGGCCGAAAGACAGAAACTGTCTTTTCTCATATCCAATTTAATCTCACTTCTATTGGCACCTGGCATTTCTACTTCAACTATAAGGCGTCCGCCAGTATTGTCATGAGAGAAACATACACCAGGACTTAATTTAATTCTGTTGTTCATACCTAACACCTCCTTCTAATTTTAATATAATATCCAAACCTTTTAAATTCAAGTTTATTAGAGGGTATCCTGATGCAAGGGTCGATAATATCGATCGGCTATTCGAAGGGATAAAGATATTCAACCCAAATTGAGCGATTTCCAGTGTTGAGATAGTTCCAAACGAATAGTGAGGTGATCATTGATTCTTTAGAAGAGATTTAGTATATTTTTAAAGTTTTAGAGGAAGGATTTTTGCCTTATGAAAAAGAATGTTAAGGAGCAGGTGATTCAACAATTTCCACACCGATGTCCCTATTGCGACCAGACAATTTCTTATGACCAGTTCCATTTAAAGAAGGGTGAGAATGAAATCCAATGCCCCTCCTGCCATAAAGTCTATATTAAAATTGTCTCTGATGAAAGGAAGAAAAAGATTTAATGGAAATCATGATCGAGAAAGGATTCCATCAGAAAATTCCATCCCATTTTCACGATCGACTCCTCACTCCCATTCAATATGTAAAAGGGGTGGGACCGAGATTAGCCAAACTCTTTGAAAAAAAAGGGATTTTCACTGTAGAAGATGCGCTCTATTTCCTTCCAAGAAGTTATGAAGACCGAAGGGATTTAAAAAAGATTTCTGAACTTAAAGCAGGAAGGAAAGAAACCGGTTTTGGAGAGATTTTACTTTCAGGAGTGATTCATTATCAAAATAAGAGGAAAAGGGTTTTTGAGGCAGTCGTGGGAGATGGCAGCGGAACGATTACCTTGAAATGGTTTCATGGGAGCGAGAAATATCTTCGAGAAAGATTTAAGAAGGGAAGAAAGTTGATCTTCGCAGGGGATGTGAGATGGTTCAATTACCAGAAGGAGATCCACCACCCTGAGGTGGAGATGGTCAATGGGGAGATTGAGAGAGATTATCTTA
This sequence comes from Deltaproteobacteria bacterium, assembly GCA_037441725.1. GTDB lineage: Bacteria > Desulfobacterota > BSN033 > BSN033 > UBA1163 > JBBIRT01. The sequence goes on along the minus strand of JBBIRT010000115.1, from coordinate 7,063 downwards.
ATTTTAAGCGAATCGTTCCGATCTATTCGGAAACAGAAGGATTGCCCCAGAGGACTTTAAGAAGATTGATGTGGACCATCCTCGATGAATATGCCAATGAACTGATCAGTCCAATCCCCCCTGAAATTGTAGAACGACAGGATTTGATTGGATTTCCTGAGGCCTTCCGAAGAGTTCACTTCCCCCCAGAGGGAGAATCGGTGGAGGTTCTGAATCTTCAACGTTCAGAAGGTCATCGGAGAATTATCTTTGATGAATTCTTTTTCTTAGAACTTGGGATGGCCATCAAGAGGAGAGGAATTGCTTTAGAGACAGGGATCTCTTTTAAGACCGATGGGGCTCTTCCTCAAAGATTTCTCAATCAACTTCCTTTTAGACTTACCCGAGCTCAAGAGAGGGTATTATCCGAGATTAAAAGAGATTTAGAACGACCCCATCCTATGAATCGATTAATCCAGGGCGATGTGGGAAGTGGAAAGACCATCGTAGCCTTATTAGCATGTCTTTATGTGATCGAAAATGGTTATCAGGCTGCTATTATGGCTCCCACTGAGGTTTTGGCAGAACAACACTTCCTCAATTTCCATCGATGGGTAAAGCCGTTGGGAGTTAATATTGCCCTCCTGACGAGCAGTATTAAAGGGACAGAAAGAGAAGAACTTTATCAGGGCATTCGTGATGGGGAGGTCCAAATCATCATTGGAACTCATGCCATCATTCAAGAAGCAGTAGATTTCCGTCACTTGGGGATTGCCATCATTGATGAACAGCACAAATTTGGTGTGGTCCAGAGAGGGCTTTTAAAGAAAAAGGGAGAGAACCCGGATGTCTTGGTGATGACCGCTACTCCTATTCCAAGGACGCTTGCCATGACCCTCTATGGGGATTTGGATGTTTCTATCATTGATGAGATGCCGCCAGGAAGGATGCCTGTCGAGACCAAGGTTTTCATGGAGTCTGCAAGGCCAAGGGTATATCGGTTGGTAGAAGAAGAGGTCAGTAAAGGTCGACAGGCTTTCATCGTCTATCCTCTCGTAGAGGAATCAGAGAAGCTGGATCTTAAAAACGCTACACAAATGGCGGAACATCTCCAGCGAGAGATCTTCCCAAATTTTCGAGTCGGACTTCTCCATGGGAGGATGAAGAGTAATGAGAAAGAGGCTATCATGATGGAATTTAAGGAGGGGAGGATTCAGATCCTGGTTGCAACGACTGTCATTGAGGTGGGGATTGATATCCCCAATGCCTCGGTAATGGTGGTGGAGCATGCTGAACGGTTCGGTCTCTCTCAACTCCATCAGCTAAGGGGAAGGATTGGCAGGGGACATTACCCATCCAAATGTATTTTATTGGCTCAGTACCAATCATCAGAGGAAGCAAAAGTTCGACTTCGTGCCATGGAAAAGACTACCGACGGATTTAAGATTGCCGAGGAGGATTTAGCCCTTAGGGGACCTGGGGAATTTTTTGGGGTCCGTCAGTCAGGATTACCCGATTTTAGGGTAGCACACATCCTTCGAGATACCTCTATATTAATTGAGGCCAGAAAGGAGGCCTTTCGGCTAATTGAGGAAGACCCAGAGCTTAATCATCCCTCCCATTCGAAGTTGAAAGAAGTATTCATGAGAAGATGGAAAGGGAGAATGGAGCTGGCAACGATAGGCTAAAATCGGATTGCAAAGGAGGTCAAAGTATGTTAACCCATTACAGGGAATGGGGTAAAAAGAGTTCAAAAGATTCAAAACTGGATCAAGTTGATTCGTCGACCCGATCAGAAGTTTAATGAATGATTCAGATCAGGGAAGATGATTTTAAAGAGGAAGATTTGAAATGGATACCTTGAGTCCTGAAGGTTTTAATTTCCAGAGGATACAGAGGCTTCCGCCTTATATCCTCGGAATCGTCAACCAACTCAAAATAGAGGCGAGGCGAAAGGGAGAGGATATTATTGATTTAGGGATGGGGAATCCTGACATGCCGACTCCCAAACATATTGTAGATAAGTTGGTCGAGGCGGCAAAGAATCCAAGGAACCATCGATATTCAGCCTCCAAGGGAATCTATAAATTAAGGTGTGCAATTACTCAATGGTACCAAAGACGTTATGATGTGGAGCTGGATCCTGAAACAGAGAGTGTGGTAACGATCGGGGCAAAGGAGGGACTGGGCCATCTGGTCCTGGCTACCATCGGTCCAGGAGATGTTGTCATCGTACCTGACCCAACCTATCCCATCCATGCCTATTCTGTGGTGATTGCTGGTGGAGATTTGCGATCTGTCCCCCTGGGGAGGGGAAGTGATTTTTTCCAAAGGCTTTTAACGGCAACCAAACAGAGCTGGCCCCATCCTAAAATGATCATTGTGAGTTTTCCCCATAATCCCACGACCATGGTAGTGGATCTCAATTTTTTTGAGGATCTGGTCACTTTTGCCAAAGAGCACCATCTTATGGTGGTCCATGATTTGGCCTATGGGGATATTGTCTTTGATGGTTACCAGGCCCCAAGTCTCCTTCAGGTCAAAGGGGCTAAAGAGATTGCTGTAGAGTTTTATTCCCTCTCAAAGAGTTATAATATGCCTGGCTGGCGTGTTGGTTTTGCTGTGGGAAATGCTGAAATGTTAGCGGCCTTGGCCAGATTGAAAAGTTATTTGGACTATGGATCCTTTCAGCCCATTCAGATTGCGAGCATCATTGCCCTCAATGAAGACCAGGATTGCGTTCGCCAGACCGTAGAGGTCTATCGGAGAAGAAGGGATACCCTGATTCAAGGCCTAAGACGTGTAGGGTGGGAGATCGAAAAGCCAAAAGGGACGATGTTTGTGTGGGCGGAGATCCCCAAACCTTTTAAAAAGATGGGTTCCATTGAATTTTCTAAACTCCTATTAAAGGAAGGCAAGGTGGCTGTTTCCCCTGGAGTAGGGTTTGGTGAATCTGGAGAGGGTTTTGTGAGATTTGCATTAGTAGAGAATGAGGCCCGAATAAAACAGGCTGTAAAAGGCATCCAAAGGGTTTTGAAATATGGGGTCTGAAGGTGATGAAAGTGATTAGGGTGGGACTGATTGGTTTCGGGACAGTGGGCTCTGGAGTGGTAAAGATCCTTCAGAGAAATTCCAAGTTGATTGAGAAACGCATGGGAGCAAAACTCATCCTAAAGCGAATTGCGGATATTGACTTAGAAACGGACCGTGGGGTGAATTTACCCCCTAAGATCCTTACTCCCAAAGCAGAAGAGGTCTATCAAGATCCTGAAATCGATATCGTGATGGAGTTAATTGGAGGGATAGAGCCTGCAAAAACCTTTATCTTAAGAGCGATTCGGAACAAGAAACATATTGTTACGGCCAACAAGGCCCTCCTTGCTCTTCATGGAGATGAGATCTTCAAAGAGGCTCACCGATTCGGTGTGGATATCAATTTTGAGGCCTCGGTAGGCGGAGGCATCCCCCTCATTCGATCGATTAAAGAAGGGTTGGTCGCCAATCGCATTCAGTCAATCTTTGGAATTCTTAATGGGACATCTAACTATATCCTTTCGAAGATGACCAACGAGGGAAGGAACTTTAAAGAAGTTCTAAAAGAGGCTCAAGAGAAAGGATTTGCTGAGGCAGATCCAACCTACGATATTGAAGGGATCGACGCAGCCCACAAACTTGCCATTCTCATCCGCCTTGCCTATGGAACCCCTTTTCGATTTGAAGAGATTTCTATTGGAGGGATTTCAGGAATTACACCCTTGGATATCCAATTCGGTCAAGAATTTGGATATCGGATTAAACTCCTTGCGATTGCTAAGATTGATAAGGGAATGTTAGAGGCACGGGTTCATCCTACCCTGATCCCTAAACACCACCTTCTCTCCACCGTGGAAGGGGTATTCAATGCCATCTATATTAAAGGGGATGCTGTGGGTCCCACCCTCTTTTATGGCCAGGGTGCAGGGCAGATGCCAACGGGCAGTGCGGTGGTCAGTGATTTGGTGGAGCTCGGGAGAAATGTTCTGATCCGAGCTTCTGGGCGTCGAGTTCCTCCACTCTCTTTTCAAGAATCAGCCATTGAAAAGATTCCTCTTAAAAAGATGGATGAGGTCTGGTCTCCTTTTTATATGAGATTTTCGGCCATGGATCAACCTGGGGTCCTTTCAAAAATTTCAGGGATTTTGGGAAAGCACGATATCAGTATCTCGGCTGTGATTCAAAAGGGTAGGAAGATCAATGGAGCGGTGCCCATAGTCATGATGACCCATGAGGCAAGAGAGAGGAATGTCCTTCGAGCATTAAAAGAGATCGATACATTGAGGGTGATCTTAGGAAAAACGATGTATCTCCATGTAGAGAATGAGTTGGAATAGTCTGACCTTTGAGGAAAATGATGTGGCGTGGAGTCATTCGAGAATATCGAGAGTTTTTACCCATAAAAGGAGAGGAGAGCATTGTCACCCTGCTGGAGGGGAATACCCCTTTAATTCCATCCTCTCGAATCAAGAAGGAAATTACTTCTAAGATCACCCTCTTTTTTAAGTATGAGGGTCTCAACCCAACTGGGTCTTTCAAAGATCGAGGGATGACCGTAGCGGTATCGATGGCCAAACAAGTGGGGTCCAAGGCCGTTATCTGTGCTTCTACTGGAAACACCTCTGCCTCAGCTGCTGCTTATGCGGCTCGAGCTGGGATGAAGGCTTATGTCCTTATTCCTGAGGGAAAGATTGCCCTTGGCAAGTTATCCCAGGCAATGGCCCACGGAGCTCAAGTCATTCAAATCGAGGGAAACTTTGATGAGGCACTCAACATTGTAAGAGAGATTTCCGAGACAGAACCTATCACCTTAGTCAATTCCCTCAATCCCTATCGAATTGAAGGGCAGAAGACCGCCTCATTTGAAATCATTGATCATCTTGGATATGCTCCGACCTACCATTGCCTCCCTGTGGGCAATGCTGGAAATATCACTGCTTATTGGAAAGGATATAAAGAGTACTGGGAGAGAGGGAGATCTGATAGCCTCCCAAAGATGTTAGGATTTCAGGCAGAGGGAGCAGCTCCCATTGTAAGAGGGAGAATCATTGAACAACCTGAAACCATTGCCACTGCAATTCGAATTGGAAATCCTGCAAGTTGGAAACAGGCCATTTCAGCGCGAGATGAGTCTGGAGGACTAATCGATATCGTGAGTGATGATGAAATTCTCGATGCCTATCGGATCATTGCAAACATGGAAGGGATATTTTGTGAACCTGCTTCAGCCGCCTCTTTAGCTGGTGTGTTAAAGCTCTATAAAAAGGATTTTTTCAAGAAAGGGGATGTGGTGGTATTAACCTTAACCGGGCATGGTCTGAAAGATCCTGATATAGCCATTCGAGCATGCCAGAAGCCAATCTCTCTTCCTCCCAAGAAAGATGCTGTGCTGAGGTACCTCAATCTTTAAACTAAGGGCAAAAAGCATTTTAAAATCAACTTAATATATGATTTGGCATATCTTTTGCTAAATATTTTTGATTTATATTTGACAATTGTAACTTTTTGGTATATTTAAAAATTTTAGGGATTCTTTGAAATGGTCAGAAATGTGAAATATGCGATTATTGTGGGAGATGGAATGGCTGACTATCCCGTGGAGAGCCTGGATGGAAAGACTCCACTAATGGTTGCAAAAACTCCTCATATGGATTGGATGGCTCAACATGGTGAGATTGGATTAGTTCAAACTGTTCCCAATGGGTTTACTCCTGGAAGTGAAATTGCAAACCTTTCCATCTTCGGGTATGACCCTCATCTCTATTTTACAGGGAGAGGGCCTATAGAGGCTGCGAGCATGGGAGTAGGACTTACTTCTGGGGATATTGCCTACCGATGTAATCTTGTCACTGTAAATTCTATAGGAGACAAGATGTTCATGGAGGATTTTTCTGCAGGACATATTTCAGATGAGGAGGCAAGAGGACTTATCCATGTTTTGAATCGAGAATTGTCAACCGAGGTCATTCAGTTCTATCCAGGAGTGAGTTATCGCCACTTGATGGTCTTAAAAAATGGAGAGGCCCGTTTTCTTGACCTTGAAAAGATGAAACTGGTTCCTCCCCATGATATTGTTGGACAGGAGATATCTCCTTTCATTAAACAGATGGATGAACCTATCCTGACTTTGACAAAGCAGTCACAGCACCTTCTTAATAAACATCCAATCAATCTTGTTCGAGAAAGGAAAGGACTTCCAAAAGCCAATTCCATTTGGCTGTGGGGACAAGGGCGATCCCCTCAAATGCCCTCCTTAAAGGAGAGGTTTGGAATCGAAGGTTTTGTCATCTCAGCTGTCCATCTGGTCAAAGGAATTGGAATTTTAGCAGGGATGGAGGTATTGAATGTTCCAGGTATTACGGGATATTTTGATACCAATTATGAAGGGAAGGCCCAATATGCCCTGAGAGGTTTAAAAGAGAGAGATTTTGTCTTTGTTCATGTAGAGGCCCCTGATGAGGCTGGGCATATGGGAGACCTTCAATTGAAAATCGAAGCGATCGAGGCTTTTGATAAAAAGGTTGTGGGCAATATTTTAAAGGGAATGGAAGGGATGGATCATTATAGGGTGTTGGTCCTTCCTGATCATCCCACACCCCTTTCTGTCAGAACCCATACATCGGATCCAGTGCCCTATGTGATCTATTCAAATGATCAGAGATACCACTCTGGTTTATCTCAAACCTTTGATGAAATTTCAGCCAGCCTATCCAGGATTTCGATCGAACGGGGTTTTGAATTGATTGAAAGGTTTTTAGGTACTTAAAGGTTATTGAGAAGAAGGGAGGTATTTTTGGCCAATTCAAGGACAAAATATATCTTTATCACAGGGGGGGTCGTTTCTTCATTGGGGAAGGGATTAGCCTCCTCATCGATTGGTTCCCTCCTGGAACTCAGAGGATTGAGGGTTAATTTTCTCAAGTTTGATCCTTATATCAATGTGGATCCTGGAACGATGAACCCTTACCAGCATGGAGAAGTCTATGTCACCGATGATGGGGCAGAGGCGGATCTCGATTTAGGGCATTATGACCGCTATACGAATTTGAAG
>JBBIRT010000114.1:0-10394 GCA_037441725.1 Deltaproteobacteria bacterium | reverse complement strand
GCAGGAGAATCGGCATGGGTGGTGCAATGCATGGTGGTGGTGATAACCTGAGAAAGGACACCGGATTTGGCATGGTAATGCATTCGTTCAATTTTGACATCAGCAAAATATGGCCAGAGTGGAACCTTGTCCCCAAAAGGATGACTTAGATCATAAAGTTTAACCTTTCCCATAGATAACTCCTCCTTTATTCTTTGATTAGGTAGATCTCTTTTAGAGTGGTATCCCCTTTAAATTCGATCTCCATTTCATATGGGTGATACCCCTTTAGCTTTACGATGAGCCTATATAAATGTCCGGGCAAAAGACCATCAAATTGGTAATCGCCAAAAGCATCGGTCTTCGTCTCCATTGAAGTTCCATTTATTTTGTTATGGAGGATCACCTCTGCCCCCTTAGCACATTCATCCAACTCTTCAAGGACAATTGTTCCAGTGAGAAAAAATTTTGGCAAACCCACATATAATACCCGTGGGTTGAGGTCATCCTTCTTCCATAGGGCATTTGCCTCTGTGTTCCTTATCTTCTTCGAAATAAGACTCTTTGGATCATCGAGGTCACCAAAAAGAATAGCCTGTGTTGGGCATGCCTCCACACATCGGGGTTCTTTCCAGCCCGAATCAAGAAGGTGAGCGCAGAAAGTGCATTTCTGAGGGATGTGATACACTTCATTCCAAAAGATTGCACCAAATGGGCAGGAATAAAGGATCTCTCTTTTTTCCTTGGATGCTTCAGGATCGATAAGGACAATTCCATCCTCTCTTTTATAAACAGCTCCGTTCGAATTCTTCATGCAGGGAGGGTGAGCCTGACAATGCTGACAGGGGATCGGAAAGTAGGTCATCACGACCCTTGGAAACTGCCCACGTTCTTTTTCCTCAATCCTCATCCAGAAATGTCCTGATAGGGGTTGGGATTTGGAGTAGGGAAGAAAATCATTTCCAACAAACTCGTCCTTACAGGCAATCTGGCAATTATAGCATCCATTGCAGCGTGTGAGATCAATGATCATGCCATATTGTGGCACTATCTTCCTCCTTCCCACTTTTTAATTTCGATAAGGCATGAATTAGGAGCCATTCCCGGAGCCCTTTTCGACATCATCTTTGATGGGGTTAAAAGATTGACACAGCCTCCTCTATCTCTCGAATTCGGAGCGCCTGGATCTTCAGGGTCATATCTTCCAGAAGACTCATAGGCATGGACCACTCCTGGGCGAATCCTCTCCGTCACCCTCGCAATCAAAAGAACAGATCCACGATCATTAAAAGCCTCCACAATATCCATATCCTGAATTCCCCGTTCCATAGCATCTTGAGGGTGAATTTTGATTGGCCACCAATATCGACCATTTTTCAGGATCCGATGACCGGGGATTTCAGCAAGCCAAACCGCATGGGCATCATTATGGGTATGGAAGTCAAAACGAGGATGGGGGGAGATGAGCTGAAGAGGATATTTTCTAACGAGTTCGGATTGATGACCTTCCCAAGAGGGAAGGTATTTTGGAAAGAGAGGTCGTTCCTCCTCAGGGGTCATATGTCTCATTAATGAATTAGATACAAATTCGATCTTACCTGAAGGGGTTCGGATTCCTTCTCCCCGCTCATAAAAGTCCCGGAGCAAAGGTCTCTTCTGATAGTCCTTAGGGTGAGGCACTACAAAATATCCTTTCTCTTGAAACTCTCTAAAAGATGTATGTTGGGCCATTGCCGTTTTATAAAAGAGCTTTTCAATCCACTGCTCCTCAGTATTGCCCTCAGTATATTCCTCTTTAAATCCAAGACGCTCCGAAAGGGCGATAAATATTTCATAATCCGTCTTCGATTCCCCTAAGGGTTCCATACCCCTCTTTTGATAGACAATCACACGGTGGTTTGTGGAATTGTGACTGTCTGGAATATAACCTGAGCAGTTGGCCCATTCGGCTATATCGTTTCTCTCGAGATTCGTGCAGGCAGGAAGGATGATGTCTGCAAATCGGGTTTCGGGTTCCATCCATGGGGTTTGGGCGATCACGAACTCTATCTTTGGACTTTTGTAGGCCTTGACCCACCGATTGGTTTCGGTCATGGTTCCGATATTACTCCCTCCATAACGATGGATGAGGTGGATTTCTGAATTCCCCGGGGTTGGGTATCGATAGGATTCAAACTGTTGTTCTGCAGATTGACCGCAAAAACCAACAGAGTGCCAATGGATGGGAGGGGAAAGTACCGCTTCAGGAAAATAGAGGCGATAGATCGCCTGTTTTACAGGATTGATGGGAACTTTTTTAGCGACAATGTTAATCCCTCCAGAGGTATAACCAGGGATAAAAAATTCATCATCTCTGGGTTGAGGAGCTCCCCATGCGGTTGACCATATATTCACCCCAGGTCTTCCCAATCCTTGCATGGCCTGAAGCAGAATCATCATCCTTGCCCACTCATGTCCATAAGCCTGGCGACAGGCCCCTCCCCAAAAACTTCCAAGCATGGTGGTCTTTGAGGCCCATTCGCGAGCGAGGGCTTTGATTGTCCTTGCAGGGACATCACAGATCTGCTCAGCCCATTTCGGGGTTTTGGGAATGCCATCTTCTTTGCCCTGGATATAGCGTTTCCATGCCTCAAAACCAGTGGTTCGGTTTTCAATATATTGTTGATCGTAGGTTTCCTCTTCAATCCAGGTATAAGCGATGGCTAAGGCCAGAGCTGTGTCCGTTCCAGGACGAGGAGCGATCCATTTGTCTCCCAGGATAGATGCCGTGTAATTACAAAAGGGATCTATAAATATCTGTTTGATTCCGAGCTCCCTTAACCAAAGTCTCCAGATGGCTGATTCCTGTCCTCCATAGAGACCTCTGGTGGAATCAGGATCATTTGACCAGTGGACAATTAGTTCTGTATGTTTCAATGCGTCTTCAAGAAGTTCATACTGTGGGGAGACACCAAGCCTCTCCCAAAAACCCCAAGTATGAGGCCCTCCCCAATGCCAGCCTTCCCAGCTATCAGGATTATGCCATTCTTCCGTATGACCAATAAAGTTAAAGAACCTCTCCCAAAGGCTGAACCGGTAATGGAAAACTCCCCACATATGATGGGAAGACCTCATGGCGTAAATGGCACTCGGTCCATATTGATTACGGATACGGATCATCTCTGAGGCGACTAAATCAAGTGCTTCCTCCCAAGATATTGGAATAAATTCTGAGCGGCCTCTCAGTTCTGGATTTCTATTCCCCTTAGGATTAAAATCTCTCCTCTTCAGGGGGGTCAAAATCCGATCTGCTGAATCCAAACGGCATCTGCCGGCTAATGTAAAAGGAGCAACAGTGGTTCTTTTGGGAGGCTCAAAGATCTTTCCACGAGCTTCAATCTTCCAGGACTGGATGGAGTCAGGATCCTCAAAGATCAAAGGTCTGATCCGTATGATTCGACCGTCCTTCACATGGAGGGTCATCGGCCCGCCGTTATCACAACTGGTTAAAACCTTCTCCTCTGAATTCATTTGATTCCTGCAAGATCTTCCAGCAACGTCACCAATCCAAAAAAGTCGATATCTCCTTTGCCTTTTGCCTTTAAGGCCTCGTAAAGTTGTCGGACAAGGGCGGTGATAGGCATGGGTACATTCGTGCTTTTTCCGGTCTCAAGAGCGATATCAAAATCCTTTGAAATCTGATCCACTGTGAACATCGCCTTGAAGTTTCGGTCCTTTAACATCTGAGCCTTATAATTGATGAGGGGAGAGGCGACCACACTGGCACTCATCATATCGATCATCTGGTTCCAATCCATGCCTCCACGCTTTCCAAAGGCAAGGGCCTCCGCCGCCATGGCAGAAGTGATCCCAACCATCATATTGAGGAGAAGTTTGAGATAACGGGCTTCATCCCCATGGCCTACATAAAAAACCTTCTGCCCCATTGCCCCGAAGATGCCCACACATTGGTCATAGGCGTCTTTAGGACCTGAGGCAAAGATGGTTAATGTCCCAGCAGAAGCGAGAGCAGTGCTTCCTGAAACCGGGGCCCTTAAATATTTAACCCCTTTCTTTTCTGCAGCCTCAGCCACCCTTGCAGAGGAGATAGGAGAGACGGTGCTCATGTCAATAAAGATGGTTCCTGACTTTGCCCCCTCAAAAGCTCCATCCTTTCCAAAAGAGATGGCTTCTAAGGCAGGATCATCTGAAATCATGGAGAGGATCACCTCTGAATCAGCTGCCAGGGCCTTCGGAGAATCAGCCACCTTAGCCCCCTCTGCAGCTAATTCGTTGGTCTTTTCCTTGGTTCGATTGTAGACCGTAACCAAATAGCCCTTTTTTACGAGATTTTTTGACATGGGGATTCCCATCTTTCCTAATCCAATCCATCCGATCTTCTGTTTCTCACCCATCTGGCTTCTCCTTTCTGGGTCATTTGACCCTCACTGCATCTCCATCAATGTCATAAAGATTGGCCTTGATTAAAATCATTGAATCCGTTGAGCCTCATCCATTGAATTTAGATATATTTAATTTAATTAAATTCTGTAACAAATACTGAAATCCCTGTCAAGGTAATTCATTACTTCATTCCTCGCAGCTCATGAATGGAGAGCATTTTGGCTTCTTTGGGTAGGTGCTTATAATTGCCGTTGGAGACGAGAACAGGATGATAAGGAAACTTCTTCCCTTTGATCCATTGAAGTCCTCCGGAAGGAACAATACAGATGTTTTTCTCATTAAATTTTGTATTTCCCTGCATGGTCTCCAGATCCGTAGCCGCAAGGGCCTTTCGGATGGTTTCTTTGTCCAAGGATTGGGCCCGCTTCAGGGCATCGGCAACGATCTCATAGCCCGAATAGAGTCCACCCAGGGGAGCGGTCCATTGTTTCCCCGAGGCAGATTCATAAGTCTCAGCTAATTCTTTCCCTGATTCCCCCGTCAGTGAGGATTTGAAGGGATAAGAGGGATGCCATACGGCCTCTGTTGAAGTTCCCAATCCCAGGTCTCCTCCAATGGCCTCAACGGCAGTGGGGAACATGAGCGCCCTTCCCACGGTGCAGATCTTTGGGATAAAATTCTCCCGGAAGCATTGCCTCCACACCCGGGTAAAATCAGGGGGGGACATATTGGCAAACATGATTTCTACATTCTCTTTTTTCCATCCACTGATGATCGTACCATAATCCATTGTTCCAGGAGGAAAGCGACCAATATCAATGACCTTATAGCCTGCACTCCCGAGGGTGTTTTTTGCCCCATCGGCCCAGGCCACTCCATCAGGATCGTTTTGGGCTAAGAGTCCAACCACCCTATTGGTTTTAACATCCTCCCACATCGGTAAGAAGGAAGCCATATAGTCTCTTACACTGAAAGAGGCATCAAAGGTCCAATGGAAGGGGCCTCCAAGGAGAAACATTTCTACAGGCATCATGGTACAGACACAGGGGATTTTAAACCTTTCGCAAACGGCAGCCACTGGACTCACTGTAGCAGGAGTTGCAGAGACATACATGATATCAACCTCGTCATTCAAGATCAGCTTGGAGGCCGCATCTCCTGCCTTGGTGGGATCACTCTCGGTGTCTACAATTTTTACCTTCACCGGAAGTTTTTTTCCCACCTCTTTGATAAAGATTCCACCCTCCTTATTGATATCCGCAATGGCCTTGTTATCAATCCATGGCGATACAGTAGTAAATGCGGAAACCGATCCTGTGATCGGGAGAGGTCGACCAATCAGGATGTAGTCTCTTGGAGCTGCCTCAGCAGGCTTGAGAAATTTTGGAATAGAAGAAGAAAGGCCAATGGCCATGGTGGTAAAACCTGTTCTCTTGATAAATTCCCTACGACTGATCTTCTTTTTCATAAGCCACCTCCTCATGATTTAATGATTATGGGTTGAATGGAATTCGGTTCACGTCCCTCCGGGATTCATCATGAATGGTCTCCCTCTTTTGAATAAAGATCTGGTAATAGATCAGCCAGATAACCCATCTCCTCAATACAATGCTGCATGAGAGCAGAACCAAATCTTTCCTCCGCCTCAAAAAGCCAGAATCGACTTCGCATCTCACAACCGAAATCCGTATCTCGAACAAAGTGGATCAGATGGCCTAATGGTTTGGTTTCATCTAATAATCCCACATTGGCACAGACGGCTGCTCCAACCCTGGCCTCTTTGAACTTTTTCATATCAAAGAATTCAGATGGAGGACGAAAGGTAATTTTCAACTTGACCAGATCTCTCCCGATGTACTCATGGACCAAATGGCTGGCGCCAATATAATGGCCGGGTTTCCAATGTTCATCCCAGTCTCCGACAATGTGATCTCGAGGATGCCAGAGTTGATATTTCTGGGTATCCCCTGCATATCCAAACCACCAATCAATCATTTTTCCTTTGCACCGAGGCATACGGGTTAACACAGCAATATACAAATGATTGTTCTTCAATCGTAGATACCCTGTCTCCAAAGACAAGTATCCAGGTTCTAATAATAAATTCACTTCTTCAAGAAACATGATCTTTCCTCCTTTTAGGCTTTTCCCTACTCTTCCTCAAGGGAGGATTTAGAATAAAAAAGTTGCTCGGAGATCATGGAGGCTTTCTCCTTCAAATGGAGGAGAATAGGGGAACCATTATTCGGTATGATCCTTTTTGAAGGTCCTGCAACGACAAGGGCGGCAACAGGTTTTCCTTCATAATTGAATATGGGAGCTCCGATGGCATGGATACCAATCTCAATCTCTTCTTGATCAAAAGAATATCCCTTGCGTCGAATTTCTTCTAACTGTCGTTGAATTTTCTTTGGGTCCGTAAGGGTTTTATAAGTCAAACGGGAGACCTTTTCGTTGAGAAGTTTGTGGATGAGATTGGGAGGGGAAAAGGCAAGAATGGCTTTGGCTCCTGCAGCGGCAATGGGTAACCGATCCCCAATAGAAGCAGCAAGAGGAAGGGGAGGAGGACCTTCGGCCACATAGGCTACGACGGTTGAATTTTCTGAGAGAACCTCTAACACAGTAGTTTCCTTCAGGGTGTCTCTTAAATCGTCAATAAACGGTTTTGCAATAATGACGATATTTGATCTTAAGGATTTTTTAATGGTTGTTCCAAGGGTCACGATGGCAGGTCCCAGGGTATATTTCCTCGTGAGCACATTCCGATGAAGAAATCCATGTCGGGTCAACTCATTTAAAATCCGATTGACCGTGGCTGGATGAAACCCCAATTTTTGGCTTAAAGCTACAGTTCCCATTTCAGGGTTACCTGGGGTAAAAGCCATAAGAATCTTTAGGACCTTTTCGATCGAATTACTCTTTGAATCTCTTTTTTTCATAAATGTTTAACGTTCTATGATGTCCATCCTTAGGAGATAAGGTGAAAGAGAAACAGAGCTTTTATATTCTTATAATATGATAACTATTATTACTATATGATATTTCTGTCAAGAAAAAAATCTAAGACCTTGCAATGCCTCAAACCCCACCTTGCCTCCTTTGATTTTAAGGGGAGGGATGGAGGGATTCATGATTTGAAGTGCTCCGCTTGATAAAATTCTTGGAAATATTCCTGCCCGATTCTAATAGGGTTCCCCACGTCAGTGATGCATTATGAACGTTTCCATTTTTTTCTTGACAAAAAATTAAATATTATTTTATATTTTTCTAATAATTTAATATATCTACAAATTAGAGAACCCCCTTTTTTTAAAAGAGGGATATCGATGCCAGAGATTCTCACCGTCCAAGACCTCACCAAGACTTTTGGAAATCTGACCGCTGTGGATCACCTTTCGTTTGATGTCCAAAAAGGTGAAATCTTAGGAATGATGGGACCCAATGGTGCGGGAAAGACCACCGTCTTCAACCTCATCACAGGCGTCTATAGACCTGATCATGGAAAGGTCATCTATGAAGGGAAAGACGTCACCCAATATTCAGCAGCTCATCGATGCCGTATAGGAATCGGCCGTACCTATCAAATCCCTCGCCCCTTTGAAAACATGACTGTTTTTGAAAATCTTCTGGTGGCTGCAGAATATGGAGCCAATCTCAAAGGACCACAAGCACGATCAGAAGCAAGAGAGATCCTGGATTTTACTGGGTTATTGCCCAAAAAGGACTTTTTTGCGGGAAAACTTCCCCTCCTTGATAGGAAGAGACTCGAGCTGGCACGCGCCCTCGCCACCCAACCTACCCTCCTTCTCATTGATGAGGTAGCTGCAGGATTGACCGAAGCTGAGATTGAACACCTTCTCCAAATTGTCAAGTCGATCCAGCAGAAAGGAATCACCATTATCTGGGTTGAACATATTATGATGATGATGAATAAAGGGGTGGATCGCCTTTTAGTGATCAATGGGGGAAAATGGTTGATGTGCGGAGATCCCAAGGAATGCATGGAATCTAAGGAAGTCCATGAGGTTTACTTAGGGATGGAGGAAGATTAGTGCCCAAATCCATCCTTCAGGTTCAAAATATCGATGTCTTTTATCATGACTTTCATGCCCTCTGGGATATCTCCATTGAAGTTGAAGAGGCCCTGATCGTCTCTCTCATCGGTGCCAACGGGGCAGGCAAATCTACCCTTCTTAATACTATTGCCGGGGTACTTCAACCCTCTAAGGGAACGATCGAATTTTATGGAAAAAAAATTAACGGGTTGTTACCTTACCAGGCTGTGGAAGAAGGCATCTCAATGGTCCCTGAGGGAAGGAGGGTCTTCCCACGACTCACCGTATTAGAGAATCTTGAAATGGGTTGTTATATCTCCAAAGCGCGACCCAAAAAGGATGAAATCCTTCAAAAGGTTTATGAACTCTTCCCCATCCTCCAAGAGAGAAAAAACCAGCTCTCCATCACCCTCAGCGGTGGAGAACAACAGATGCTCTCCATCGGTCGAGCCCTCATGTGCCAACCCAAGTTGATCTTACTCGATGAAATATCTCTTGGACTGGCTCCTCTGGTGATTAAGAACATTTACCAGACTGTAAGACGAATCAATTCAGAAGGGATCACCGCCCTTCTGGTTGAACAGGATATTCAGAGGAGTTTAAAAACGAGTCATAAATTCTATATCATGCAATCGGGTCGAATTCGAATAGAGAGTAAACCAGGAGAACTCTCCCAGGAAGAGATTCGCAAAGCCTACTTTGGATTGTAGGATTAAAAAAGATGCTCTCCTACTTAAATGAACTGAAAGTGCCCATTGTCAATGGTCTCCTGCTCGGAGGCCTCTATGGAATTATTGGAATCGGGATGTCCATGATCTTTGGGATTGTGCGATTGGTTAATTTAGCCCATGGGGATCTGGTCATCTTAGCCAGCTATTTGAGCTTGGTGGTCCTCTCTTTCTTTCCTGTGAGTCCTTTGGTCACTCTGATTGTAGTAATCCCAGTAATGTGCCTCATTGGATTTATTGTTCAATACTACTTGTTAAACCAGGTCTTAGGGAAAGGGATGAACCCCCCTCTGCTGGTAGCCTTCGGTCTCTCCATCATTTTACAGAATCTTCTATTGTTGATCTTCACTCCAGATGCACGAACCCTCTTAACCTCCATCTCTGTCCAAACCCTTCCCCTTGGAAATTTTCTCAACATTCCCCTGGTCTACCTTGTCGATTTCATTGCTTCATTGATGACCATTATCTTATTGAGCCGTTTCTTCAATCGAACTTACTTGGGAAAAGCAATCAGGGCAGCATCAGATGATGAAGGAGCTGCTCAACTCATGGGAATAAATACCAAAACCATCTATGCCATAGCCATGGCAATTGCCACCGGAACGGCTGCTATCGCTGGGGTATTGGTCGGGATGACCTTTACCTTCTACCCCCACACAGGTCCTGAATACCTGATCATTGCCTTTGGAGTCGTCATTGTGGGTGGTCTGGGAAGCCTTTTGGGAACCTTTCTTGGAGGGTTGATCCTTGGCCTGGCTCAAATCTTGGGGGCCCATTTTCTTGGTCCTGGTTATCAACTTCTTTCGGGTTACTTGATCCTCTTGATCGTGCTTACATTCAAACCCACGGGTCTTTTTGCAAAAGGATAGAGGGAGAAATGGAACTTCTTCGGTCCCGTCGATGGATTGGAATCCTACTATTAGTCTTATTCTTAATCTCCCTTCCCCAATGGGCTTCTCGGTATTGGATCCTGGTCGTTCTCCTCTTCTCCCTCAATCTTGCACTCTCCCAGATGTGGAACTTACTTGCTGGTTATTCGGGTCTCATTTCTCTCGGACAGCAGGGATTCATCGGTTTAGGGGGTTACTCCCTCGCCGTCTTCTCAATCTATTATGAATTTCCCATCTGGCTGAGCATTTTGATTGGAGGAATCGTCTCTGTCCTTTTTGCCCTTTTGATCTCTGCTCCCATCTTTAGGATGAGAGGAGTCTATTTCGCTATTGGAACATGGACGGTTGCCGAGACCCTT
>JBBIRT010000113.1:0-10461 GCA_037441725.1 Deltaproteobacteria bacterium | reverse complement strand
CCTGGGGTCCGTAAAGCCTCTTATGTCAGGTGAAGGCCAATAGATCAATCCCATCCAACTCAACATCAATAGGGTAGGCGCCAGCCGTCTGGGCGGCATCCACCACAAAGAGCAAATCATATTCTCTTGCAATCTTTCCTACTTCACAGATTGGCAAAAGTGTTCCTGTAACATTCGAAGCGTGATTAAGGACGATCATTCGAGTTCTTGATCGGACTTCCTTTCTCATCTCACCTGGGTCCAAAGTTCCATCCCCAGAACAGGGAACCACCGTCAACTCAATCCCATTTTTCTCAAGATATCGGAGAGGTCTCATCACTGAATTGTGTTCCATACTGCTTGTGATGACATGGTCACCGGGTTTTAATAAACCTTTTAGGGCTAAGTTGATCGATTCAGTAGCATTCAGTGTAAAAACGATTCTTGACGAATCTTTAACGTGAAACAAAACGGAGAGGGCTTCCCTGGTTTCATAAATGATCCGTGCGGCTTCAATGGAGAGGAGGTGTCCAGATCGACCCGGATTGGCTCCGACCTCCTCCATGAATTTGACCATCGCCTCTTTCACTTGAACAGGCTTCGGCCATGATGTAGCTGGATTATCAAAGTAGATCATTTCTCTCATGTTTTATCGAAAGTATTATCAATGCCATTTCGCTTAACACTTATCCCATTTAACTGTCAACTAAGTCTTATGGCTTAATCAGACGATCAGCCTCGAGCAAAGATTGGGCGATATCATACATATTGGAGATTATCCCAATTCTCAATTTTTCCTTAAGTCCATAAAAGTCCAGACAGGTTCCACAAGAGAGGATCTCTACCCCTTTTTCATATAAGGCTTTCAGAGTCTCGAGAACCTCAGAACCTTCAGTGGTCAACCGAACCCCGGAATTGACAAAAATTAACTTTGAAGGAATCGGCTTTAAATCCAACAAGGTCTTGAGAAAAGACCTCATGAGGATTGCCCCCAACGCCTCCTCTCCCACTCCCATGAGATTGGAGTTAATATAGACCACTACCTTTTCAGCCTTTTGGGTTGATCCTGCCATCTCACAGGCGCTTCTTTTCTCGATGTGAAGATAAAAGTCATTCCCTTTCTTCTCAATATTCACTATGGCTCCCTGACTTTTTGCAAATCGTTCCACATTGTCACGAGCGGATGGATTATCAACGATCACCATCAATTCTCCCTCAGCCATCTCCTCCAATGCATTCTTGGTGGTGATCACCGGCTGTGGACATGCCAATCCTCTGCAATCAATCTCTTTCATCGCCTTTCTCCTTTCTTACCCATTGAACTTAAATAAAGTGATTTTCATACTCTATGAAAGATTTCAGTTTTCCATTAAGACTACCGAAATCGCTCCAGTTAATCATTAATGATCTTTCTGGCAAGCTTAGCTGCTGCTCCTGCATCAGGAGCATAACCATCTGCTCCGATGCGATTAGCATAGCCCTGAGAGATCGGTCCTCCACCTACCAGCACCTTAACACGATTGCGGAGATTCTCCTCTTCCAACAAATGAATCACTTTTTTCATATGGCCCATGGTGGTAGTCATTAGAGTTGAGATAGCTAAAATCTCTGGATCCACTTCTTTTACCTTCTCTATAAATCTATAGAGAGAAACATCATAGCCTAAGTCGTGTATCTCAAAACCTGATGCTTCTAACATCATCTTCACCAGGTTCTTACCAATATCATGAGTGTCTCCCTCAACCACACCAATGACCACCTTAGGTCTTCTCCGTTCGTTTTGGATTTCAATATTGGATCTTAACAATTCAAGCCCTGTATACAGGACATCTGAACAGATCAAAAGTTCTGGAACGAAATATTCTCCCCTTTCATAAAGTAAGGAGACCCTTTCCATACCTTGAGCTAAGCCTCTTTCAATGGCCTCATAGACATCGATATGATGAACAATCACCATTTGGCATAGGTCAACAAGTCTTTTCTCGTCCATCGTAACAATTGCATCAGACAATCCTTTAAATAATTCCTCTTTATCCATTCGCCTCTCTCCTTCTCTTTTGGAATGGATTATTTCCCATGGTGATCTTTTGTCAATAGTATCCAAATTCATATAAAGATTGAGCTATGGCTTCGATATTTCTTAGAGGGATATCGGGTGGAAGTTCACAGGCAGGCATGAGAATAAAGCCACCCGGATGCCTCATTCCCGTCTTGAGACATCGTTTAACTTCTTCAAAGACGTCTTGGGAGGAACCTGCTTGAAGGATAGCTGTATTGATGTTTCCAGCGAGGATATAATCTTTCCCTAAGAGTTTTCCTGTCTTTTCCAAATCCATTTCAAATCCAATTGAGAAGGTTGTTCTATCTGGGAGTCCCATATCGATCCAGTGAATCAGGTTGGCAGTGTGATCCCCGCATAAGTGAACTGAAATATTTCGAACCCCTCTATCTACGACATATCCAATGATCTCCTTGAGATAAGGTTTCACAAATGTTTCAAAAGTTTTTGAAGAAATCAACTGATTGGATTCAAGGGGAACCGAATATTGGGCTCTACAATTTTCTGCCCCAAACTTGTCAATGGTGATCTTGGCTGACTGGAGGATAAAATGGGTTGCCTTATGTTGTAATTTATGAACGGTTTAAGGGTAGCGAATGATCCATTAGAAAATTAGTTTTCCCAACAATTCCTGCGGATAAACTTGTTGGTGATCCTCCTGGCAGTGATGCCGGAAATCCATGTTGACGACTGATGGTATTAAATCGATCGATTAAAGGATTCATACCGGCTGTCTGCGGATCAGGATCTGAAAGGGAATCTACCTCATTAGGGTTAGTAATCACAGGTTTAAAACACTGGGGAGCAGTAAAACGATTATGATCTGGCCATAAGATCTCTCCACCAAACTCCCAAGCACCTCGATCTGCCCATCCATAGCTTGGCCGAGCATCCATCCATGGAAAACTCTCCATAAGATAGAGTCCTGCTGTAAATGCTTTTTCAGGATTTCTATAAAACTCTCCCCGGTCAATTCCGTACAACCTGGCATTAAATCCTAAAGAAAAAGGATTAAAAGGAACCCTATCAATGGGCTGGCCAGAAATTAATCTTCCCAGCCTCTCCTTAGAGGTCATCTTATCCTTTGTTGCAAAATTAACCATATTCTGTTCGGTCTCCTTTATATCAACTCCAATTGTGAATCAATATTGTCCTTAGTGATTAAAATACTGGGCACACTGAATTCATCCGAGATCTCATCACCATTAAAGACCTTCAGAGCAGATTCCAAAACCACTCGGGCGACAGAGGCAGGCGAGAAAGCCACACTTGCATCCATTAAGCCAATCCGGATGGCCTCCCGAGCTTCTTTGATGAGGTCCACACCAACAATTATTGTCTGACCTTGCCTATTCAGAGCGGTGACTGCACTGGATACACCTAAAGCCATTAGATCATTCGTGCAGAAAAAGGCCTTTACTCCAATATCCTGCTGAAGTATTTTCAAAGCAACCTCCTTAGCCTTCTCTCGATCAAAATCTGCAGGCACTTGTTTAATGGAATGGATCGAAGATTCTTTTAAAAAAATATCGGCTGCCCCCTGAGAGCGCCTGATCGATTGGACTGAGTCCTGACGCCCTTCAATAATCACTACTTTCCCTCCACCCAACGGCCGAAGCCTTTGAACAATGTAAGTTGCCCCAAGTACACCCTGTCGATAGAAATTGACAGTTTTAACTGGGGTATAATAGGGTTTTGCATCCCTGACGGATTCCTGGTCCGTCTTTGCTCCGACATCCAAGACATAGAAACCTCTGCTTGCAGCATGGATGATGCCAGAAACAAGATTGTGGCGGTTAATAGGGTTTAAAATAATCACATCAAAGCCCAAACTTTGCATTTCCATAAAGATCATTAATTGGGAGCTATCCACATCCTTTGAAGAGGGCCAAAAATGATGCACCGAAACTCCTAATTTAGTTGCAATCCGATCATAATGAGCTTTCATTTCTGCCCAAAAAGGATTTGATCGATCCCCCATTAATATTCCTATTTTTATTTCCCTCATTTTTTCAAACCTAATGGAGTTTGATGACAATCAAGAAATTGCTTGATCTCCACTTCCTTTACTTTCAAACGTGGACCGGGTTGGGTACACTTTATAGCAGCACATGCGCTTGCAAATTCAATTGATCTCATCCTTTCCCAACCTTTGAGGAGATAAGCGTAAATAAGCCCCCCTGCAAATGCATCTCCTGCTCCTGTACTATCTATGGGCTTTATGGGAAAAGCTGGGATTAAAAGGGTCTCTTCGTGATTAATCCAGACAGCCCCTTTCTCCCCTAAAGTAACAACCACTCCCATCTCGGGATGAAATTTCTTATAAATAGCCAATCCTGCCTCGATATCATCCTTTGCAGCCCGAAGCTCCAACAATCCCTCCCTGCTCGTACAAAAGAGGCTACAGAGAGAGATCATCTCTTCAAGGTCTGTTCGACAAACACCACAGAGTGTCATAAAAGAGGGAGTACATTCGAGATTAAAAAAAACAGGAATTCCCTTTTCTCTGCACCATCTTGTAAGCTTTAGAGCTGGCCTACCCACAATCATATCAGTATAAAAAACTTTCACATCTTGCAACATCTCCGGATGGATCTCTTCTTCAGAAAGGGATAAAAAACTATCCCCAAGATTTACATAAATTGCCTTGGAACCGTTTGGGGCAAGAGTAATAAATGTATGGAGTGTGTTACCACCTTTCTTTGTCAACAGATAATGTGTGGATACTTTGGATTCAAAAAGATCTTTTCTTAATATATTCCCATATGGATCGTCCCCAACCTTGGCCAAGATGGCACATCTTGCTCCCATGTTTGCAAGAGTCACAAGCACATTGGCTCCACTTCCACCAGGCATTAGCTTCTCTTCATGAATAAAAGAAAATCCATCCTCCCGTGGAAGATCCTCACATCTTAATACAATATCCATTGCGACTGCACCCAATCCCAATACATCAAGTTTCATGATCAACAGTCCTTCCCAATTCAAATTCTCTTTTCTCTACGAACATCATCTGTGCCAGATCATTTGGCTTTAGTCCCTTTAAGGTTCCACACCAGAGGCTTCTTCCCCCTTTAAGGACCAAAGCACGATCAGAGACACGAAATAATTGTTGAAGATTGTGAGTAACCAATATCATGGAACATCCCTGGGTTTTGAGATCCACGATCATTCTCAATACCTTTTCTTGCTCCATTAAAGCCATACTGGCAGTAGGTTCATCCAGTAGAAGGATCGATGGGTGAAAAAGAAGGGAGCGACAAATGGCCACAGCTTGTTGTTGCCCCCCAGAAAGATTTCGAACTGGTTCGTCCATATTGAAGGAGTCGATACCAAGATCCTTTAGGAACTGGAATGCCTTTTGAGACATTTGGTTCTTATCTAAGATCAGATAGGGATGCACCAGATAACGACCTAAAAAGATATTTTCCCATACTGTTAAGCTTCCACAAAGAGACAAGTCTTGATATACCATTTCTATTCCAAGATTTCTGGCGTGCCGAGGAGAATGGATCGCTATCTTTTGACCTCTGAGAAATATCTCTCCATCATCTTTGGCGATGACCCCGGCAAGGATTTTCAATAGGGTTGATTTCCCAGCTCCATTATCACCCACCAAGCCAAGAACTTCACCCTCATACAATTCCAGATGAGCCTGCTCTAAGGCAATTTTTCCAAAAAAATGCTTAAAAATATTTTCCATTTTGACAATGCAACCTTCCATAAAGGATCCCTTAAAAATTTCTGTTTTAAGGGATGGGGGCTGGATCCCCCCATCCAAGAAAGGGTAATCATTTCCAGTCGGAAAGAAGATGAATATTATCCTTGGTGGCCAGCACACTAGCCACATAGAGATCTTCGGGAATCTTTCTCCCCATCACGGCAGCTATAGCTGCCCGGGTGCAAAGCTCACCGATCACAAAGGGACTAAAGGCAACAGAGCCTGCAAGTTTTCCCTGAGAAATGGCCTCCTTAGCTTGTGGAATCAGATCAATTCCCACCACCATTACTCCCTTTTTCCCCGATGCCTCAATCGCTTCAACCGCGGCCAATGCCATCACATCGTTTGCACACATGATCCCTTTTAGATCAGGATGGGCTTGAAGCAAATTGGTTGTCACATTATAGGCCTTCATCCGATCCCAATCCCCTGGTTGAACTGAAACCAGTTTTAGAGCTCCATCTTTGTTAAATGCATCTCTAGCCCCATCTCTTCTTGCTTCAGATTGAGGGGCTCCAGGGAGTCCCTCAATAATCGCTACCTTTCCGCCTCCCGCTTTTTTAAGCTGCTGGGTAATATATTTGGCTCCAATCTTTCCTTGATCGTAAAAGTTAACCAGATCGATGACAATTGGATGGGCCCCTGCTTCTCGAGCCGCTTTTATATCAACTCGTTTATCTGTAATCGTGATAATCCCTTTTTTAGTGGCCTTGACTAAACCTGGGATGAGGTTTTGAGCAGTGATCGTATGAGCGACGATGGCATCATAATCTTTGGCCACCATATTCTCCAGGATATTCAATTGTGCAGTCAGGCTATTCTCCTGTGGGGCTGCCTGTATATCAATTTGCACACCGAATTCATTGGAAGCAGCCTCATATCCCTCTTTCATGGAGACCCAGAAAGGATTAGCCAACGTGATTAGTACCACACCGATTTTTAAGGATGGTTTTGGTTTGGGAATATCCCCCAACTTCGAAAAGGTCTCTATTCGTGATTTCTGAAAAAGTGTGGGCTCGGCTTGCGATCTCCCCACGCCCACACTATGGATCAAGGTGATTGCCACGATCGCAATTACGAAAGTACTAATTACAGTATTGAATTCTCTTTTCATTTTTTTTCTCCTCTCTATTTTGATTAATGGTTGTTGATTATTCCTTTCCGTCGGACTCTGTCAGCCAAGACGGCCAAGA
This sequence comes from Deltaproteobacteria bacterium, assembly GCA_037441725.1. Lineage (GTDB taxonomy): Bacteria > Desulfobacterota > BSN033 > BSN033 > UBA1163 > JBBIRT01. The sequence continues at coordinate 3,509 of JBBIRT010000113.1, read as the reverse complement.
TGAAGACCATTCCGATGACGAGCTGTTGATAATAAGAAGGAACGTTAATCATCGTGAGTCCGTTTCCCAGGATTCCGATGATCAAGGCTCCTAAAAGGGTCCCACCAATATTTGCTTCCCCCCCGAGGAAGCTTGTCCCTCCCATCACAACAGCTGCAATGGCTTCCAACTCAATGCCTAATCCTGCAATGGCCTCTGCGGTGTTAAGCCGTGCCGTTACAATCACGCTGGCAAGAGCTGCAGTTGAACCCGAAAGGGCATAGGTGATGATAAGGGTTTGGGTCACCGGCACGCCCATTCGGAAAGCAGCTTCACGGTTATCGCCTACTGCCCGAGCATGGACACCAAATCGGGTCCACATGATCATGATGTACCCTAAACTAGCAACAAATAATGCTAAAAGAACGGAAAAAGGGAAAGGCCCCCAACGGTCCATCCCGATTAAACGGAAGTCTAAAGGCATCCCATAGATGGGTCTGGATTCTGTAAAAATCAGAGCAATCGCCCTGAAAATACCCGCTGTCCCGAGGGTGACAATAAAAGGGGAGATCTTTAGGATCGAAATCCCAATACCATTTAAAGAGCCCATCGTCGCCCCAGAAAAAATTCCAAACAAAATACATTCAATAACCCCCATTCCAGATTTCATACCCCAGGCCATGATAATTCCACTTAAGGCCAGAATAGATCCAATTGAGAGGTCAATCCCTGCTGAACCAATCACTATCGTCATTCCCACTGCAGCAATAATTGGTACTGAGGATTGAACCAAGATATTGGTCAGATTCTCCTGTGTTAAAAAGTAAGGAGAGAGGAAACTGAATATGGTCCCGATGACCAAAATGAAAAGGACCAAGCCTAATCTTTGGAACCGATCTATGTTTCTCACCTTGTCTCCCTAATTTGCTCTTGGTTCCTTTTATCTATTTTATGGATAGCATCCTCTTTTCTTTCCAACATTTCTCGTAAGATTCGATAATCTCCTATTCGCATGGTAAATCGGATGGAATCCAGATAATCAAAGATTGGTTGGGTCTGAGTTCGGCCTACTCCCAGTACTTCCATAGACTCCCCTAAAGTAATTTGTCCTCTCTTTTCGATATGCCTCTTTACAATTTTTTTAATCTCTTCAATAGCCTCTGAATGAATCAACCGGCGATTGTTCAACTTAACCAGCCTCCCCTCACCGATCATTAATTTGACTACATCCTCCACCTCCTTCTCTCCATATTGTCCCTTAATCCTATTAAATACGTTCAGCGGCATGGGTCTAAATCCATACCATTTACAAAGTCCATCCAATCTTTCATAGATCCTCTGTTGCTCTGGACTTAATCTTTTTTGAAATCCTCTCAATTTAATCCTTCCATTATGGATAATGATCTGTCCATCCTTCTGAAGTTTCTGTAGGACATCTTCAAATAATCGAGCATCTACAGAGGAGGATATCTTAGATCTTATCTCATCGGATGAGGCACCTTCACGAAGCGGATTCTTTTCATGGAATTTCCTGAGTTGTTCAAGGGTTTCCTCTTTCAAATTCTCATAGGAATCCTTATGGAATACTGCTTTTCCTTCCCAGACGAAGATTCTATTTTCCTGCATTAACCATCGGCATACGGATTCGATCTCGGATTGGGGAAAACCCAGCCTTTTAGACAAATCGAGAAGTGAAACAGGTCTGTATCTTTCTTTTCGGATGAACATTTCAATGGCTTCATGATTTTTCCCTTGCTCTAATAATACAAGTTTCTGAATCATATCGGTATGATGCACCTTATATTTTGGAGAATTTACTTCGAGGATCATTCCTCCTCCAATCGTTGTCGTTGGGCTTAAAGAACGGATAACAAATCGATCATAAGGGCAGGGAGATAATCTATTTGCCAACCTTAGCTGAACGAAGGAGTTTTCTCCAGGGAGGAGTTTTTCTTTTCCTATTAAAATTATTTTTGCAATAACTTCTGATGTCCCTGAATAAAATTTTACCTTGGTTCCATTCATGAAGGGGTTTAAATTGGATTTTAGATAGTGGAATTTTCCATTGATGATATAAGTGGGGATCAACGAATTAGGCTCACTGACGACCATTCCTCTCTTCACAGTTTCGATCTTAACATTGTGAAGATTTATCCCAACTCTCTGTCCGGCAAAGGCTTTATTTACAAATCGATTATGAATCTGGATGTGTCTTGCCGTGGCCCTTATGCCAACAGGACTTATCTCAATCTCCTCTCCTTGGCTAATCTTTCCTGAAACGATCGTCCCTGTCACAACTGTGCCATAACCTGTTAAAGTGAAGACCCGATCAACAGGTAGACGAAACACTCCTTCCCTATTTTTCCCCTGTATCTCATGGAGTAGGTTTTCAATAGATCTTTTGATCTCCTCTATCCCTTCACCAGTCTTCGAAGAACAAAGGTGTATAGGGGCATCCTCAAGAAAAGTTCCCTGAACAAGCCCAACAATATCCTCTTTTGCCATGTCCACGATTTCTTTATCGACAAGATCTACTTTTGATAAGATGATCAAACCATGATCAATACCCAATAATCTCAATATATCCAGATGCTCACGAGTCTGGGGCATCACCCCATCATCAGCGGCCACGACCAAAAGAACAGCATCGACCTCGGAAATCCCTCTGAGCATGTTCCTGATAAATTTTTCATGACCCGGAACATCAACTATTGATACAACCTTGCCTGAGGGAAGCTTCAGATAGGCGAATCCAGGTTCGATGGTCATCCCTCTCTCTTTTTCTTCCTTCAATCGGTCCGTATCGATCCCGGTGAGAGCCTTGACCAGAGCAGTCTTTCCATGGTCGACATGACCTGCAGTTCCGATGACGATGTTTTTTTGATTCTCATTCATTTTGACTACCCAGAGTAACTGGAGGGGGCAGGGGGAATCGAACCTCCTCCCAGTTGTTTAGACCAGGCCAACGGGTTTGCAGCCCGCGGGGTGCCCAGCACCACTGCCCCCCCTCATTGATAAAAACTGTCTATGGGTTAAGGTGACGAAGCCCGTTTCGTCTATCGTCAAAGGGTTACGTCAAGAGAATTCAAAACGATTTAACGTGACCGAATGCCGATATAGGCCCTGGACCTAATATGATACAGGGCGGTCATCCTTACCGTTGTTGTTAGGCGAAACCTATATGTTCTGAGCTATTATAGACGCTCCATAAGCTCCTACCATCTGAGGATTTTCAGGCACTTTTACCTCACATCCAAGTGCATCAATCAACAGGTTTTTGAGGCAAGGGTTTTTTGCAACCCCTCCTGCAAAGACGATATCGGGTGTTGTTGAAACTCGTTTTAGCAAAGAAAGGGTTCGATTTAAGATTGCCATGTGAATGCCGTGTGCAATATCTTCCCTTTTCTTTCTTCTGGCTAAAAGCGAGGTCACTTCCGATTGAGCAAAGACTGTGCACATGCTATTGATCTGGATGTTGCCATCTGCTTTTAATGCTTCTTTTCCGAACTCTTCCAGATCGTAACCCAGTG
>JBBIRT010000112.1:0-10571 GCA_037441725.1 Deltaproteobacteria bacterium | reverse complement strand
ATTAAAGGTATCTGCTCAAAAGTTTTTCCATCACACCTCTCCATTCTATATGGCTAAAGATACTTTTTTCAGAGGTCTCTGAAATTTATAAATCGTAATGCATCATCGAATTGGGGAATGATTGAGGGCATTATTTTAGGTCTCAAATTTTTGTTGACTTCATTTTTTTAATGTGTTAAAAAAATCACAAATTTCCTTCTTAAAATCCTAATTATTTGAATTCTATATTATTTTTAATAAATTAGGCCTATTTAAATAAAATAGGGGGAAACCGGTTTTTGACTTAGGGGGAAATATGAAATCTAATATTAAAATGTTGTTTTTTATTATTCTCATTCTATTCGTCTCTACCTTTTTAATTTCTGGACAAACATGGTCAGCGACGACTACCCCTCAAAACAAGGAGACAGAACCAGCAGGAGTAGGTAATCCTTCTGAAGATTTGAAAAAAGGGGAAAAGATTATTATCAAGGGTAGGGAATATTGTTATGAATGTATTGATAATTCAGAATGTCTTAGTTGTCATTCGAAGATTAATGAAAGAAAGTTTGCCCAGTCAGTTCATGGAGCAAATTCCTGTAATAGTTGTCACTGGGATATTACCAATGTCAAAGAGCATATTAGTGCAAAGGGAGGAAGGATTCATACTGAATCTGTCACCTGCCATCGGTGTCATAAAAAAGAGGGGGCAGAACATTATGCCAGTGCCCATTTTATTAATGACATTCAATGTAAAGATTGTCACCAAGATATTCATGAGATGACCCCATGGAGAGGAGATAAGGTTCGAGTCATCCAGAAATGTACTATTTGCCATTCTGACGATGGTTATGCAGAAAGTATTCATGGAAAAGCGGTTGTAGATGGAAATCCGGATTCAGCAACCTGTAGCGATTGCCATGGGCTTCATAAAATTCCATTGCTAAAAGGGGATGAACCCAAAACGGTCGAATTTCGTAAAGAGTTCCATACGGAAGTCTGTCAGCAATGTCATGCCGATAAAGAGATGATGGAGAGAAATAGTGTTTTTCTCATTGCAACTCAGACTTATTATGAGAGTTATCATGGAAAGGTGGAACACCTGGGCTATCCCAAATTAGTGGCAGGTTGCGCTGACTGCCATGGATTTCATAATATTCTACCTCCAGATAATCCTAAATCTCTTATTTCTAAGGAACGTTTGGTTGAAACCTGTGGGAAATGCCATCCAGGAGCAAATCCAAATTTTGTTCAATGGATTGCTCATGCAACCCATACCGATCCAGAGAGAGAACCTGTCCTTTATGGAACCTTCCTGGTGATGACCATTCTTCTGGTAACGGTATTTGGAGTGTTCTGGCTCCATACTTTCCTCTGGTGGCGAAAGGATTTTTGGGAGAAGAGAGAGCTTCGGGCCAAAGGTATCTTTTTCCCACAACACATTAAACCTGATGAGGCTGGTCAAATCTATCGCCGATTTAAGACCTTTGACATCGTTCTCCATTTTACCATGATGGTTACCTTTATTGGCCTTGTCCTGACAGGTCTTCCTTTAAAATTCTCTCATGCCCCCTGGGCCAGTGGTCTGATGCACTTTCTTGGAGGGGCCCAACTGGCAGGTCTCATTCATCGTATCTGTGCAGCAATAACTTTTGCCTATTTTGGAACCACCCTTGTTTACATCTTCTATTTTCTCTTCTTTAAAAAGATTCCAGGGAACCCCAATCCCTTGCAGAGACTCTTTGGTCCAGATTCTCTATGTCCCCGTTGGGAGGACGTTCAAGACATTGTCGGAATGATCCGATGGTTCTTTAACAGAGGACCAAAGCCGCAGTTTGATCGATGGACCTATTGGGAAAAGTTTGATTTTCTTGCGGTCTTCTGGGGAATGTTTGCTATTGGACTTTCTGGATTGATGCTCTGGTTTCCTGAATTCTTCGCGATCTTCTTCCCTGGTTGGATCCTCAATATCGCAGCCATTGTCCATTCAGATGAGGCCCTGTTGGCCTCTGGATTCATCTTTACGGTCCATTTTTTCAATACCCATTTTCGACCATCAAAATTCCCGATTGATCCAGTGATTTTTACCGGGAGATTTCCAAAATATGAACTTATGGAAGAACGGCCAGCCCAGTATCACCGACTACTGGCAGAAAAGAGGCTAGAGACCTATCAAGATAAATATCCGAGTGTGGCAGCAGATCTCTTCTCTACTATTGTAGGATTTGCCATGTTAGCCATTGGTCTTGTCTGTATCTTTCTAATTGGATGGGAATTTCTTGGTTAATCATTTCGAAAAGTGAATTTTGGGATTTAAATCATCGTTTCACATCCTGCTGTGATTATTTCTATTTAAGGATATTTCTTTAACATACCCTTTGATAAATTTGCCTTACAAATCTATTCAAGAGGAATGGAATTGTAAATTTTTTCCTTGCATTCATTTTTAAAAAGTGATAAAAAAATTCCGTTCTATTGATTAGGGTGGGGACCCCAAAAGACACATTCAATCCATTTCATTTTAATATCAGTTTACAGAACTTCTGAACCAAACCCAATTTCGGGTTGAAAATAGGTTGACCATTAACTATGGATTCGGTTTTCTTGAGCTTGTCTTCTTCTTGATTTGGTTCAGGAGAAATCAGTAAAATGAGAAAAATTTAAAAGGATTAAATGAATAAACCCGAATATTCAAGTTTCTAAAAAAGATAAAATTCATCATCCCAGTTTGTCTGCTTTCTTTTCAATACCTGACTTAAGGGGATCAGGTTAAAGATAGGAGTGAGGAATAGTATCCCGAGGCTAATCTTGTGATCCTCAAGAAAGATCTTTAAAAAAACCAGAGGTAAACATAGAGTAGGAGAATCTTCATGGAAAAAAAGGTGAGATGGGGAATGCTGATCGATCTCAGACGTTGTATCGGATGCCATGCTTGTCAAGTAGCCTGCAAAGCAGAGCATGAAGTCCCATTAGGGGTATGGAGAATTTGGGTGAAAGTGGTGCAAAAAGGAACCTATCCAGAGATGGCCACTATTTCCTTACCTTGGGATTGTCCCTATTGTGAGCGGCCAGAGGAGGCGAGATATCCCCGAATGCAAACCCTTTTCTTACCCTGGCTCTGCAATCACTGTGAGCGGCCCATCTGCAATACGGTTTGCCCGGTGAAGGCGGCCTATAAAAGAGAAGATGGAATTGTCATGATTGATCCTCACCGATGTATTGGTTGTAATTATTGTCGAGCGGCTTGTCCTTATAATGTGAGGTATGCCAATCCCATCACCGGCATGCTTGAGAAGTGCGATTTCTATGTTCATCGGGTGGATGCGGGATTATTGCCTGCCTGTGTAGAAGCCTGTCCCACTGAATCAATGGTTTTTGGAAATTTAAAAGATCCGAGCAGTAAAATTTCCCAACTCCTTTCGAAAGAAAAAACCCAAGTGCTCAAACAAATAATGGCGACCTTCCCCCAGGTTTATTATATTGGATTGGATAAGGATGTCGCAGATCCATTGAAGGGATGGGAGAAGCATTATTATCATAAAGAGTATGAAAAATTATAGCTCAGAATTGGGGAGGGTGAGAATGGAAGTCTAAGTCTTATATAATGTCTTTCATCATGAAGCAGTCAGCATGTTGATTGCCATCTATTTCCATATCGTAGGGCTTCACGCAGGATGCTCAATTGTCTCCATCACTGCCACCCTATTGGGAAAAAAGGAATATAAGCCGGTGGCCAAGATCGGAGCCATTTTCGTAATCATTCTCTTTTCCATCTCTCCCATTTTCTTATTGACCGATCTTTTACAACCCTTACGGTTCTGGTATCTTTTTATCCATTTCAATCCTACCTCCCCACTCAGTTGGGGAACATTCTTTCTCTGTGCCTATCCAACCTTTACTGGGATTTATATCTACTTCTTATTTAAAAATAATGTTTACTGGTCAAAGGTGTTTGGTGTGATCAGCCTCCCTTTTGCCATCAGTGTCCATGGGTATACAGGATTTGTGTTAGGGTTTGCTAAGGCCCGAGTCCTCTGGAATACGGCTGTCATGCCATCCTATTTTTTATGTTCAGCGATGATCTCTGGAATGGCCTTTATGCTTATCGTCGCTCTGGTGTGGTACCATTTCACTTATCAAAATAAACCCTTTGAGGAGAGAGAGAAAGACAGGGAAATTATCGACCTTCTTGAAAATTGGATGGCGGTATTTATGATTCTGTACGTATTCTACGTCTTCTCTGATCTGTGAGTGATGTATTACCATACGGAGGATGCGTTTGAGACTGTGGAACTGGTTCGCCTTGGGAAATTTAGCTTTCTATAATATCTGGGTTGATAATGTCTTGGGGAATATCGTTCCTTCCCTCATAATTATCTTTAAAAAAACCCGTAAATCCCACCTTCTATTATTGATTGCAGCAATATTAGCCTCTATCGGTGTCTTCGTCATGCGATATGTCATGGTCTTTGGTGGTCAATATGTTCCTCTAAGTTAAGGGGAGGAGGATGGAAATGATCCGTCGCGAATTCTTAAAACTCTGCCTATTAGGAATGCAAACGTTATTCATTCACCCCTGGATTGAAATATCGGCCTACGCTAAGGATGCCTTTGGAGGGAAACAGGTTTCCCGCCATACTAAGAGATTTTTAAAAGGGATCCCAAGCCTCTGTCAGCTCTGTCCGGCTCGTTGCGGAATCATCGGCTTTTTAGATGGGGACAAGATGGTTAAGATCAATGGCAATCCAAAACATCCCAATAACCTTGGAAAACTCTGTGCGAAAGGGTTAGCAGGCCTCAATCTGGAATACGATCCAGAACGGATCTCCTATCCAATGATAAGAAGAGGGGAGAGAGGAAAAGGACAATGGGAAAGGGTCTCTTGGGAGAGGGCCTACACCGAGATAGTTTCCCGTTTGAAAGGGATCTCCCTGAGTGGGAAGAAGGGGGAGTTTGTGTTTCAATCTGAAAAGAGCCCCGATGGTCTAACAAGACGGTTCTTAGAGGTTTTTAAAAACGTAACCATCCTCCATGAAGAAAGCCTCCATTTTAACAATCGAAATTGGGGACAATGGTTAACATGGGGAGAGGAAAAGGGGGTTCCTGATTTATCGAATAGTCATTATATCCTCAACTTTGGGTCAAATCTTTATGAAACTCATGAATTCTATACAGGATTGATTAGGAGACTGATGGAGGGAAGGGCACAGAATAAAGCAAAGCTTGTGACCTTCGATGTTAGGCTATCCCACACCGCTGGAAATAGTGAAGAGTGGTTTCCTATTCATCCGGGAACAGATGGAATAGTCGCTTTGGCCATGGCCCATGTTATTATGAAAGCCAATCTTCATCATCATGATTTTATCCAGAAATGGACCAATCTCTCACCCATAAAACTTGCCCAATATTTATCTCCTTATACTCCTGAAATGGCCCAGAAGATCAGCGGGGTCCATGCTTCGGATATTGAAAGAATTGCAATCGAATTTGCTTTAAATAGACCCTCTGTAGCCATTACGGGCCGAGGGGTTAACGGGCATTTTAATGGAGTTTATAATGAGCGTTGTATCTTTCTATTGAATACTATTGTCGGTAACATTGATACCCCAGGGGGCTACTGTCTTCCAAGAACCTATCGCTTGGATGACCCAGATTTAAAATCATCCCCTCCAAGATTTGATGTTGAAGAGAACCAGATCACTCCCCAGAGATTCATTACTTTGGTAAAGCAAAAAAAGTTGAACCCTCAGCTATTCTTCCTTTATGAATCCAATCCTGCTTATAACAATCCTGAAACTCTCTCCACCCTTGAGGTCTTAAAGGATGAAAAATTAATTCCTTATATTGTTGTTGCCGATAGTTATATGACGGAAACGGCTTCTTATGCTGATCTTATTTTATCCGTTGCCAATTATTTGGAAAGTTGGGGGTTGGATTCATCTCCTGCATTAGATCTAATCCCCTATATTGCACTCCAACAACCGATCGTCCGTCCCTATGCGAATTCTGTCGCTCTCTCAGATATTTTAATCGAACTTGCCCATAGAGTGGGTGGGGGGTTACAGAAATTTTTTAAGTTCAATTCGACAGAGGAATATCTCCAGATGATTGTTTCAGGAATTGAACCATTGAATCAGGCAGGGGGGCTCAGCTATTTGAAAGAGAATGGGGTCTGGTTTGATCCAAAGGGAAAGGCAAAATATCATTCCTATGAATCTAAAGGCTTTAACACCCCCTCAAGAAAGATAGAGATTTATTCTGAGCGATTGAATCAAATTGGATTTCAACCTTATCCCGTCTATGAACCCATTCCTGACCATGGAGACTTAAAGGGAAAATTTGTCCTCGTGACTTTCGAACCCAATGTGATGGGGCCGAGGACAGGAAATTTGAAATGGTTATCAGAGATCAAGCATCAGAATCCTATTTGGATAAATAGGGATGTGGCAAAGCAACTCCATATTGAAGAAGGAGATCGGGTCAAGATTTCTACCCGAATGGGGTCTTTTACCACGGAAGCCCGATTGACCTTTGGGATCCATCCTAGAGTGATTGGGATGGAGAGAAATTTAGGCCATTGGGGATTTGGTAAGATTGCCCAGGCTAAAAAATTTACAAGCAATGATCCCAATACCCAATTAGTCTGGTGGGGAAAAGAAGGAAAGGGTACCTCTCCAAATTGGATTATTTCAGGGATTTCAGATCCAATCGGAGGAGGAGAGGCATGGAATGACACTTTGGTCTCAATCTCAAAAGCATAGAGGAAGAAACCCATGAAAGCCTCAGGCCTGATCAAATGGTCGATCTCGATGATTACCATAAAAAATATTAAGACCCTTTTAAAAACCAAATGGGTGATCTTTGGAGTGGGACCCTTGGTGACTTTAATCGGAGTGGCTCTGGTCATCTGGATGGGTCATCTTTTAACGACCCATCCTTTGATCTGCCTTTCCTGTCATGCTAAACAGAGTAGTCTTCCCATGTGGGCCCCCTCTCAAGTTCATCCTTCTCGAGTTTCATGTGTCCATTGCCACGCCCACCCAGGGCAACTCTTTCCTCGGCATTTTTACGCAGATGAGAGAGTGAATGACAACTGCTTAGGATGTCACAAACAAGTTGCAAGCCGTGAGGTGGAGGAGGCCCACCATATGAGGATTGCCCACAAGCTCCATATCGAAGAATCGAAATTGATGTGCATTGATTGTCATCGGAACATTGCCCATGAGAAGATGGAGGTGGGGACAAATCGACCACGAAGATTGACCTGTATGGAATGTCATGAAGAAGCGATTCAGGGAGGCCCAGAGGAATGCATGAGATGCCATACGAAGATTCCAGTGAAATCTTCGTAATTCCTATTCTTCAAAAAAATCATAAGAGTCGATCAATTTAAGAAAAAAAGATTTAATTGTTTAACACCGCCTCATTGGGGTGATGCCTTTAAGACTTACGGTAGAGAGAATAACTTCATGTTATTATTAAATTCTTTAAAATACTTGACAAATGGATTAGAATCTAATAAATTTTTTCACATCATTTGTGAAAGGGGTCACAAAATTGAAGTTTAACAAAATTCCAGAAGCTACCATCAGGAGATTGTCAAGGTATTCACGATGCTTGGAGGAGATGAGTGAAAGGGGTGAGAATGTCGTCTCCTCTGCCCAATTGGCCAATCGATGTATTGTGAATGCTGCTCAGGTGAGAAAAGATTTAGCCTATTTTGGTGAGTTTGGGATCAGAGGAGTAGGTTATTATGTAAAAGACCTCCTGAATAATATTAAGAAAATATTAGGATCAAACAAAGAGTGGAGGATGGCCTTGATTGGTGTTGGAGATTTAGGATCTGCCCTCCTCTCATATAAGGATTTCTTAAAGCAGAATTATAAGATTGTGGCGGCCTTTGATATTGATCCGCCGAAAGTCATTGGAAGGGTTTCTGAAAAATTGGGTAAACCCGTGGAGGTCCTCCATATCAACCGGTTAAAAGAAGTGGTGAAGGAGAGAAAGATCGAAATTGCCCTCATTGCCACACCACCTTCAGAGGTCCAGGGGGTGGCCAATCTGTTGGTCGATGCTGGAGTAAGAGGGATTCTCAATTTTGCTCCTGCACAGATTAACGTTCCAGAGGGATTCATCGTAAAGAATGTCTTCTTCACAACCATCTTAGACAATCTTGCCTACCTATTGTCCAATAGTTAAATGGGTCGTTCATTCTCCCTACTCTCATTTTAAATCTTCAATCAATTCATCACAGGTGAGGAGATAGGCAAACCCATAGCCCAAATTTTTCAAGGTGGCAAGGTGGTGGTCCTCCTTTCCTGTGGCGGTCCCATCGATTAGAAAAAAAACCCTAAAATCCCTCATAAAGGCATCCCGTGCAGTCGTCTCACAACAGAGGTTTGTCATCACCCCAGTAATGATAAGATCTTGAATACCTTTTTCTCGGAGGATCTTTTCAAGATCCGTCTCATAAAAAGCACTGTAGCGTTTTTTTTGGATGATTGTATCTCCTGAATCAATATCCACTTCTGGAATGAATCTCCAATCCTTTGTTCCATAAAGGATCACCTGCCCCCACCACTCCCTTAGAGCCCCACCATCCAAAGTGACATCCGTATGACCATGTTGGGTGAAGATGATGGGAATGGCCTTCTCTCGACAGGATTGAACGACTCTTTGGATATTTTTTAAAACAGGTTGAATAAATCGATAAAAATAGATCTGTAAATCAATGACCAGAAGGGCCGTATGTTCGATATGGATGGCGGCCCTCCTCTCTCGATACGTGGTCAACTCATTCAGGATCATTTTGAGGTCAAGCTTCATCTTCACAACCTATAGCATAATTCATCCCATAAAGAAAGCCTTATCATGAACCCAGGGGTGGAAACCATGAGGGCTAAAATTCCTTAGGGTTCTAATAAAAAATTTTTATGGATGAAGGTTTTTCCCCATTTTGTCTGAAGTCCAAGGTAACCTCTTGGTAAATCTTCTCTCTTGTCGATGAAGATTTCCTTTAATTTAAACTGGGTCTTCAGTCTAAATAGATTCTCATTTCTTTGCCCCCTCAAGTTTGAAATCTCTTTTGAGGGGCAGAGAAAGAGAGGTTGAATTTCCTCGGGGTGATTATTAAGGAGATACTCTGCCATTTCGAAGGAGATGGCTGAATCAATCAGTTGATGAAGAGAGGGGTGGTAAGGACCTGCGAGGATATCCATTTCCAATTCCTCAGTAGGCTGAAGACCAATGCGGGCCACTGGAATGGAAGACCTCTCCAATTTCAGGAGTCCTTTTTTGAGCCATTGAATGGTCTCATTCAGTGAAAGGGGATGATATTTTCCAGCTTTCCAGAGGTCTGCTAAGGGAGCACCCTTGAGGACCAGAGTAGGATGAATTCTGACGAAATTAGGTTGGAGTTCAATCACCTGATCAAGGGTTTGGAGAAAACGATGGAGGCTGTCTCCTAAGAGACCAATCATAAGCTGAAATCCTACCTCAAAATCCCATTTCTTTAAACGCTGAGTGGCCTCAATCGTATCCTCAGCATGATGTCCCCTCCTCACTAATGCGAGGACTTCGTTGATCATCGATTGCACCCCAATTTCAATCGTTTTCACCTTATAGACTTTAAGCAAAGAGAGGATTTCCCCGTCCAGGGCATCAGGACGGGTGGAAATTCGGATAGAATCGATCTGACCCGAGGCAAGGAAGGGCTGGATTTCTTTCAGATACCGGATCTGTTCCCCTTTAGGGAGGGCGGTAAAACTTCCCCCATAAAAGGCAACCTGCTTCTCCCTACCCTCTTCTTTAGGGAGTTTGCTTAGGGAAGACTCAATAAAGGTTCGCAAAGAACAGGGAGACGGTGGCCCTGATGCTTTGGCCTTCTGATTACAGAATAAGCATTGTTCCTGACAGCCTAGATGGGGAAGAAAAAAAGGGATGATCAATGGTGCCATCAATAAATGCTCTTTAAGATCTTTTCTATTGTTTATTTTCGATCTCTTCTAAGACCTTTCTGGCAGCCTCCTGCTCAGCTTCTTTCTTACTTTTCCCCCATCCCACCCCTTTCAACTCTCCTCCGATGGTGACACAGACCTGAAATGATTTATCATGATCAGGTCCAAATTCATTTAAGACCTGATAGTGAGGAGATATTCCAAAGGACTGCTGGGAAACGACTTGAAGATGGCTTTTAAAATCCCTGAGAAGGGTTGATGTGATTTTTTCCTGAAGATGGGAGTCAAAATGATTCTGAATGATCTCCAGGGCTCGATCAAATCCTGCATCCATGAAGATGGCACCGATTAAGGCTTCGTAAGCATTGGCTAAAATAGAAGATTTAGCTGCTCTGCCAGTGACCCGTTGACTTTTTCCCAAAAGGAGATAGGACTGTAATTGAAGTTCTTTTGAGAGGGAGGAGAGGGAATTTCTCCTCACCAATTGAGATCTCATCATCGAAAGTGTTCCTTCTTGGGCATCAGGAAATCTCTTGAGAAGAAGGTAACTGATGGCAAGATTAAGCACCGAATCCCCAAGAAATTCTAAGACCTCGTTATCTGCTTTTTTCGAATGATTCGTTTCGTAAATAAATG
>JBBIRT010000111.1:0-10708 GCA_037441725.1 Deltaproteobacteria bacterium | reverse complement strand
ATTTAAACCACGCAATAACCTAATTTCAGGATTTATGGTGATTAAAAACCTCTTCCCCTTACAGCGAGAAAGTATTTTCTCAGCTGCCTCCTCAGGAGACAAAAGAGACCGTCGTGCAGAAGTTGCCTTTTTCATCCATTCGGGCATGCTCTTCCGCTCCTCTGCATATTGGGGAGTGTCGATATCTGCAGGACAGGCTACATAAACAGAGATCCCTTTACATAGAAGTTCCCTTCTTATAGCTTCTGCAAAATTGATCACCCCTGCCTTTGCTGCACAATAGGTAGAGTACCCTGCAGCCCCTACCAGACCCAATCCTGATGAAATCATGAGGATTTGAGACCCTGGTCTTAATAAAGGCATGAAAATTTTAGTCGGTAATATTGTTCCCCATAAGTCGATGTCGATGTCTTCTTTCATCTCTCTATAATCCGTATAATCAGAAAGCAGATGCACATGAACCACACCCGCATTGAGGATCAGGAAATCTATCTTTTCATACCGTCCTTTTATGACTTCAAAGATATCACTAAGATCCTTCGAAGAGGTTACATCTCCTTGAAAACCTTCCCCCTCAAGCCCCCTCTTTCTAAGGGTGTGGATGGCTTTTTCTATTTTATCCTTCCCCCTTGCGATTAAAAGGGGAACATATCCCTTTTCTGCTAATTTCTGAGCCATTGCAAATCCCAAACCTGAACTCCCTCCTGTAATGATGGCGTATTTTTTACCGGCCATAGGATGATCCCTCTCTTTCGCCTAAAAACTTAGCTTAAGAAGGGAGAAGGGGTCTACCTTCGCTCCATTCACTCTGATTCCCCAATGAAGGTGAGGTCCTGTTGATCTCCCTGTTGATCCAACTTGACCCAATACCACTCCTTTATTCATCCTATCCCCTTCTTTTACTTGAACTGCTGAAAGATGGAAATACATCGAAAAGATACCCAATCCATGATCAATGATGACGGATTTCCCCGCAAAGTAGAGTTCTTTTACCAGAACCACAAGACCACTATTGCATGCCAATACCGGAGTTCCTTCCTCTGCTTTGATATCAACCCCTGTATGTGGGCTTCGATGTTGTCCATTGATGATACGATTCACGCCAAATGCCAAAGAGAGTTCTCCCTCTACAGGACGGATAAAATCTCCTCTCCATAACCTTTCCTCCCGAAGGACCTGAAATAAAGTATCCAATAGCTTGGCCTCCTGATGAACCCTTTCCAATGTTTCTCTATCCAACTCTACCATTTTAGGCGGAAGGGAGAGCCTTTGAACACCAAAGTCAATCTTCTCCACCCTTAAGGGAAAAGTGGCTGAAAAAATTGGAAGCCTATTCTCTATGGCGACCACCTTTATTTCATGAAGATGGGCTGGGGTCTCCAGGTCAATGCCGATGAGCCCTTCATAAATCCCCTTCTGCTCATTAAAGACCAGTGGAAATCTTCTCCCTTGAAATTCTGTAAAAACGGATTCAAGAGAGGATGGCCCAAATAGACTTATCAGGTCTATCTCACCCTGCCGGACCACTTTGGGAAGCGATCCAATACGAACATGACTTCTGCCCCAAACAGTGTGGCTTATCCATCCTAAGATCATCAATACTAAAATGAGAATTCCAGTAAACTTTTTAAGGCCTTCCTTCAGCATTCCCTTTAAAACTCCTCTTCCAATTCTTTCAATCTTTTATGAATCTCCTCTAATTGCTTAAATTGATTGGAATTTTGAAGATACCCTCCTTTCCTCCCTTCTCTTTTCAATTTCCGCCGAAGCCTCTTATAAGTCCGATCTAAATTTCTAAAAAAAGAAGAGAAAGATTCTTGCGTGGGCAATTCCTCTCTCATCCTTTCTTTTTCCACCTCTTTCTCATCATCCAAAAAGAGAACCATCCTTTCTCTCCACTGAGGAACAGTGGCTTTGAATTGGAATTTTTCATAGATGGTTTGACTCAACCCGACTGAAATCTTCTCTTCCCCATGAGTCACAAATACTCTGAGTTGAGGATTTTGAAAATGTGAAAGCCAGTCAAGAAGCCCTCTTTGATCTGCATGGGCTGAGAATCCGCCCAGGGTATGAATATTCGCCTTCACTGCAATCTCTTCTCCAAAAAGCTTAACCTTCTTGGCCCCATCAATAATCTTTCTGCCAATGGTTCCTTCAGCCTGATAGCCAATGAAGACGATATGAGAGGTCTCTTTCCAGAGATGGTGTTTCAAATGATGTTTAACCCTTCCTGAATCGCACATACCACTTGCGGAGACAATGATCCCAGGCCCTGGATCATCGTTAATCTTTTTTGACTCTTCGGTGGTAAGGGTATAGATGATTTCAGGAAGCTCTAATGGATTGTCTCCATCTGATAACAGGTCTTTGGCCTCCTGATCAAAATATTCTGAATTTCTCTTGAAAATCTCTGTAGCAGAGATGGCTAAGGGGCTATCGATATAAACAGGAATGGGAGGGATGGATCTTTTTCGGATAAATTGACCAAGAGTATAGATCACCTCCTGGGTCCTCTCCACAGCAAAGGCAGGAATAATCACTTTTGCCTGATGAGCGATGGCCTCTTGAACAATTCTTAACAATTCCTGATCTGTCTCCTCCCTCGTCTTGTGGAAGCGGTTCCCATAGGTCGATTCCAACCAGAGGAAATCTCCCTCTTCAACGACGGAAGGATCCTTCACCAAAGGTTGTCCTGAGTTTCCTAAATCTCCAGAAAAGATAATCTTCTTTTCCTTCCCCCTTTCCTCAATCCAGAGCTCAATGATGGCTGAACCTAAGATATGTCCTGCATCTTGAAATCGGACCTTTACTCCGTCTCCCATTTGAAAGATTTCATCATATTCTACCGGATGGAAATAGGATAAACTTTTTTCTGCATCCCTCACGGTATAGAGAGGAAGGACCTCCCCCTTCCCTGCTCTTCTCCCTTTTCGACTTTCCCATTCTGCCTCCATCTCTTGGATGTGGCCACTGTCTTGAAGCATGATTTCACAGAGATCGAGGGTTGCCTTCGTGCAAATCACTTTCCCACTGAACCCCTCCCTAACCAACCTCGGTATGAGTCCACTGTGGTCGATATGGGCATGGGTCAGGAGAATAAAAGAAAGGTCTTTGGGTTGATAGGGTTGGGTCTTCCAATTTCTTGATTCAATTTCTCTGCCTCCCTGAAACATCCCGCAGTCAACCAGCCACTTTAAGGATCCCTTTTCTAAATAGGTGGCTGATCCTGTAACCGTTCTAACCCCACCTAAAAAAACAACTCTGATCAACCTAACCCCTTTCCCATTAGGATTGACTTTAGCTATTCTTTCTCCTAATATAAAATTCTATAAGTTTCAATAAAAACCTCTATGGAGCGACTCGGATGATGGCGATGGAGGATGCAGAATCAAACCCTAAACCACTCAAATTAGGGAAAGAATAAAGTTTTGGAGGAGATATGTCGAATAAACAATATGTGATGGATGAGATCACCGTCAAAGATTCCTGGAGAATGTTTCGCATCATGGCAGAATTTGTGGAGGGCTTTGAAGCCCTCTCCTCATGCCGCCCAGCGGTGAGCATCTTCGGTTCCACTCGAGTAAAACCGGAGAATGAGATATATCAGAAAGCTGAACGGATCGGCCAACTCCTTGCAGAACAGGGCTTCTGTGTAATCACGGGAGGAGGACCTGGGGTAATGGAGGCTGCTAATAAAGGAGCCGCTGAGGCAGGGGGAAAATCGATTGGTCTCAATATCGAACTTCCTTTCGAACAGAAACCCAATCCCTATGCCAATCTCACTCTGAGCTTCCGATACTTCTTTGTCCGAAAGGTTATGTTTGTTAAATATGCGGTAGCCTATGTCATCCTTCCAGGAGGGTTCGGGACCATGGATGAGTTACTTGAATCCATCACCCTTATTCAAACCCACAAGATCAAACCCTTTCCTGTCATCCTCGTTGGCTCAGACTATTGGAAAGGATTCTTAGATTGGATTAAAGAGGTGGTTTTGAAAAAGGGGATGATCTCTACTATAGATCTTGAAATACTCCAATTGATTGATGATCCATCAGAAGTCGTCAAGACCATTAAAAAGACTGTGATCGTTTAGTCTCGAGTCCTACGTTGGGAGTTTTGGATTGAATGGGATCAACTGCGGAAGTGATGCACTCCGTCGACTACATAGTAGGTGAGGAGAGTGGTTAATTCGATCAATTTCTTCTCCTCATCCTCGGGAAGGTAACCTAAAGATTCGTTTTTACAAATGGCCTCCCATTGACGGAGCCTTTTTCTAACTGTATTTTTATTTGACCCTGAGATCCAGAGGCTAACCCGTTCTGTGAGGGGTCTTGCATATTTCCGAATCAATTTCCATGCAGGGAGGAGACCCTTCCACCCATTTTCAGGTTTGGTGAAGAGCTCATTCATATCAATGAGATACTCTTGTAATTCCTGATCTAATATCTCTCCATCTAAACCCCACCATTCTGATACAGTCTCTTCGATGGTCGTATAAATTCCATCCCTTTTTATCTCTAAATTTAAAGGCTCTTTCCCGGCAATCTCCTCCATCAGGCGATCCACATAGGCTAACTTATCAAAAGCGTTTGGCCAGTTACGATATTTAACTCCCCAACGAGATCTGGGATCGAGCCAGATGGCAAAGGTCTCAGCCCAATCCTCGTCAGGATGCTTCTGGGCATAGTGGGGATCTCCTAAATAATGGAGGTGTCTGACATAACTTTTTGACCAAGGATTAACTCGATAGAGATATCCATCTCGATACTTTTTATGGAAATCTCCGAAGGTCTCTTTCCAATCCTTTCGTTGCCAGAGTTTATAAGCATAGTTCACTGCATGGCCAGTCTCATGGCGTAGGATTTTGAGCATCTCCTCTCGGGTGGGGATATCTCCCTCAAGGTCTCTCAGTTCAGGCATTGCTAAATAGAAAGGGATGCTAATGGAAATCTTCTTATTGACACACCCCCACTCATTCCCAAAATAAAAATCAGGCCATAAAAGAATTCGATGTTCCCTCAACTCCTTCTTTAATCGCTTAAGGAGAGGGGCCAGGCTCTCATTGATCTCCAATTCCAAATCGCAAATCTTGGTCATTAAAAATTTTTGATAACTGATCTCATCCATCATTGGCCTTTGAATCAAAATTCTGTGAATGACTTTCTTTTTTTGATTTATTCTACCGGTGGGTAAAAGTACCTTTTTTAGTGAAAAGAGAATACTCCTTTTAATTGGATCATAAATATAATATCTTTTCATAGCGAGGTCAAAATGTTTTTTTTCACAAATAAAAATATAATAATCTTAATAAGTTATATAAACATATGATCTCATATTTTATGTCTTCTCCACCTCTTATTAAAGGTCTATCTTCTGTCAAAATCATCCCTTTTGTTTTAATATAAGATAAGTTTGTCACCTTGGGATGGGAATTAGGAGTAAGGTGAATAGAATATGAGCCTTTTGGGTATTACATTAAAAAATGCCTTATACCCTTAATTGAATTAAAAGGGGAGGAGATTAATGGATGTCTATATTTCAGGGGTAGGGATGACTAAATTCGGTAGATCAAAGGAACCTCTTGAGAAGATGATGGCAGAAGCCGCTTCCATTGCTATGAAAGAGGCTCAATTGGAAAAGGTCGATGCCGTTTTCCTGGGGATAATGAATCTTTCGGAATTTACGAATGACTCAAACTTTGCTGCCCTTTTAACCGATTCCCTCGGTTTAACAGGTCTTCCTTCCACTCGAGTCGAAACCATTTCTTCTAGTGGGATAGGAGCCTTTGAAACTGCTTTTTTTGCCATCGCCTCAGGTCATATGGAGCATGTCCTTGTGATTGGGGGTGAGAAGATGACTCACCTTCCAACTCCTAAGATTGACCAAATCCTCTCCGAAGTGATTGATCGTTCAGAAAGAAGATATGGGGTCAACATGCCTGCCTTAGTGGCGATGATGGCCCAGAAATATGCTATAGAGTTTAATCTTTCTCCCATGAAAATAGAAGACCTCCTTGCTCATATTGCTATTAAAAACCATTCCAATGGTTATCTCAATCCTTATGCTCAATTCAGAAAAAAGATTACAAAAGAGGATTATCTTAAGAGTCAGATGATTTCTTATCCTCTTCGGCTCTATGATTGTGCTCCTATCACGGATGGGGCCTCTGCCATCATCCTTACCTCCCATCTCACTCCCATCAAAGTTTCGGGTATCGGCCATACCACAGATTTGGTCCCGATAAAATACAAAATCTCCTCTGCTTCACTCAATTCAACGAAGGAAAGTGCTTTAAAAGCTTACACCATGGCCCAAATAAATCCCTCTGAGATCCAATTTGCAGAAGTTCAAGATACTTTTACTCCTTTTGAATTAATTGGAACAGAGGATTTGGGTTTTTTCTCACCTGGAGAGGGATGGAAAGCCATAGAAGATGGGGTGACTTCCCTTCAGGGAAGGCTTCCAATCAACCCCTCAGGAGGGTTGAAGACCAAAGGGTATCCTGCTGCTGCCTCTGGTCTGGCCCAATTAGTGGAAATGGTCTATCAACTCAGAGGGGATTTGGGGAAAGAGAGGCAATTGCAGAGGGCGGAGATTGGATTGGCCCTGTGTGTTGAAGGATTGGGCCATGATAGTTTTGTCACGATCTTAGAACGAAGGGATCGGAAGAAGATCTTGGGAGAGGGTTGGAGCCCTGATTACCATCCCGAGATCGATGTCTCTGAAAAAAAGGCCTTTCCCCCCTCTTCAGAGGGAGTGGGGATTCTTGAAACGTTCACTACCCTCTATTCCCCACCAGAAGGATTTCGTTCCCCTTTCACCCTGGGATTAGTAAGAAAAGAAGATGGGGAAAGAGTACTGGCCTGTAATCCCGATTACCAATCCCCCAAGGAATTAAAGATCGGGAAGAAGGTCTATCTAAGGATGAGAGAGGGACTCTATGTCTTCGAAAAACTTTCTCTATTGAAAGGGTTAAAATACTGGATAAGGGATCGAATGAAACGTTAGGATTCACCTCCTGTCAAGGCCTTTGTTTTTTTGATTTCCATCAATAAGGTGCTGTCGAGGATAAGATTGAGGAGCTTATCTTTTTGGATTAGAAAGTGATATGAAGGATGCAAAGGGATTACTGACTCAATTCCTTCCCTTTCACTATTAAGCAGTTTTGCAATTTGGTCTGAGAGAAAGAGGACCAAAAGATAGTGGAGGGGTTCTTTGCTCAGTCCAAGGGATTCTAAGGAGACCCACGAAGGAGTATGGTGGAGTTCAACCATTTTAACCATCAGGTCTGAAAAATTCCACTCTTCAAAGGCAAACCTTCCGATGAGGGCATGATTCATTCCGTAAATCTCATCCTCATCAAAAATGGATAACTCTGTTGTTGAAATTTTAATAAAGTCCTCACTGGTCTTCTTCATAGGACTTAATGTCTGTATAACAAACTTCCCAATGTCATGAAGTAACCCCAAGGTAAAGAGGGTCCCTCGATCCAATCTATTGAAGAGAGGAGAAAGGTAAGAGGCACAGATGGCAGTAAAGGATGAATGCTCCCAAAGGGACTCAACGGTATAGTCTCCTGCAGAACTTTTTAAATTCAATAGCTTAAGAAGTTCTTCCTGATATAAAATGTTTTTAAGATTTAATAAACCAATAATCATTAGGGCATGGCCGATTGAATTGACCCGTTGTGGAACCCCGAAATAAGCTGAATTAGCCACTCTAAGAATCTTTCCAGAAAGCACAGGATCATTCACAATGAGCTTCGATATCTGGGACATATTGGTCTTGGGATCATCCAGGTTTTTTAGAAGCTGATAGGTTGATCTAAATTCTTTCAACTGGCTGATCACCTTTAAAACATCCTCTTTAACCTTAGGAGGGATTC
Source organism: Deltaproteobacteria bacterium (assembly GCA_037441725.1). Classification (GTDB taxonomy): domain Bacteria; phylum Desulfobacterota; class BSN033; order BSN033; family UBA1163; genus JBBIRT01. The sequence continues at coordinate 2,823 of JBBIRT010000111.1, read as the reverse complement.
CGGATTCAAGAACTTTTCTTTGCTCTAAGGCTTTCTCAGTCTTTTCAGAAAAGATGGTTTCAATCCCATTCCGAATCCTCTTCCTAAACTCATCAGGCCGATCTGAACGTTCGAATTCAGGGATGAGCATTCCAGTTTCATTGAAGACCATCTCCTGGGCAAGGTCTCTCGAAAAAAAAGTTGGGACTTCTCTGAGATCCCCTTTTCCAGTCTCACTGGAAGGCTTTCTTATTCTCTTTTTAGGATGAATCATTCTCTTCTGACCCATCTTACCGAAAAGGAAAAGAGTGGACAAAATCAAAATGATCAATACCCCCAAAAAAAATATGAACCCGGTCATGAACTCCACTCCTTAAAAGGAATAATCCTTTGGGTCCATGGACAGACCCACGATCAAACTCCTCAACGAATACAATCCACCAAATGAATCTAAAGAAGAGGAGGTAAGAATGGGGTGACAATTCATTGGTAAAGTTTTTCTAATCCCCCTTCGAAAAGAATTTCATATGATCGCAATGATAAGAATCACACGATTTGGGTTAGAGAAAGTACTTGACGATGTCGATATGATATTTATAGGGATCTAATGTCTTCACTATGCTCCGTTTATAATGCCCGGAAGCATCGGTTTCAGTTAAATCAATCAGTGCCTTTTTGATCTCTCCTTTTTGATTCCGATCGACCAAGAGGATGGTGGGGCGATCTAAAAATCCAGAATCATGATTGGGTTTATAGACGATTCCAATCTCATGGGTATTCAGTAAGACCAATGACCCGATAGGATAGATCCCCACTAAGCTGATGAAGATCTTTAAGAGGATGGGATCAAAATGGATTCCCCTCTCGCGGAGCATGACGGCAAGGGCCTGTTCGGGAGTATAAGGGATTCTCTTATAAATCCTGGGAGTGGTCATGGCATCGTAGGCATCTGCAATTTGGACAATTCTTCCAAAGAGACTCACCTCTCTCTTTCGAAAGAGTTTTGGGTATCCAGTCAAGTCAGATTTAATATGATGATCGAAGATCCCAATGACCATCCTTGGGTTGATCTCTCCTAACTGTTTTAGATTGAGGACAATCTCAACCCCCATGAGGGGATGTCTTTTCATCACCCCCCATTCCTCCTCATCGAGGGGGGCCGGTTTATTTAAAATTTCTCTCGGGATCTTTGATTTACCAATGTCATGAAGCAGGGCTGTAATCCCCAAATCTGTTAATGACCTCTTTGAAAAACCCAATCGTTTTCCCATTGCGAGGGAATAGATTGAGACATTGACGGAATGGTTAAAGGTATATTCATCATAGTTTTTTATTGTGGTCATCCCTAAGAGGATGGATTCATCCTCAATGACGAGATGGACGGCCTTCTGTGCCAACCTCTTTAACTTCCTGACATCTGCATACTGTTTAGCCTTTATGTTGGTGATCACTTCTTTGATCGTTCCGATCGTTTCAAAAAAGACCTTTTTGGCTACTTCCCGTTGATCTTCCTTCTGAAGGGTAAAGGCCTCTTCCTCCTCTTCGACCACCTCCAGAGGGTTGACCTCAATGGACGTGATCTGGTGTTGGATCAATCGTTCCTCAAAGATTGAGGCGTTTTCCTGATGCCCTTCCTCCAAATTGATCATGGTGTAGACAAAATCTTTCAACATCCTCTCATCCATGGGGGCCTTAAAAATCACCTCACCAATCATCCTTTTTTTCCATTGGGTGAGGAGATATTTGAAACTGGTAAATCCCTCTACGGAGTAACGCAATCGCTGTCCGTTGAGGAAGAAATCATCTCTCAATATCTTAAGTGAAACGACCCCTTCTCTTTTGATCAATAGGTTTATGGTTTGGAGGAATTCCTGAATAAATTGGTGGAGGGCTGCATTCTTAGAATCATAAATTTGGGAAATCCTCATCAACACATGGAGTTTGGTGACAAGACTATTCCCCAACCGGGATAATTCTGAGTCCATACTCTCTGGCATCTTTGCCTGAGGGCTCTCTGATGGATTGGATGTTTCTATGACAGACATTTTCTCTCCTTCATAAAGTTATGGTGAGCGTTTCATCTTTAGGCTCCCAACATTTTCAAGGTATTCTGAGCACACTGTCGCATTTCATTCCACTTTGCCCTTTGAAACCATCTTCTCTTCTTGGCAATCTTTTTTAATACTGGGATGACTTCCGGGGATCCTGTCTCTCCTAAGGCTTTAAAGAAGGCGGTTTTTTCATGATAGTCCTGCTTTAAAAAATGTTCTGAGAGGATGATCTCCTGAAGCACCTTTACGGCTTCAGACTTAGCGGTCCTCGCTAGAAGGAGTGCTGCCTTTGACCTGATCTTAGATTCAGGATCCTTTAAAAACTTCTGGAGAAGATCCTTTGCCTTCATCCCAAACTGGTTAAGGATCTGAAGCGTCTCCTCCCTCACCTTCAAATCTCCATGGTTCACTAAGTTTCCTAAATGATTCAAGGCAGAGGGGTGTCCAATCCTTCCAAGGATGTAGAGGATGTGTTGAACTAAAAAAGGGTTGGGGTCTGATAAGAATTGGGTGAGGGGGGAAATATCGTCCTTGGAGATTTCGACCAGTTGATCGCATATCACCCTTCTCCACTTCCCGGATTCTATCTCCCCTAACAGACGGCAAAGGGGTTCCACGGCCTGCTTTGTAAGAAATCGAAGATATTGTATGATCGATTCAGAAAGGCCATCCCCACCCTCTTTGATGGCTTTCCCTAAAAGTTCTATGTTCGACGCTGAGGAAGACTTTTCGATAATACGACGGATGGCAAAGATCTGTTTATCCTTAAGAACCATGGACTCCAGGGCTCCAT
>JBBIRT010000110.1:0-10729 GCA_037441725.1 Deltaproteobacteria bacterium | reverse complement strand
GCTGTAGAAAATTTAAATTAGATTGAGAAAGGGATGGAAAGATTATTTCTACCTCATTTAGAGAGAATAGGAGAAGATCCATGAGTGAGAAGCAGGGAGGTATCTTCCATACGGTCGAGAAATATTATAAGGATTACGGCTTCAGGGCAAAGGAGCTAAAAAGAGCAGGAAAAGAGATTATCGGTTATGTTTGCTCCTTTGTTCCTTTAGAGATGATTTCTGCCTCTGGCTGTATCCCTTTTCGTGTGAGGGGAAATATTCATGAACCCATTACAAAAGGAGATACCCTTCTGGAAACCATTGTCTGCCCCTATTACCGAAGTTGCTTCGATCTCTCTATCAAACAGACCTACAATTTTCTATCAGGCATGGTGATCCCTCATGCCTGTGATAGCATGGTCAGGAGCTATAGCACTTGGAGTTATTCCCTTCCCTACTCCTATTTTCACTTTGTCAACATTCCAACGGTTTGCGTCGAATCTTCCTTTGAATTCTTCCATGCAGAGTTAAACACCTTTAAAAAAAGTTTGGAGAAATTTACTAAAAAAGCGATCCCTCATGATGATCTCAATCGCACCATTCGAATCTATAATGAAAACAGAGGAAAGGTAAGAACTCTTTATGAATTTAGAAAATCAGACCCTCCACTGATCTCCGGGACAGAGTTGACCATGGTGTTAACCGTAGGATCCAGTTTACCCATTGAGGAATCCAATCTCCTATTCGACCAGGTGATTGAGGAGATCAGACAGAGAGGAACCTCCCCATTCCATAGGGGTCCCCGGATTTTTCTCGATGGTGCCTGTCTCGATCATATTGAGCTCATCAAGCTGATCGAAGAACTTGGAGGCCATGTGGTGGCTGACACCCTTTGCAATGGAGCCCGGGATCATTTGCCCCTGACCGAAGAGGGAGAAGATCCCTTGAATGCCCTGGCCCATCGGTATCTTGGAAAGATCAATTGTCCCAAAACCTATCGGGAGAACAAGGCAGGCAACTTTGAGGGGGACATAGCCAATCGATTCGGCGATATTGGTGCTTATACCAAAGAGTTTAAGGTGGATGGGGCGATTCTTTATATTTATAAATATTGTGACCCCTTTGGGTTTGAGGTTCCAGCAAGGAAGGCTTACTATCAGTCTCTTCAGGTTCCCCTTCTCCATTTAGAGGACATTTATTCTGCAGGAACGATGGGTCAGCTTAGAACCAGAATCCAAGCCTTTTTAGAGATGATTGGATAACAGGAACAAGGAGGCAAATTGAATGGTTGAAGAGCAAAAGGAAGCAAAACCGAAAAAGAGAATGACCGCCACCCAGGCTGCTGCATCTATCACTGCCATGGTAAAAGAATTTTTTAAGGAAGCCCTCCAGGCCAGGGCAGAGGGAAAACAGAAATTGGCCTATACCTTTATTGTCTGTCATCACGAGGAGATCTTAAGGGCCATGGATGTGATCCCCTTATGGACTGAGAATTTTGCGGGGGTCTGTGGAGCAAAAAGGGATGCGGAGAGATTTCTTCAGAGAGCTGAATCTTTGGGCCTCTCTCGGTCTTTATGTACTTATGCCCTCTGCGGAATTGGATTTGATCAATGGAGAGAAGAGTTGGGAGAAATGCCTCCCAATGCCCCGTGGGGAGGGATGGTTAGGCCTGATTTCATGATTTCAAGTGGCCAGATTCTCTGTGATCCAAGATCGAAGTGGTATCAGGCCTCTCAACAATTTATGCCCGATGTCCCCATCTATAATATTGATCTTCCCTATCCCTTATTCCAAAGGGATAGGGATCATCGAGAAGTATGGGATTATTACCATAAATATATCGTCAAGCAATTGCGTGGGCTGGTCACCTTCCTTGAAGAGCAGACAGGGAAGAAGATGGACTATGATCGCCTGAGAGAGCTGGTTGATCTGAGTGATCGGACATGGAATTTAATTGATGAAACCTATAGTCTTCGAAAAGCGATCCCTTGTCCCATGGGGACAGGCGATGCAATGAATACGATGGTCCCCATCAATTTTATGATGGCCACCCAAAAGGCATATGACTTTTTTCTAAATCTTAAGAAGGAATTGGAGGAGAAGATTGCACGAGGAGAGGGAGAGGTTGAAAACGAAAAGTATCGATTGATGTGGGGAGGGGGGTTGCCTGCTTGGTTTGCCCTGAACGATTTTAATTATTTTAATAGCAAGGGAGCCTCTTTCCCTGTGGAAACCACCTATCGGATGGTCGCTCCCCTTGACCAGATGGATCTTCCAGAAACGAAAGATCCGATTGAACATCTGGCATGGAGATGGCTCGGGTTCTGGACCTTTTGGTATGATAAGGCAAAGAAACGGCCAGGATCAGAGCCTGATGTGGAGCATTTAATCAACTGGATCGAAGAGTATAAGATTGATGGGGTGGTCATGCATGAGGCCTTTTCATGTCGAACCTGGCATGTGGGCCTTATCTGGCAGTTGAATCAATTGGCAAAGATCTATAAACCCATACCCGTATTTGTCATGGGGAAAGATGGGAAGAAAGAGAAGGTTTATAAGGAGCTTCCCTCTCTCATTCTTGAAAGCGATATCATTGACATTACCTCCTATTCAGAAGTGGATACGAGGAGTAAGATCGATGCCTTCATCGAAACCCTTGAATCCATTCGATTAAACAAGGCGGCCTAACCCATTGAGCAATAGAGGATCTAAAAGAGGGGCCTTCCTTCCCCCAGGTTTGAGGTAGAATTTGGAATTATATTTTGCAGGGATTGATGTTGGGTCCTCGATGACCAAAGCAGTGATTTTGAACAATGGGATCATGGCTTCACTCATTGGACCCACTGGTCCAGAACAACGCCGATTAGCCAATAAGGTGATGGAGGAGGTTCTAAGAAGGGCAGGCATTCCCTTTGAAATCATTACCTACATTGTCTCAACCGGTTATGGAAGAATTAATGTCCCTTTTGCTGATAAGCAATTTACTGAAATCACTTGTCATGCTAAGGGGATTACCAGTCTCTTTCCTAAAGCCCGAACGATCATTGACATTGGAGGTCAAGATGTCAAGGGAATCAAGTTAGATGGGACCGGAAAGATTGTAGACTTTGTCATGAATGATAAATGTGCCGCGGGAAGTGGCCGGTTCATTGAAGTGATTGCGGATACCCTTGGAGTAGCATTAAATCAAGTGGGGGAATTAGCAATTGGAAGCAAAAACCCTGTCATGATCAGTAATATTTGTACAATTTGGGCACAGCAGGAAGTGGCTGCCAATCTGGCCCAAGGGGTCCCCATTTCGGATTTGCTTGCAGGGGTCCATCGCTCTCTTGCTGATAGGATCATTCGAATGGTCCATCGGATCAAAGTGGAAGAGGCGGTGGTTGTGACTGGTGGGGGAGGTAAAAATATAGGTCTTCTAAAAGCCCTCTCTGAGCAATTGGGCATTGAGATTTTAGTCCCTGAAGAACCTTTGATCACAGGAGCCTTGGGGGCTGCATTACTGGGAAAGGAGATTGTTGAAAAGGCTAAAGCGAACCATCTCCCCCTGAAAATAAAAGAGCGAATCTTGGAAGAGATCGAGATTCTATAATCATCCAATCTGAACCCATTGCCTCCTTACTCTAACCCTTCCATGGATAGGATGAGAAGACTGGACAGGATGACCAGAATGCCGAGGGCTGAGATACCGAATCTGAAGCTGAGAAGATCTCCAGCAAGGCCAAGGAGATAGGGGACGATCCCTCCTCCCAGAATGATTCCACAAGCCAAGATGATTCCTATCGCCATACTCCTCGATTCCTTAGAGAATATCTTTGTAATCGCAACCAATCCTATGGGAAAAAATCCTGTGACAAAGATTGCTTGAAGGAAGAGACAATATCCGATGAGATGGACGGACATTCTACCTGTTAGGAAGGTAAAGATTCCTGCAAGGAAAAGTGTGGACAACATAATTCTTCTTAGGCTAAATTGATCGATCAATAAACTGCATAAGATGGCTGCTCCAATCCCACCAAGCCTTGACATCCCTAGGATTGAATTTGCCTCTTTTATCTCTAATGATAACTCTTTGGTGAGATAGAGAGGGACAATTACATAAAGACCAATATTGGCCCCTGTCGCTAAGGTCCAGTGGATCATCGATATCCAAAGAGAGGGTGATTTAAAGAGACGGCTTTGCCTAACCTTTTGAGAAGAGGCAATCTTAACCTCCTCATTGGTCAGATAGAAGATCAAGGCGATCATAAGACATATCGCCCCATAAATTACAAACACTCCTCTCCATGTTAAAAAATGGAGGATGAAAAGAACAATGAAAGGGGTACAGAATATACTAATGGGGACAGCCGAGTCATGGATGGCAATAGTTTTTCCCCATTTGATTTCATAAAAATGTTCAGTAATGAACGGTAATGCGGCTGGTAAATAAAGCCCTAAAGAAAAACCGAGAATAAAGCTCAAAATATAAAATGCTGAAAATAGTTTTACAAAGGAGGTTAAAAATAGGACAAGAGAGGCAATGATAAAAGAAAGGGAAATGGTTTTTTTATATCCAAACCTCCCTGAATAATAACCTGCAAAATAGACTGAGACGGCATATCCTATCGAGAGAAAGATGAAGATACTGCTTGCCCGGGCATGACGGACCATGAATTCATCTTCGATCAGCGGTAAGATGGGTCCCAAAAGGGTTCTGGCACTCATATTGAAAAACCAGAAGATCCAAAGAAAAAGAAGGAAGAGGAGCCCTCTCCCTTTTATCTGAGAATAACGATCCATACCCTCAATCTAACTTAACAAACAGAGAAACTTCAAGGTGATGATATTTCGTCTTTTCTAACCCTTCTCGTGAAGGCCTGGCTTCCTACGAATCACGAAAATTTCATCCTCCCTCTCTTCAAGGGTTATATTGTAATTTTATTTAAGGTTCGAACCTTCACCCTAAGGGTGAAGACCTTGCCAAAAATCCATCGACTCACCGTTTGTCCTAAGCTGGTGAAGGGGCAAATCACTCATTCCAACACAATCCCATGGAGGAGGGATGGAGAGATGAAAAGGGCGGAATGAAGATCCTTCTTAAAAAAGAATATTCTTCCTTAAAATTTCAGATAATTCTATCTTCTCGCAATTTCAGGGCCAGGTTTTCACCCTTTTGTTGATGGGATTCCCCTTCAATAAATTTACATTCTCTTTGACTCTGGAAAGGGGATAAATCAAGGATCTTTTTCGTCGTTAATCTCTGAAGATCAAGATTAAGATCATCGGCCCCATAGATCATTACCGGTTTTTTGCTGACTGACTGAAGGGATCGAATGGATACATAGCGGAGTTCTCCAATTTCACTGCTCACCGTGATCAACACAGGAGTCTTCACTTTCACTAAATCATATCCGTCTTGGATCAACTTCTCAACCCGGATCTCATCCCCTCTCCTCTCAATCTTCCTTGCCAAATTGATGCTTGGTATTTGGAGCATCTCTGCCAGCAGCAACCCCGTTATTCCAAAATCCCAATCCCCTGCTTGTCTTCCAGTCAGGATGAGATCATATGATCCAATTTTATGGATCGCTTTCGAGAGAACATAGGCCGTTGAAAAGCTATCGAGATCTTTGAAATGGGAATCAACAAAAAGAATGAGCTCATCAGCTCCAGCTGCCAACGCCTTTCTCAGAACAGGCTGAGCCAGTTTTTCACCCATGCTGATCGCTGTGACTTTTGCTCCATAATCTTCCTTGAGACGGATGGCTGCCTCCAGGGCATTCTCATCGAAAGGATTGATCACGGGTGGAATTCCAATAGGGATCACCCTTTTACCCTCCGGATCAATCTGAAAGGCCTCCAGGGGACCTTCGGGGTCAGGAATCTGTTTTAAACAGACGATGATTTGGAATGGCTTCATAATTCCTCCAATTTTTTTACAAGTCCAGGCAGGACCTCTTCGTAAGGGCCAATGACTCCATAGTCGGCGACCTGGAAAATAGGGGCCCTTGGATTGGTATTAATGGCAACAATTTTTTTTGCTCCAAGAATACCTGTGACATGTTGCATGGAGCCCGAGATTCCAATAGCCATATAAAGTTCTGGCGCAACCTTCTCTCCTGTAAGTCCGACTTGCCGAGAAGAGGGGACCAGATGGGCATCCACGATGGGCCGACTGGCCCCCAATTCAACTCTATTAAAAAATCGATGGAGGATTTGGATTAACTCCTTTAGTCGAACAAACCCCTCAGCATCTTTAACCCCACGGCCTGCTGAAACAATGGCCTCTGCATGACTTAAATCAATACTCTCTTCTTTAACTCTTTTTAAGAGATCTTCTCTAAACCTAATTTCATCAAGGAGTGGAGTAAAATGAATCACCTCTGCATTGGAAGTTGGTTTGGGAATTGGCTCCCAAGCCTTTGACCTTATGGTTACAATGTAGGGTTTCTTTTCTTGCTTGAAGGTGGCTATAAATTTTGATCCATATATGGGCTTCCGACAAAGGAGGTGGCCTGTTCTTTCTTCAATTGCAAGCTGAATGCAATCGGTAATGATTTCTGTCCCCAATCGATAAGCCAACTTGGCGGCTATATTCTGATAATTCATTGTATGGCCCATAAGAATCGCAGAGGGATGGATAGACTGGAAGAAATGATATAAAGCAACTGTATAGACCTCAGGATCAAAACTCTCCAGGGAGTGATGATCAAGAAGATAAACCTCATCAGCATAAGGGGTCATTTCCTTTAAAAATTGCCCCATTGAATTCCCTAATAGCACACAACAAAGTTTTCCGTTTAAACAATCGGTAACTTCTCTGCCTGCCTTCAATAATTCAAAGGAAATTGGATGAATCCTTTCAGCCTCTCTTTCTATGCAAATCAAAATTCTTTCATCATCTGGTCTCATCTTTTCCTCCTAAGCTGGAGTCATTCTGCTTCTTATCTTTTCGATTGTCAAGTCAGTTTAAAAAAAAACTCAAATTATGGGTTAAAGTCAATAACAGAAAAACAATATGAACCTTTTGAGAGAAAAGATATGGGATTTTTATGATTCTAAGGGGGCCAGGTAGCCATGATAATTATAATGAAATTAACGAGATATCATGCAGTTTTAACCAATCAAAAGTCAATTTTACCATGATGTATATTCGATGTATATTCTTAATATCTTAATTAATCTGTATGTATAATTTTTCTATATATAAAATAAATTAATAATTTTAATTAATTACATTAATATCAAAACATCTTGTTTCCAATATGTATATTAATTTTATTCTTTCCAGCTTTTAATTAACGTCCTACTTAATTAAAATTTTTAAAAAATATTAATGATATTAAATAATTAAAATATTTTTTTTCTCGGCATAGCAAATGCAATATAGAGGTTGAACTCAGAAGAAAGGAGGAACTAAAAATGGAAAAAAGGATGAAAGGAATCAAGACAGGGTTGATGATAGGGGTTATCACTTTAATGAGTACTCCAGCATTTGCACGTTCGATTAGCCTTAAAGAAGCTGGGCCGGCACTCTGGATATTCATCATCATTGGAGCCATTATTGTTCTTCTCCAATTGATTCCGGCTGCAATTCTCTTCTTCAGCTTTATCGGGACTGCGACCACAATGGCCTTTAAGAAAGAGAAGAAAGTTGAAGAGGAAGTGGTACTTCCTGGAGTTGAACCGGTTGCCGTCAAAAAGTAGATTCTAAGAGAAGGTAAATAGCATAGGGAGGACCGTCATGTCTATAAAAATGAAGAAAATCCTTGCAATCCTGAGTTTGATCTTGATCACATCGATTATCTTATTCTCTTTTGGGATTGCATATAAAGGAGGGGTCAGGGGATTGGGACTTTTGGGAATCGCCTTCCTCTTTACCTTCGGGATCATTGTCGTGTTGGCTCAGTTGATCCCTGCAGGGATCCTCCTCTCCTCTTTTATTAAAACAAGTATTTCTCCTCCAAGGGAGTCTGAAGCTCTTATCCAGGTGACATAAAAGATTTAGAATCGAGGAGATCGCCATGAAATCAAAGACAATACTCATCGCTTATCAAGATGATCTTTGGAAACGCTCTCTCTCCACCTTTTTTCACGGTTTGGGATATAAAGTGGAGACAACAAAGGTGATGAGTGAGTTAATCCGAAAGATTCGAAAGAAAAATATTCATGTCATTCTCATCGATGATGAAATTGAAGGGGTGAAGGCCTGCGATGTCGTCTCCGTGCTCAAGCAAATCAATTCAAAGATTCAGATTATCGTGATCTCCTCCGAAGAATCACTCGGATTGGTCAAACGACTCCGGGGAGCAGGAATCTTCTATCAGGCCATGAAACCCATTGATCTGGGAGAAGTGAAATCGGCGGTAGAATGTGCATTTGAGAAGGTTGAACGGGAGAACATCAAAGAGGGTTTCTTTCCTATCCTTATTCCGGAGATTGTTCCTGCCTAAGGGAGAGAGGAAAAGAACCATCCTGTACATGAATAAAAGATAAGAAGAAAGATTAGAGGGATGAGTTGAAGAAATGGAAACTTAGGAAATTTAACAGGCAAATCTTCATGATATCCTCTTGCTATGAGGGCGTGGGTGACTTCTTCTGCCTGAGAGAATGAACGGCGAAAAATGGGCAAGACAAGAAATTTAGCCTTACGAAGTGGATTCCTAATCTGGTCACCTAATCGAACCCTGTGGGCCAAACGGACTTCCTCAAATTGGTCTAAAATGATAGTGAAAAATTTAAGGGTCAGTGAGAGCATGAGTCCAATCCGTCGTTCAGGAGTAAAAGGGATTGGTTTTAGAAGCCAGGTGATGGTATTTTGAAGCTCCCGAGGACGGGATACCGCAGTAAAAAGAATCCCAAATCCAAGAATAAGACCTAATCTCCAGCAGGTTAATCCCCCCAAAAATAATCCTTCTTTACTTATTGGGAGCCCGTGAAGGATTGGCGATCCTCTTCCTTCGTATAGAAATATTTGAAAGAGAAAGAGTATGAAAAGAAAGGGGGTCCACATCTTGAAATCCCTTAAAAATGATTTGAGGGGTAATCTCGACAGGAGGATCAGCCCAACGAATAGGAGTGAATTAAAGACAAGCCAGATCAATTTCAATTGGACCAGGGTGGTGGTTACCAATATAAGTCCTAAGAATTTACATCGTCCATCCCATTGATGAAGTAAAGATCTGCCAGGAATGTAGTGAAAGATTATTCGAGCCATGAGACTTTTTTCATCCCAAGGATTGCATAACAAGGAGGTCGAATCCCATATTGGGTGAGGTTCATCAAGAGGTCTTCAGGTGGTCCTGCCATTTTTAGTTCACCTTCATAAATAATAGCCATTCGGTCCACATGGGCAATTACTTTTTCCACATCATGAGTTGTGACGATTAAGGTGTGTCCTTTTTGATGTAATTGAATCATGTGTTTCAGGACTTCGCAGATTCCCGGATAGTCTAAGAAGGAGAAAGGTTCATCAAAAAGAATCACCTGGGGAGTCATGGCCAGAACCCCAGCAATGGCGAGCCGCCTTTTTTCTCCTCCAGAGAGGAGGTAACAAGGTTTCTCAGAAAGATCTTTAAGCCCCATCACCTGAAGGGCCCAGTCCACCCGTTTTATCATTTCTCCTTCCGGAAGTCCTAAATTTTCAGGACCAAAGGCAATGTCCTCCCTAACTGTCTCGCCAACAATTTGGCTATCAGGATCCTGAAAGACCAAACCTACAAGATGGTGTATTTTTTTTTGATCGTATTGGGTATTAAGTCCATTGAAACAGATAGACCCTGAGGTGGGTTTCATGAGACCACTGAGGAGCCTAATGAGTGTTGTTTTACCACTTCCATTAGGACCACAGATAAGTAGAAATTCTCCTTTCTGAATAGTCAGGTTAATGTCTTTTAAGGCATTGGTTCCGTCAGGGTATTGATAGTGCAAGTTTTTAATTTCAATCATATTGCCTAAGCCGCTAAATTAAATAGTAACCCTTTGTTGTTTTAATATGGGCCTTAAAGCCTTTGCAAGGATGATCGCTGCGATCGCCTTTATGGCATCCCCAATGAGGAAAGGAATAACACCCACCATCAATGTCTTAGACCAAGACATATGCGTAATGATCTTAAGCCAAGGGACTCCAAGGGCATAAATCACAATTGAGCCTATAATCACTGCAAGGATATCCAGGATGAGAAGAACTGGTGAACGTTCAGTCATGAGGCCTGTAATCCATGAGGCAATCATATAACCAAAAAGATAACCTCCTGTAGGTCCTAAGAAATGGACAACTCCACCTTTTCCTCCTGCAAATACAGGAATCCCCATAGCCCCAGCTATCAAATAGATAGCCATGCTCACAAAACCCCATTTACTTCCCAAGAGGAGACCACTGAGGAGAACAAAGAGGGTTGAGAGGACAATGGGGACAGGTCCAATAGGAACATGAATATAGGCTCCAACGGCTGTAAGTGCGGCCATCAGAGAGGCAAGAACGATCATCCTCAATTTCTCAATGGGCATTGAAACCTCCTTATAAATTGTCAACTTAATAATTATTTAAGTTAACAAATAATTAGCAGAAAGTCAAGATGATCATGTCTCTTTCAAAGATTTTTAACGGTGGAGTCCAAACCTTTTGACTTCTAAGCCAAATAAATATTTTAAAGGACTATGTATGTTAATTCGTAATGCATCCCTCATCCGGGGAATCAGGCAGGGATGTCAGAGAAAATTTTATAGCGGAAACCTCAGTTTGTCCCATAACTACAGAATTCCTTAG
>JBBIRT010000109.1:0-11061 GCA_037441725.1 Deltaproteobacteria bacterium | reverse complement strand
ATGAACGATGAACAATGAACGATGAACGGGCCTTGTAACCGTAATTGTAATTCTGGAGTGATTTCATTGTTTGAAGCAATGGGAAAGGTGAGATGAAGGTTCTTTTTCTCATTCAGGGATGGAAAGTGGCTGCCAGTCGCTATCGCGTGCTTCAATACCTTCCCTATTTACATTCAAAAGGAGTGGAAACCACCATCCATCTCTACCCAAGAACCATTAGAGAAAATATACAATTTTTCCAGACTCTTCCCCAATATGACATTCTCTTCCTTCAAAGAAAGAGGTTCAACCAACCCAGGCTCAGCTTGGTCAGAAAGAGGGCAAGGAGGATTGTTTATGACTTTGATGATGCCGTGATGTATCGAAACTCAAAGGCCAAGGATCCTATTTCATCAAGCCGTCGAAGACGTTTCGTCCAGATGATTAAAAATTCGGATTTCGTCATTGCTGGCAACGAGTTTCTAAAGAGAGAGGTATTCCCCTTCAACTCAAATGTTGAAGTGATTCCAACAGCGATTGATCAAGAACGATACCATTTAAAAACTTACCCCCTCCACCCACAAAGGGTGATTTTGGGCTGGATCGGTGATCATGGCTCCATCCATTATCTTGAAAAGATGAGGCCTATTTTTGAGAAGCTGGGAGAAAAATATCCTCAGGTTGAATTAAAAATTGTCTGTGACATCTTTTTCGATTGTGATCGGATGAGGGTGATTAAAAAAAATTGGAGTGCTGAAGAAGAGATTGCTGATCTTCAGAGTTTTGATATCGGACTTATGCCCCTTATGGATGATCCTTGGTCATGGGGGAAATGCGGTCTGAAGATCATTCAATATCAAGGGGTAGGGGTTCCTGTAGTTTGCACCCCAGTGGGGATTAATCAAGATTTAGTCAAAGATCAGGTGAATGGGTTTTATGCATCGACCCCGGAGGAATGGGAAGAAAAACTCTCTATCTTAATTGAAAATGCTAAGCTCCGTGAAGAGATGGGACGAGAAGGAAGGCGAAAAGTTCTGGAAAAATATACTTATCAAGTCTGCGCCCCTCGTCTGTTCTCTATTTTGGAAGAGGTTTTAAAGAAATCTACTCAGGGAAGGAGGATCCCTTGAGAGAAGCCATTGTCAACTATGTGAAATGGGCCACAGAGCATTTTCCCTACGAGGAACCCATCCTCGATACTTGTGCTGGTTGGGAACCCAATCTTTATCAGCCTCTTTTTCCTGGAAAGAAGTATATCAAACAGGACATACAGGACTTCAATCCTCCCTGTATTGATGTGATCTGTGATGTGGCAGATATGAAACCCATCCCAGACGAGAGTATTGGACTGGTGTTAAACCTCGAATCCCTTGAACACCTTCCGTACCCGCAAAAGGCCATTGATGAAATCTATCGGGTTCTACGACCCAATGGACTTCTTATCCTAACGACCGTCATGCACTTTAAGATTCATCGTGCCCCAAAAGACTATTGGCGATTTACTCCCGACGGGATCGAACTTTTATTGAACCGATTTAAAATTTTGGATTGTACCTTAGAAGGGGATTCTAAAAGACCTAAAGGGATTTGGGTGTGTGCTCAAAAAACCTCCCATTCAGAAGAGTGGGGGAAACTTCCTCCCTTAAGGATCGTTGGGAGCGATGATCAGATGATAAAAAAGTTAGATCGTAGGATACACCGACTTAGAACGATTTTTCATCCAAGACTGTTTTCATCCCGACATGGATCTAAGGGAGAAAGAAAAGGGAGGGAGGAGAGGTAACATTGGTTGAGGAAACTCCCCCTGAGAAGAGATGGATCTATGGCGCTGTTCCTTTATCGAGAGAGGAGATCCATGACAAAGTCGTGGGGATCATGGAGAAGGAACCGAGGGGAAGGGTATTGGATGTCCCGACCGGGACAGGGGTTTTAGCCGATCGATTGAGAAGGATTGGATTTGAGGTCTCCTGCTGTGATATTAATCCCTTTTATTTTTCAGTTCCAGAGATGGTCTTTAAAGTGGGGGATCTAAATAAGACACTTCCCTATCCATCTGAATATTTTAATTTTATTATCTGTATTGAAGGTTTGGAGCATCTGGAAAATCCTTTCAATGCCATCCGTGAATTCTATCGACTTTTAAAACCTGGAGGGAAAGTCATTCTCTCCCTTCCGAATTATCTCAATATCGAGAGGAGGTTGCGATTCCTCATCACAGGTCTTTTCTCTAAGATCCCCTCTCCAAAGAAATTAGGAAAGGATCGTTTTGAAGACCTTTCCATGCTCCATCTGGTCCCCTTGACCTTTCCAACATTGAAGCTATTAATGGACCATTTAGGGTTTAAAATCCTTCAGATAGAAAAGGATAGAGAGAAGAAGAGAATGAGGTGGTTACTCCCGATCGTGTGGGGGATCCGAGGGTATTGCTTCTTCTGGTCGAATGAGAAAAAGGAAGAATATCATTTAAAGGATACCCTTTCTCCTTCCTTGATCATGGGAGGAAATACATTGATCTTGGTCGTAGAGAAAAAACCGGGCCAGAGGAGAAACTCAGGGTGAGTGAAAAAAGCGTGTCATTTCAGTCATAGACTTAATAGGAAGTGAGGTTTAAAAATTTTAATCTCCATTTTAATAGTCAATTGGAATACCAAAAGCTTACTTCTTCAATCTTTAGAATCCATCTATAACAATTTAAATGAGATGGAATTCGAAATTTTTGTCATCGATAATGGGTCCTCCGATGGAAGCGTGGAAGAGGTCCGAAAAAGATTCCCTTCAGTTCATCTGATCGAAAATGAGAAGAATTTAGGTTTTGCAAGGGCGGTCAATCAAGGGGTCCAAAAGGCTTCGGGGAGGTATCTCCTTCTTCTCAATCCTGATACTCACATAAGGGATAGGGCGATCGAGGAGTTGTGCTCCTTTATGGAAACCCATTTAGACGTGGGGATAGGGGGAGCCCAGCTCTTCAATTCAGATGGTTCAAAGCAGAATTCTGTCGCTAATTTTCCATCCTTGGCTACTGAACTTCTCAACAAAAGTCTTTTGAGGTGGCTCTTCCCAGATAAGTTTCCTGGAAAGGAGAGGAATTATCTTGACCCCATTGAAGTGGATTCGGTCATTGGAGCCTGTATGATCGTAAGGAGGGAGGCCATTGAGCAGGTTGGGCCATTAGATGAAGATTACTTCCTTTTTCTTGAGGAGACAGATTGGTGTTACCAAATGAAGAAATCGGGATGGAGGGTCTACCATATCCCCCAGGCCAAAGTCATCCATTATCAGGGAAAGAGTGTTGAGCAAGAGAGGAAGCGAGCAAAGGTTGAGTATTTCCGTTCTCGCTACCATTTTTTTAAGAAGAATAAAGGATTTTGGCAATGGCTAATCCTTCTTGTCGGTTTGGTGATGAGATTGATCGGTGAGTTTGGTTTAATAGGGATGGTGACCCTTTTTACTTTCTTTCATCTCCCAAAATTGAAGAGAAGATTTTTAATGATTGCCTACCTTCTGGGGTGGCATCTAAAGGGATGCCCTGACGAGATGGGATTGAAGGGAGGAGGGGAGAGGGGATAGGCTTTGGTTGATTTGTCCATCAGTATTGTAAATTGGAACACAGAAGCCTTATTGAGAAGATGTCTTGAATCCATTTATCAAAATACCCGAGGGATCTCTTACGAGATCTTTGTGGTGGATAATGCCTCCAGGGATGGGTCAGTCGATATGGTTCGGACTCTTTTCCCAGAGGTTTATCTGATCGTCAATCAAGAGAATAGAGGGTTTGCGGCTGCCAACAATCAAGCTCTCCGATTAGCAAAAGGGAGAAATTTTCTTTTCCTCAACCCGGATACCATCATCCTTGATGATGCTCTTCAGAAGATGGTCCAGTTTATTGAAAGATATCCTGAGGCTGGAGCATTGGGTTGTAAGTTGCTGAATGAGGATGGCTCGACTCAGAATTCCATTCGTCGTTTCCCCACCTTCACGACAGCTTTTCTCGAGAGTACCCTTATTGGAAGGGTTCCTTTTTTAAAAAGGCTATTAGGAGCCTTTAAGATAAAAGATTTTTCATTTGATAAGACAGCAGAAGTGGATGCGGTTTGCGGGGCGGCCCTATTGGTCAGGAAAGATGTTTTAGAGGATGTTGGACCAATGGATGAGGGATATTTTATGTTCATTGAAGAATTGGATTTATGCCAAAGGATTTGGGCAAAGGGATATAAGGTCTTTTTTTCTCCGGAAGCTCAGATTATTCATCTGGGAGGAGAAAGCAGGAATCAGAATCCTGAAGGGATGATGCTGATCGGCCTGAAGAGCCTATTCAGATATTTCAGTAAATTTAGAGGTTCGCAAAAGACCTTCCTGTTTAAGATATTTTATAAGCCATTGTTCCTATTGAACCTAACCATCGATTTAATAGTTAATTTTATTAAGATAATCAAATATCAAACCGTTAAAAGAGAACCTTTGAAATCTAAGAAAAAGATGTTAGAAATCCAAGGGATGATGAATTTCCTAAAAAATGATTTAAAGTATTTCCTCCTCAAATTGTGAGGGGCAATAGATGGAATTTCTTAAAAATAACCTAAAAATTTAAATAAATATAAGCATGGAATAAAAGGGGGAATGAAACCATATGCCTTCTAATAGAATCTTCGTCATTGGTCTGGATGGAGCTACTTTCAATCTTCTCGGTCCATGGATAGAAGGGGAGAAACTTCCTCATCTAAAAAAGCTAATAAAGAAATCATGTTATGGTAACCTTGAAAGTACCATCCCGCCTATTTCTCCACCTGCGTGGACCTCCTTCATGACTGGGGTTAATCCTGGAAAGCATGGGATATATGATTTCATTACTTTTAAACCCAATTCCTTTGAGAAAGTCCTTATCAATTCCAGTTATATAAGATCAAAAAGATTATGGGACTTAATAGGGGAACATAATAAAAAGAGTATCGTTTTATATGTACCACTGACCTATCCCCCCAATAGGATTGAAGGAGTGATGATCAGCGGAATTCCTGTCCCCCCTCATGGGGATTTTATTTATCCTAAGGAGTTAAGAAGAGAGCTTGACGATCAATTGGGAAATTGGTGGATGGAAATCGATGGAGATAAGTTTAGGAATTTTCAGGAAGAAACATTTCTGAGTGATATTTATAGGGTTATAGAAACTCGCTTTAAGGTGGCCCGTTATTTAATGAATAAAGAGTGGGATCTTTTTATTGTTGTTTTCATGGAGACAGATTTGGTACAGCATTTTTTATGGGGGGAGAGGGAAAGGTGTATTTTGCCTCTTTATATGGAGATTGATAAGATGATAGGAGTTTTAATAGAGTCTTTGAGAGAGGAAGATACTATTATCATCCTTTCTGATCATGGTTTTGGTCCAATTCAAAAGACTCTTTACCTTAATTCATGGCTGAAAAAGAGAAAATATTTGGCAGCCAAAAAACAATGGCTTCATCCACAAGAGGATTCAGATGAAGAGGTCTTTCATCGTAAAGAGGGACCTCCATTGTTAAAAAGGATAAAATGGAAATTATTTAAGAGGAGATCAGTGATTGACTGGAGGAATACAAAGGCCTATTTCATTAATACTGGCCAGTTCCATGGCATTCGGATTAATCTAATGGGAAGAGAGCCAGAAGGTATTGTTAGGGGGGAAGAATATAAAAATTTATGTAATAGAATCATTATGGACCTCCAGGCATGGATGGATAAAGAAGAAAACAAAAGAGTGATTACGAATGTATTTCGGAGGGAAGAAATTTACTCTGGCCCCTATGTAAACCAAGCCCCCGATATCATTTTTATCCCTGATTACGAGTATATTCTTAGTGATCGAATTAGGGATCATATTTTTAAAAAGCGGAAAGATGGCCGTGGTGTTCATCGTCGTGAGGGAATATTCATAATGTACGGGCCAGGTATACAAAAGGGTAAGAAGATTGAAGGAGCACATATTATGGATATAGCTCCTACCATTCTTTACTTGTTAGACGTACCGATTCCGAAAGAGTTTGATGGTAAGGTGTTAACGGAAGCCATTCATCCTTATTGGATTCAGCAAAATCCCATCAACTTTAAAGATATGGCTTTGAGTATAGAGGGCCAAAGAGTGATGATGAGTCTAACAGAAGAAGAGGAGATTCAAAAGAGGTTAAGGGGCCTCGGTTATATAGAGTAATTACTATCTTCAGAGGTTTTAGGAATTTAATATAATGTTAGAGAATGAAAATATTCAATGCTCTACCAATCCATTCAATTTTTTAAAAATCTAAATGAAAGGCAAACCCTTCTCCTTTTTGTTGGAGTGACCTTTGCCTTAAGATTATATGCTGTTCTGATGGCCCAGGGAATTGCCAATGATAGCGTGGCCTATGGGTTTATGGCCAGGGATTTTTTAAGGGGTAATTTTTCAAAAGGATTCACTTCCCCGGCACCTCCTTTTTATCCCTTCTTAATTTACTTGTTTTCAGCGGATTCCTCATCCATTGAATTGACAGGAAGGTTTATCTCCCTTTTCTTTGGTACCTTTACCATCATCCCCCTATATTATTTAGTGAAAGAGACGATTGGCCCAAAGGAGGCCCTCTGTTCAGCCCTCTTCTATACCTTCCATCCCTATTTGGTTACCTTCTCTGGAATGCTTCTCACAGAATCCACCTATTGGGGATTATTGGTTCTATCCGTCTATTTTTTCTGGAAAGGGCTTAAGAAAGAGGAAATCCTGGGGATCATATGGTCAGGGATATTTCTTGGTCTGTCCTATCTTACCCGACCCGAGGGAGTGGGCTATATCTTGGTCTATTCCATCTGGGTCATTTTGAATAGGGGGGTTCCTAAAAGATTATTTTGTAAATTCCTTCATATAGGAATTCTGATCTTAACTGTCTCTTTCTTTGTGATTCCCTATATGATCTCTATCCATCGAGAGACAGGTCAGTGGCTCATTAGTAAGAAGGCAATCGACACCCAATCTCAGTTTTTAAAAAGGGATAAGGAAAATATTGATGCTCAAGAGAATTTTAAGAAAGATAGTATGATAAAAAAAAATTCAATCATTATAAACTTAATGCGAAATGTTTTTAAATTCTTTCCCTTTGTTACCTACTACTACTTCAGGGCCTACCATTATTCATTGTGGTTATTTCTATTCTTCGGATTGATTAGAACCAGGAAGAGAGTTGTTGACTATGAGCTGTTTATCGCCTCATTGATCCTTTTTCACCTCTTGTCTCTTTCTACTTTTATTCCTTCCACCATCCGCCTTTCTGTTCCAGTCATCCCCCTTTCCCTCTTTTGGGCCGGGACAGGAGTGATTGAAATAAAAAAATATCTTGAGAGGACCAAAATACCCAACTCAGAAAAGGTGGTAACCCTTTTGGTCCTTCTTATGATTTTGGTCCAATTACCACAGGGGTTGAAGCCGGAGAGAAGACATCGTGCAGAGCAGAAACGAGTGGGAGAGTGGCTGAAAAAAAATACCCCTTCGGATGCGATCATCATGAGCAATAGCCCACAAGAGATCTTTTATGCGGATCGAGAGTTGGTCATGATGCCTCCTGGAATTCCCATCCGTGGAATTCCAAGTCGATCCTATTCTGAAATTATAGATTACGCAAAAAAGAATGGGGTTCGATACATTTTAGTCAATAAGAATACTCAAGAGATGAATCCGGATTTTGTCAAATCAATTCATCCAAAAGATTTGAAAGAAATTTTTAGAAAAGAGGATCAAGGGGTGATCATTTATGAGGTGGTCGATTGAAACCCTTTCGATTCAATGATGATTTTTTCAGACACACAGGAGTAATGTTTGTTGGGGTTAACCTTTTTAATCTTTTTAACCTCCTTTACCATTTCTTTATGATCAGAAGCCTCTCCCCGATTGATTATGGTCAGCTCAATTCCTTATTGGCTTTTTTCATGTTAGTCACTGTTCCTGCTAATACCATTCAGACCACCATTACCAAGTTTGTTACCTCTTATCAAGCATTCTCTCAGGACTTAAAAGTGAAGGCTTTTCTTAAACATTTTTTCTAGATATTGATGTCGGTGGGTCTCTTAATGTTTATCTTCATCATTATTGGAAATTCGTTTTTATCTTCCTTTCTTCAAATCACATCAAGGGGGTTGATCATTCTTACAGGGTTGATCCTTTTCTTTTCGATGGTCACTCCTGTGACCAATGGAGGGCTCCAAGGTCTGCAACAATTTCTCTCGTTAGCCTTTACGCTTTTCATAAATGGAGGGCTCAAACTTTTTTTAGGGATTCTTTTTATCCTTTTGGGATGGGGGGTATTGGGGGCCATGGGAGCCATTGCGGTTACCTATTTCATTACGGCCATTCTCTCCTTATGGCTATTATGGATTCCATTGAGAATAAAAAGGAAAGGGGCTTTGTTAAGAGAAGATTTAGGACGAGAAAATTCGATTAATTTCTCAGAAGCTTATCGTTTCTTTCTCCCTGTGGGATTAACCTTACTATGTTTTATGTCTCTAACCAATATGGACCTCATATTGGTCAAACATTTTTTTTCACCCATTGAGGCGGGTTATTATTCAATAGCTCAAATGATTGGAAAGATAATTCTTTTCCTACCCTTACCTGTGACTGTAGTCATGTTCCCAAAGGTTTCAATCATGGGTGCTCACAATAAAGAGACCTTTCCCATTTTAACCCGGAGCCTCATGGTAGGAGGAATCCTCTGCTCGATAACCATTCTCTTTTCAAATCTTTTCCCATCGCTCATCATCAAGTTTATTACTGGTAAAGAGTACCCAGAATGTATCCACCTGATCAGATTCTTTTCGGTGAATATGAGTCTTTTTTCTCTTACCTTTATTTTGCTCTATTATCACCTGGCTATTCAGAGCAAAAAATTTATCTACCCCCTGATCTTTCTGACATTAATCCATATCATCTTTATTAGCCTGTTCCATCAAACCTTACTCCAGGTCCTTTTCATTGGGGGGATCATATCGCTTCTCCTTTTGGGAACCATTTTTTATTTGGCTTATCCCTCATCCCTAAAGACTTAATGGAAAGTCTTTTGAGCGATTACCTTCAATTTGGTCCGATTCTTACTCAGATTTGTAAATAATAAGGATAAAGGATATTTGAATGGAAAAGAGAGAATTGAAGCATTTAAACATTTCGGGACGCAGATATATTCATAGTCGAGGATTTGAAAACCATTCTTTTCCAGGAGAGAATTCATCGTCTCCAAATTATATCCATTCCTATAATGACTTCCACCCTTTCCAATGCATATATAATTTCCGTCCCTTGCCCGACAGGCCCCTCGGGGCTCATGATATTCTTCCATTTTTTCGGCATAGGGAACCGAGATGATTAAAAGGCCTTTCTCTTTAAGGATCCTGTGAAATTCTTGAATGGCTTTTGAATCTTCTTGGATATGTTCTAAGGTTTCAAAGGTAATGATGACATCAAAGAGATTTTCAGCAAAACGATTTGATAGAATATCCATCTCATAAAAACTGATATTTTTAATTCCTGAATAGTTTTTAATTTTTTTAGCTAGTTGGATACTTTCCCTATTGATATCAATCCCCATCACCTGATAACCCAATTTGGCCAGTTCAAACCCATAGGTTCCATGAGAACATCCTACATCCAGTAACTTCCCCTTCTCCCTTTTGTTTAGATAGTGGTTAATTTTCCTTGCAAGGATTCGGCTGGAAATCTCAGGCGGATAACCGAAAAATTTAAAATAGATCCCCCCCCACCTTTTTCCAATATGGATCATTCTGCTCGATAGGGCCTTCTGAGCAGCCGTATGTTCTGACATGGCTTGAAGGATCTCTTTTTTTCCTAAAAAGCTATTGGATATCATTGATCGTTCATCCCTTTGCTTCCTCTTGAAATAGGAAAGCAGTTTTGATAAAAACATATTTTATCAAAATGTTCAATAGGAGAAGATAGGGTTGGAGAAATGATGAAGGAAAGAAAGGAATGGAAGGTGAGAGAGGGGAGCGAAAAGGATATGGAAGGAATCCTCTCGCTTCGAGAAATTGTTTTTAGAGATGAGGAGAAGGATAAACTCGATCCCAGATTTTGGAAATGGCAAATTATGAATAATCCTGATGGAATAGGTTGGACCTACCTTGTGGAGGATGGGAATCATGTGATTGGCCACTTGGCTGACCTTCCAAAGCGTTTTTCTGTCCGAGAGAGAGTGGTCCTTGGAACCCTAACTCATGATATGATGGTTCATCCGAATTACAGAAGGGTAGGGATTTCCAATGCAACAGCTCGATATGGCATTCAAAAAGTAAAAAGAGAAAATGGCTTTTTTATGACGGCTTACCCTATACGAATGGAGTCTTTGAATAGTCTTCTAAAGGTAGGATGGAAGGAAGTGACGAGGCTTCCTGTTCTGGTTTTTCCCATTCGATTTTATGGGATTGTAAAGCATTATCTCCATTTTAAATGGATAAGTTTACTGGGGGGAGGAATCGCAAGATTATTTTTTTCCTTTCTATTAAGGAGGAGAAAATATGAGGGGGTGGGTTTGGAAATTAAGAGAATTGATGAACTGGATGAGCAATTTGATCTTTTTTGGAAAAGGATAATCCCTCTATTCCCTATCATTGGGGTTCGGGATCGAACCTATTTAAACTGGCGCTATCTTCAACACCCTACTCGGAATTATGCGATCTATCAAGCCCAAAAAGGAGGGGAGATGAGAGGATACATTGTTTTGAGAAAGGTGGCGCTTCTCAATTTCAATAGCGCTGTGGTTGTTGATTTACTTGCCTTGGACAAAGAGACCCTTACTGGGTTAGTGGAAAAGGGGATTCAACACAGCAGGCAAGAAGGGGCTGATCTCTTAGGGATGATGATTTCTAAAACCCATCCCTATTACCGAAGTTTGAGGAAGATGGGATTTTTACCCAGCTTGAAATCATTTCATTTTTTAGTTTATTCGCATTGGGGGGAAGGGATTCTTTTTGATCCCGAAGCGTGGTATCTTACTTGGGGAGATACCGATGTCATCTAATTAAATCGTAAATAACGCTTTTCGGTTAAGGTTAGGGCAAGGATGCCCGTATCGTCATTCG
>JBBIRT010000108.1:0-11168 GCA_037441725.1 Deltaproteobacteria bacterium | reverse complement strand
CATTAATTCTTCTCCATCATGTTGGAAAGTAGCCTCTTTGTTCAAGGATGGAGAAATGATAAAAGGTTCCATATTCTTCCCGGGTTTGTTATAGGCCAGGGCTTCGTATTCATAACCATAAAGGGAACCTTTGGTTACAACTTTTCTCCTCTCCCCTTTCCTCACAATGGCTAAATGTGTATTCCTCATCTCCTCCGTGTTCTCTTTTAAAAAATAGGTCACATCCACATTCAGGGTCATGGCTATTTTATTCAAAGTAGATAAAGGAGGAGCTTTATGGGACCTTTCGATCTTGGACAAATAACCCTTGGTCAGGCCTGCGAGTTTTGCCAACTCATCTAACGACATCTGCCTTTCCAATCGAAGGGCCTTAATCCTTTTAGCAATGGATTTCTCGTCCATAAAGAATATTATTATGTATCCAAAACGGAAACCATTGTCAATAGGCAGAGAGAAGCTAAAAAGTCTTTTTTAATCGTTTCCCAGAGACCTCGAGGCATTCACTTGAGGATGATGTACCTGCATGGCTCATCCATTGGTTTTCCCTGTTCATCATACTGTCTTCCCCATTGAACTTCAATATTCAGTCCCAATTCCTTAAAGATCTCATTGAAGATAGCAGCATGAATACAATAATAGGGAACCCCTACCCGATTAAAACACCATGGATAGGCCTTTAGGGTAAGAGCATTCTGTTGTTTGGCAATCCCATCTCTGATCAATCTCCCTCCATTATTACAGCCGGTGATGACCACCACAAATTTCTCCTCATCCTCTTCCACATGAAATTCACTATACATCGGACGATGAATCTCACAAATCTTCCTTACCCGTTGCTCGGGATCCATGTCTTTCATGGCTTGAAAGACGGTCCGATATCTTGCCATCCTCTTCCGAGTAAATTCTTCCAGCCATTCTTCTCCATAGGCCTCTGCAAGTTTACCATGCATCAAACTAATGGTATTAATGAAACCATCGTGCATCCCTCGAAACATCTCATATAACTCATGGGTATAATTTAGGGCTTCTTCGGTTTCTCCTGATTTAATGGCATTTATCAATTTTTCCTTAGGACCAATATTGAAATCCCCTCTCCTCTTCATGAGTCTCTCCCTCATAAGTTTCTGTGGGTAAAACAAGATTTCTTAAAATGAGTTCACCCTAAAAGGATGGCAGAAGGAATAAATCAAGGATGACTTTTTTTGGCATCCAGGACTTCCTTAATCTTAGGTAAATTCAATCGTTTCATCTTATTGTTCTGTCTGATCTTATCTGCTGCAACAAAGAGGGCATAATCTCGATCTAAAATAGAATTCCCCCATTCATCGTCCCTCACGATCTCCAGATGTTCATAAGGAGGTTTCCACCATTCATCCTTTGTCTTCATCCCCCTCCGGGGAAAGTCCCGACCAGGGCCTGTAAATCGAATCCACAAGGGTGAAAATTGGAGCATCTGTCCCCTTCTGGTCGCTGCAAAAGATCTGAAGTCCTCCCTCCCAGAACTGGGTTCAAAATACCATCGCTCTTTGCATGGCCCAAGTGGAACAACCACAATCATATTACATTCCGGTAAGTACCCCATTCTCATGAAGGCAGTGCCAGGGATCATGGCTACCCTGCTTTCAATATTATAGCGATGAGCTGCTGCTGCTGCCCAATCAACAGCAATGCCAAACTCAGTGAGTCTCCAGATACAACTGGGTCCCTTCATCAGCCATCCCCATGGTTCTCCACCTGTCTCCCGATAACGATTTTGAGAAAAGATGACAGCCTCCCTGCACGTCTTAAACCCACAGGCGCCACAATTGAACCCGACTTCATTACACTTGAGACATCGGGTGGTTTCAATCAAAGAAACCTTCTCACTTAGTCCCAACTCAACTTCAGCAAAACCAGCAAGGGCCTGCTCTTTAGATAATACAGGGATGGTAGGCCTTTGAGGAGCCTCCCCAGCCAGGGTGAGAAGTTCTTGGCTCCTGGATGGATCTGGCATCTCCTCATGGGGGGCTAAAAACTCGTCAATGATTCCCAACCCACCGAGGTATTGATCGATCCAGGAAGCCGCCTTTCTCCCAGCTGCAACGGCTTCAATAAAAGAAGTCGGTCCACTCACTGCATCCCCTCCAGCAAAAACTCCTTCTTTGCTGGTGGAAAGGGTGGTCTCATCAACCTGAATCATTCCTCCCTCTCTTAATTTTAGGCCAAAATGGTGAGGAACATGAACAGATTGCCCAACCGCAATGATCACTGTATCCGCTGGAATAGAGAATTCACTCCCAGGGATTGGCACTGGAGAGGCTCTGCCCGTAGAATCCTGAGGACCAAGTTGGGTCCGTATACATCTCACTTCAAGACCCTCTTTCCTCTCAATCTTAACAGGGGAAATTAAAAACTCAATCTTCACCCCTTCCCTTTGGGCATGTTCTATATTGGCCCGGTGGGCAAGCATCTCTCTCATGGACCGTCGATAAAGAATCACCACTTCTTTGGCTCCTACCCGAAGGGCTACACGAGCTGCATCGACTGCTACATTTCCACCCCCTAACACCACGACCTTCTCCCCAACCTTTACTTCCTTCCCTGAATTCATATCCCTAAGAAAAGAAAGCCCCTCGATCACTCCTGGAAGGTTTTCCCCCTCAATCCCTAATGGGGTAGGAAGATGGGCTCCTGTGGCAACAAAGATTGCATGATACCCCTGTTCAAAGAGTGGATCAAGGGATTCTATTCGGGTGTTTAATTTGATCTCAACTCCAACTCCTTTTATTTCATCAATCTCCCTATCCAAAATTTCCCTTGGCAAACGATATGGAGGAACTCCGGTTCGAAGCATTCCCCCAGGTTCTGGAAAGGCCTCAAAGATGGTCACCTCATGACCACATACCTTCCGCAAATAATAGGCCGCAGTAAGCCCAGCTGGACCTGAACCAATGATCGCCACCCGTTTTCCGGTCAATCGATTCATAGAGCTGCTCGATTTTTGATTCGAGGTGACATCCATGGCAAAACGTTTAAGGGCTAATATGGCAATCGGATGATCTCTGAGGGTACCCCGACGACATTTTGTCTCACAGGGGGCGTGACAGATTCGTGCGCATATGGAGGCAAGAGGCAATTTCTCACGGATGACGGCAGCGGCCTGATCATATTTACCATCCCCTATCAAACGAATATAACGGGGAACATCGATTCCCAATGGACACGCAGCTTGGCAAGGGGCCTTGACCTCGGGGGTCGCATTCGCACCGATGAGCAAAAGAACAGGGGGACGACCCAAATCATAGGCTACCCGGTAGGTCTCTCCTGAAAGGACTGCACCTCTTTGGTTGGCTTCTCTCTGGACTGTAAAAAAATCTTCTAAATCTTTTCCAGTTAGGATTTCCATCTTGATTTCAGTTTTCCCGGTCAGCTGGGGAGCGTGAAGCGCAGCTTGAGCACAATGCTGGGCTACATGTAATAGACCTTCATGGGCAAATTGGTTTCCATCATATTTTGACATGGTCCATTCTCCTATCTTTTTTCCCTCGGATCACCCAGTCGATAGTCTGAACCTGTGGTGGGTCTCAAACCCAGTTGGTTGACATTCCCACGGATCTTGTCTATCCCCCTCTCTAAATTCACTAAATGATAATCGAGGGCAGGGTCAGAGGGTTCACACTTGGGTGTGGCTGAAATCCCAATCCCGATAATCAGCGCTGAGTTTCGACAATACCCAAGTTTTTGGGCAGCTAAACCTACGGTGATGAAGGGTCGGGCATCAATATAAAGATGGGTAGCCACCATCAGGGCGCTTCCCACATTATACCCCAATTGGTGGGCGTAGGCAGCACAGAGAGGCCCTTTGACCAGAGTCTCTGACCTCCGATCCGTTTGATCAATGATCCCAGTGGATTGTTTTCGATTCTCATAAATGAAGCTGCAATCTGGCCTTCCTGCACATAAACCACATTCTCCATCCCAGGGATCGGAGTAAGCCCGAGTATTCCCGATGAGGAGGAGGACATCGACCCGACGCACCATCACCGCTTCGTAAAGAAAGGCGTGCCGTTGAGACTCTGTTTCATAGGCCAGTTCCTCCATTTTTCTTGCAATTTCTTCTTGTTCCTCTTCGCCATAGACAATTTCTCCTTCGGTCATCGCAATTCCACCGATGCTGGGGGCAGTTAATGCCCCATTCATCATCAGCTTGGCAGCGATCACTGCATTGTCTCTCCTTTGTTGGTCAGTGGGCGAATAGGGAGGCCAATCTCTAATGGTTATTCTCGGCATAAACCCTCCTTTAAACATGATAAAATCATTTGGAGTATAGCGACCCATTGGGACGTTGTCAAGGCTTTTATTTTTTCTCTTGACAAAAGTTTCCATTTTGGATACATGTTAAACCGATCCTGTTCAAAACGCCCTTTTAACCATTTTTTAGAGGTGTCTCAAATGACTATTGACAATAAAATAAATAGGAAATATAGTTAGCTATAATTTTAAACGATAGGGTCTAAATCCTATTAAAGGAGGGGATCAATAATGATGAAAGGTATGGCAAAAAATTTTATGTTAGTTTTTTTGGCTTTCATTTTCATTGGCGGGTTCATTCAAACCAGCTCTGCTCAAGCTCCCATAAAATTGACTTATGCTCTGTTTCAACCCGCAGCCGCAGCCTTATCTAAGGCAAATACCGAGTTTGCCCAAGAGATTGAAAAGCGAACCAATGGCCGGGTTCAGATCCAGATCTTCCATGGTGGATCACTCCTTGGCGGTCCAGCCATGTATCAAGGGGTCCGCAGTGGCATTGCGGATATGGGAAACTGCCTCACCGTTTATAACCCTGGAGTTTTCCCCTTTACAAAAATTGCCGAGATGCCTGTTCCTGCAGAGTCGGGTTGGGCTGTTTCAAATGCAATGTATGACTTTTTAATGAAATATCAACCTAAAGAATGGAAGGATGTCCAAATCTTAACAGTATGCGGGGATGGGTTTAACATTGGGGCCATTGCAATGGGAAAAGTGCCAATCTTAAAACTCGAAGATTGGAAAGGAAAGTCTCTGAGACCTGTTCATGCTGATGTGGTCACTGCCCTTGGAGGGACTGTAAAAGATTTACCCATGGCAGAAGTGTATGATGCCATTTCTAAAGGGGTCCTGGATGGCGAAGTCGGATCGGCCGAACCCCTCAAGAGCTGGAGACTGGCAGATGTGGCCAAGCATATCACTCTCAATTTCGCCCCTGCCCAACCCTCTATCGTCTGGTATAACATCATGAACAAGGATAAATGGAACAGCCTTCCCCCTGATATTCAAAAAACAATTACCGAGGTGGGGCGAGAATATTGTGGCAAGCTTGGATTAGCCTGGGATGACCAGGAGATTGCCGGTATCGAGTATGCAAAGAGTGTGGGTTCAAAGATCTATATCCTTTCAAAGGATGAAGAGAGAAGATGGCAGGCAGCCATCGTAACGGTTATTGAAACACGTATGAAAGATCTGGTGGCCAAAGGATTTACCCGTCAAGAGGTGGAAGAGGCCTTTAACTATTTTAAAAGCCGCGTAGAATACTGGAATGGACAACAAGCCAAGAATAATATCACTCCCATCTTAGCTCGAATAGAAAAGCTCCTGAAATAAAGCATCCTTTCCCCCTCCTCATGAATATAAGGGGGGTGAGGAGGGGGAGCCTTCCAATGGTGGTAGAATCCATGACAGGGATCACAGAGACGAATGGGTTTATTAAGTTTCAAAAGTTTATTCGTTTATTAAGTGGTTGGTTTGAATGGGTTGGAATGTCAGCAATGATGGTGATTGTTTTGACCACCCTCATTGATGTGGTGGGTTCCAAGTGGTTCCAATGGCCCCTTCCTGGTAGTACCGAACTCACTGGGGTCTTACAGATTGCTGCCATTGCAGGAGGCCTAGCCTTTTCTAAGATAGATGGAAGACATATTCGGGTAGAATTCTTCATCGATCGTTTGCCTGTTCGAGGAAAATTGGCCATTGAGATATTTAATTCCATTTTGGGATTCGGGCTTTTTGCTTTGGCTGGATGGATGACTTACAAATTTGGAATCAATCTACTCCAAAGTGGGACAGAAACCCTTCTTCTCAGAATCCCCCTCTCTCCCTTTTCTTTCTGGATTGCAATCTGTTGTATCCCGATGTGTGGCGTTATCCTCATCGAATTAATAGGACTTATTAATAGGATGCGGAGATAATGGACCCGTTGATTACAGGTATTGGTGGAATCATCCTGCTCTTAATCCTTTTTTTTATTGGCGTCCCCATTGGTTTTGCAATGGCCATTGCTGGCTTTGTAGGTTTTGCTTATGTCGTCAATACGAAGGCAGCACTCCATCTTTTGGCCAATGATATCTTTACCCATTTCAATTCATATGCCCTATCTGTTTTACCCATGTTTATCTTGATGGGATGTATGGCCTTTGCCGCAGGGATTGGGAGCAAGGCCTTCAATGTGGCCTATATTTTGATGGGGCGACTCAGAGGGGGGTTGATTGTGGCCACGGCGATTGCCTGCTGCATCTTTGGTGCCCTGACTGGATCTGGCGCAGCAACCAATGTCGCCATAGGAAAATCGGCTATCCCTGAGATGAAGAAATACCGATATGACCCCTCCCTTTCCCTTGGAGCCCTCGCCTGCTCTGGAACTCTGGGTTTCATGATTCCTCCCAGTATTCCCCTTGCTGTATATGGAATCATCACGGAACAGTCCATCGGTAAGCTTTTTATTGCTGGACTATTGCCTGGCATCCTCATCACTCTGCTCTTTATTCTTACTGCATTATCCGTCTGCTGGATAAGACCTGATTGGGGGCCTCCTGGGGAATCAACAAATTTAAAACAAAAATTGAAATCTTTATTAGGATTGATAGATGCCTTAATCCTATTTCTATTGGTCATCGGAGGACTCTTTGCCGGTTTTTTTAGTCCGACCATGGCCGGGGCCATTGGCAGTGCCGGTGCCATCGTGATTGGCCTGATACGGAAAGAATTAACCTGGATAAAATTTATTGAGGGACTCAGAGATAGCTTGAGGCTCTCTTGCATGATCTTCATCCTGATCGTTGGGGCCATGATCTTTGGCCATTTCATCACTGCCACGGGTGTCTCACAGGGTCTGGTCAACTGGGCCTCAGACCTTTCTCCATTAGGCCTCATCATCTTTATCTCCATCCTTTTCTTCATCTTGGGATGTTTTATTGATATTACCCCCATCCTCTTATTGCTCGTACCTCTGTTTTATCCACTTATTATAAAATCCGGTTATGATCCAATCTGGTTTGGTGTGGTTGTCTGTACGCTCTGTATGATTGGGATTATTACTCCACCAGTGGGCACAAATCTTTTTGTTACCAAGGGATTGGTAGGGGATGAAGTTCCCATCGCTACCATCATGAAGGGAATATATATCTTCCTGATTCCTCTAACCATCGGCCTGATATTGATTATTGCGTTTCCAGGGATTTCAACAATCCTACCTAATTTTATGACCTATTAACCCTTCTATGTTCCTCCTATAAATTAACAGGAGGAAAAGGAGTTAAAATTGAGAGGAGGAAAAGAGGATTATTGATTTTTCATCCCATCATATTTCAAACAGAGAGGATTGAACAGAATATCCGGCTCAATTTACAACATCGTCTATGCCTTCTTTGATCCAATTCGAACAGGGGTTGGAACAGATTATCCCTCTGGGGGAAAGTCATAGGGGGCTTTTAATGTGAGAACCTAAAAGGGGGTAAAGGCTTTAAAAATACCGGCAAAAGAGAAGAAAAAGATCTTGGGTGAGAACGCTATAAGACTCCTAAAAATACGTTAAAAGGTATAAAAACAAATCCCATCCATTGAAAAATTCACTAGAATAAGCTAATAATAACTCTTGATTTAAAAAATAAATTCAAGGAGAGTACCAATGACCGACTATCTTGAGGGGTTTGTTCCTTATCGAAAAGAAGATGCAGAAAAATATAATCGACTTCGTTGGTGGTTAGGATTAACGCTTGGAGACCTTCTGGACAAGGCGGCTGATGTCTATCCTGATAAAGAGGCCTTTGTGGATGGAAAGAGTAGGCTCACTTACCGAGAAACGAGGGAAAAAACAAATCGATTGGCTCTTGGTCTAATGGACCTTGGAATTGCCCCCAGGGATCGGGTGCTCATTCAGTTTCCCAACTGGAATGAGTTTGTCTTTGCGTATTTTGCCGTACAAAAAATCGGGGCGATTGCTGTTTTATTAATTGACCGATATCGGCAATATGAGATTGGCCACCTTGCGCAGTTGACCGGTGCCACTTCCTGGATCGTTGCAGAAAAGTACAAGAAAACAGATTACCTGCCAATCGTAGAGGATGTGGTCAAAGAACATCCCCAAATTAAAAATGTGGTTCTTGCAAGAAGTGATGGTCATGGTTCCTTTAAGAGCATGGAGAGATTAATAAACGGAGCAGAGCTGAATCCTGGAAATCTTCAAAGGCTTGCCCAAAGGAGACCTGATCCTATGGAGGTAGCCCATATGGGACCTACCGGAGGAACAACAGGCCTACCAAAGGTTGTCCCTCGTACACATAATAGTCTTGTCTGTACCATGGAATATGCTGCCTATGCATGGGAGGTAAGTTTCCGTGATATCTGTCTCCTGGCAGGTCCCATAGGACACGACCTCGCTTTTACCAAGGGGCTTTGCAGTACACTCTTCACCTTTGGAAAGACTGTCTTTCTCGATTCTACAGAGATGAAAGATGTTTGTGAAACCATTGAAAAAGAGAAAGTGACCACCATTGTCTGGACTCCCACTTTGGCCAAGAGGCTTCTCGATTTTGAAGGGTTAAAAAAGTATGATCTCAGTTCACTAAGAGCGATGCATTGCGGAGGAAGTGCCAGCCTGCCTGAGATTGTTAAAGGGGTGAGAGAAGATCTCCACTGCAATTTCTACAATGGATATGGTGGAACAGAAGGTCAGACCACTCTGACTCGAACCAATGATAGCATTGAAACGATCCTTCATACGGTGGGTAGACCAACCTGTCCTTATGATACCTACAAAGTAGTCAGTCCTGATGGGAAAGAACTTCCTCCCAATACCCCTGGGGAATTGATGATTAAGGGACCTGGGGTCTTTACTGGATATTATAAGGCTCCTGAGGAGAATGAAAAGGTTTTTAATGAGGAAGGATTTTTCAGAACAGGAGATTTGGCCGTCATTGATGAGAAAGGGGTGATCACCCTTACTGGACGAATCAAAGAGATGATCAATCGAGGAGGGGAAAGTATTAGTTCCACTGAGATAGAGAAGCTAATCAGCAGCCATCCCCAGGTTGCCTTGGTGGCGGTTGTCCCCATGCCTGATCCGGTCTTTGGTGAAAAGGTCTGTGCCTACATTCAACCTAAACCTGGAGCGGTCCTGAGCTTTGAGAAGATCATTGCTCATCTCAAAGAGAAGAAGGCCTCAGTCCTTCAACTTCCTGAAAGAATCGAATTTGTTGAAACCATGCCCATGACCAAGGCTGAAAAAGTAGATAAGACCTTTCTAAAAGAGGATATTAAGAGGAAATTAATGAGTGCTTCATAAAATGGGACTATTTCAGTTCAAGTAGAGGAGGTATCGTCAGTATCTAATAATTCCCTTAGATATTCACAAAGATATAGTTTCTGATAGAGCTGCTTCTCACACATATCCTTAACCTTCTTTTCTACCTCTTGATCTTCTGATTTGGATTGATCCTTTTCTTCCATAAAGATTAATTAGTGCCTGAGGCCAATCTTAATAAGGATTGGCCAGTTTTAACCTGTCTGAGAGATCCCACAATACCTTTCGGGGCTATCAATAAGATAGCAATTAATATAATTCCCTGGATAATCAGGCTAATCCCAACATAACGGGCCAAGAGGAAATATAAATAACCATAATAAATTCATAACATAGTGCTTGTGGGTAAGTTTGAGTTAGGATTGGTGACTTCGGGCCTTGCGGATAGACCCCACAATCCCCTCTGGTGCCAGCAACATGATACCGATCAGGATGGCTCCCTGGATAATGAGGCTGATATCTGTATAGCGGGCTAAAATGAAGTATAAAAAGACACAAATAATGGTCCCCACAATTGGACCTTCCTCAGTTCCTTCCCCACCGATGACTGTGGCAAGCATAAGGGTAACTAACCACCTAATACTGAATGCGCTGGTTGGTTCAATAAATCCTTGGTAAATATAGAAGATTGCTCCAGCCAATCCTGTGACAAAGGCTGCAATGACAAAGGACCAGAGCTTTAGATTGAACACATTGATCCCACAACTGGCCGCTGTCCCATCATTATCACGAATGGCCGCCAACCCCATCCCAAATTTCGATCGTAAAATATAGCGCATCAAAAGAAAGGAAATAATCCCTATTCCTAATGCAAGCCAATAAGGTTGTGATCGTGAAATTTCTGCAACACCATGAACCGTATATCCCCTCCCAAGCCCGTCCAATGGGCCGCCCACGGGTTTCCAGAGTAAAAAGACAAACCTCAATATCTCAGGGACCACCAGCGTTCCAATAGCAAAATAGATCCCTTTCAGTCGAAAAACAGGAATAGAAATCAGCATCGCAAAAAGCGCTGATATGATAGCTCCTGGAATTATCCCCACATAATAAGGAATACCCAACCAGGTCATGATCGTCATGGTATAACCTGAAAGCCCTACAAAGGCCGCAGGACATAACGAAATCAACCCACTATACCCCGCCAACAAATTCCACATGTTGGCCATCGCTAAATAGATAAAAAAGAGAAAAAGATATAAAAGCCAAACCCGGGGCACCCCCATCACCGGAAATAACCCCAAAAGGACCACGACCCCAACCACTACCCCCCACCAAATATAAGACCTCTTCATCACAATATGTTAAACCCCCTAACGACCAAATATCCCCCTCGGAATCACTGCTAACACCACTAACACCATCGTATAGGCCACTAACATCTGCGCTGCTAAACCAAAAAAATGACCCCCTATCGTCTGGGCCAACCCAAACGCTATCCCCCCTATAAATGTCCCTACAATACTGCCCAACCCTCCCAATACCCCTACCCCAAGCGCAATGATCAAAAAACCCATCCCCGAAACCGGGGTAAATGGAAACGTCCACCCCAGAAATACCCCCGCCATCGCCGCAAACA
>JBBIRT010000107.1:1571-11172 GCA_037441725.1 Deltaproteobacteria bacterium | reverse complement strand
TTGTATCATTTACATATTTTGCATAGTCTTCAAAGGCTGCGAGGACTGCGGCTGAATCCTCTGCATAAGGTCCTGTAAGCGACTGGGTGCCTGAGATATATAGTACTTTTTGAGCCTGAACGCCTATTGGAAAGAGTAACAAAGTGATGGTTAATAAAATAAGGGAAATAATAGTCTGAAATCTCATCCTTAGCATTTTTATCCTCCTTTCTTTATAAAAAAGATTTAATGATTAGTTCAATCACCTCCTTTTCTCTTATTCCTCGTGTGAGAAAGGCCAGAGTCGAAAATAGGCCTTAATGATGGCCCATAGGTGGGCAAGTCCCCTCGGTTCAAAGATGAGGAAGAGGATGATGACCATCCCATGGGTGATGAGAGCCAGGGATGCGGCTGCCTGAGCGGCAACTACTTTAGAGATAATTGGGCCTACCAAGATGACCAGTTCATCCAATAATTTTAGGGATACAGCCCCTAAGATGGCCCCAAGCGTACTTCCCATCCCCCCAACGATTAACATGCCTAAATACCAAACAGAGTCCATGAAAAGAAATTGATCGACACTGGCAAAGGCATAATAATGGACCAACAATACTCCAGCTACCCCCGCGAATACACAGCCAATAAAGAAGGCTTGAAGTTTATAATTCCATAGACTAATCCCCATGACCTCGGCTGCCAAATCATTATCCCTAATGGCCACAAAAGCTCTTCCTGCCCTGGTTCTAACAATGTTTTTAGCCAATAATGTCGCCAGAAAGGTGATCGTCATCACCAAATAAAAATAACTGGTTTTAGATTTCAGGACAATACTCCCTATTTTGGGTTTGGGTACAGGGAGACCATCTGCCCCTCCGGTAAGGCTTCGAAGCTGGAGGACAAGCCAGATAATAATAAAATGGGCTGCAATGGTTGCCATAATGAGGTAGAACCCTTTGATCTTTAAAGAGGGAAGACCAAAGATTAATCCGGCCACCCCCGCTGCAAGGGCTGCACAGGGTAGAGCAGCCCAGAAGGACCAGCCCAGTTTAGCCGTTAAGATGGCTGAGGTATAAGCACCCACTGCCATAAACCCTACATGACCAATTGAGATTTGGCCACAATATCCTGTGAGGATATTTAATCCATGAACGCTGATGATCGCAATCCCGATCATCGTCATCGTGGTGATTAACCGATCACTAAGGAAGAAAGGGCTCATGAATAGGAGGATGAGAAATATAAGAAGCAGTCCCCAATCCTTTTGGGAGTGGAAAAGGGCCATATCTTGTTTATAGCTTTCGATGAAGGTTCCAGACTTTAAACCCATAGATTAGACCCTTTCAATTCTAACCAGACCAAATAACCCATAAGGCCTGAAGGTGAGCACAATAATCATTACGATAAATGGGAATACCTGCGCCATCCCACCCCCAGGCAAAAGGGGGTCCAAATAACCTGCAGCGATATTTTCAAGAATCCCAATTATAATCCCAGCGATGATGGCTCCCCCAATGGAATTTACTCCTCCCAGAAGCACAACGGCAAAAGCCTTCAATCCTATGGTAGAGAGTTCAACCTTCACCCCTGAGACACCGCCCAAGAGAATTCCTCCGATGACCCCCACCACACAGGCAATAATCCAGGAGACAGCATAAACCGTGGTCGCTTTGATTCCTACACTTTGGACCACCTGTAAATCCTCAGCCGTGGCCCTCATGGCAAGTCCAATCTTAGTATAACGAAAGAGAATTAAGAGGATAACGACTGCCACAATCGATACGAGGAGTCCAATAGATGTCTCAGAGGGAATGGATATCCCTCCCACTCTCAGATTGAAAGTCGGGAGGAGTCCGTGGTAGGTCTTATATTCTCCCCCCCAGATCAGGGTTGCAAGCCCTTCTAATACTGTAGCCAAGGCTATGGTCATCATGACAATGGCAAGCACAGGTTGACCCACTAATGGACGAAGGGTGAAGCGTTCAATGACCACACCCATGATCATTGCAGTCATGATGGCCAATAATAAGCTGACCCAGATGGGTAAGTGGAATAACACCAGAAAGGTATAACCCAAGTACCCTCCCATCATAACAAAATGACCCTGGGCAATGTTAAATGCTTCGGAGCATTTGAGAATGATCACAAATCCTATGGCGATAAGGGCATAGATCATGCCGAGGGCAAAACCCGTTACGACTAATTGAAGAAAAAATGTCATAGGCGATCCCTCTTGATCGATTTGATCATCAGAACGGTCTTTTTTGGTCCCGTCCTTTCGTCCTGATATGGAATTTGAGTTTCTATTTGAATTTCGGATTGATCATGATAAATGGCCTGAATGATTTTATGGTATCGTTCTTTTAAAAATGTCCTTTTTAATTTTCGGTTTCTGGTCAGTTCTCCTTCTTCAGGATCAAACTCTTTGTGGAATAGGACAAATTTCTTTATCCTCATCTGGGGAGAGAGGGTTTGATTAATGCGATCAATCTCTTGCTCAATCAGATCATAAACTTCAGCTTTTTGTGAGAGTTCCGCAAACGTATGATAGGCCATCCTCCTCTGACCTGCCCATTTTCCAACGTGATCATAATTGATGATGATGATCGCGGAGGCATAGGCCTTTTCTGGGTCAGAAATAATCCAAGCATCTTTAATATAGGGGCTTGACCTCAAGCGGCTCTCAATCCATTGAGGAGCGAGTTTATTACCATTCGAAAGGTAAATGATATCTTTTAGCCGATCCATAAATAGGAGGTGGCCTTCCTCACCCATCCTTCCGCTATCACCACTGTAAAACCATCCATCTTTCAAGACCTCTTCTGTTTTTGTTAAGTTTTTATAATACCCCATAAATATACCAGGATGGCGGTAAATGATCTCTCCTTTTTCAGTGATCTTGATCTCCACCCCCTGATGAGCCGGGCCTACCGTATCTAAGCGGATGTCATCATTTCTGGTGCCTGTGATGGCCCCTCCTTCTGTGGTTCCATATAGACTTTTCAGAGGGAGATTGAGTGCATGATAAAACCTCATTGCCTCTGGGCTGATGATGGCGCCGTGACTGTAACAGATTCGGGCATTGGATAGGCCAAGGCTCCTCTTAATGGGTCTGAAAAGAACAAGATCGGCCAAAGAGTAAAGCAGTTTAGAAGAAAAACTCGGTTTTTTCTTTTGAAACTTTAAATCAGCCAGTTCATAGCCAAGGGGCATGAGAAGTTGAGAAAAAAATCGCTTAACAGGATCCGCACTCAGAATTCTTGCTCGGACCATGGCTGCCTGACTTTCCCAAGTCCGAGCCCCATGGATTACGATACTGGGTTTGGTCTCTTTCATATCCCGTTGCTGAGTTTCAGGAGATTCGGCGAGGTTGAGGGCGCAGGCTGAGAGCAGATGGCATCCAATTCCAAACCATTGCTCAGAAATCCAGACCGGGGGCAGATGAGGAAGGATGTTATCTGTTTCATTCCAAGGATCAAGGGCCAAATAGTATTCAACATTGGTCCTCATTGATTTAAAGGTATGAACTGCTCCTAAAGGTTTAGACCTCGTGGTGCCAGAGGTATAGACAATGGCACAAGGGTCTTCAGCCTTGCCTGTTTCTACATTTTGTTCAAAGAGACGGGGATATTCTTCTTCGTATCTCCTCCCAGCTTGGAGAACCTCTCGATATCCAATCAGGAGGGGTTCATGGTAGTTTGACAACCCTTTATAGTTCCAGTAGATCACTTTTTTTAAAAGGGGAAGTTCATCTTTGATTTGGAGAAGTTTGTCTACCTGCTCTTGGTCTTCGACCACTGCAAATTCTGCCTCAGAATCTTCGATAAAAAATTTTATCTCTTGGGGGGTTAGATCTGCATACAATCCCACTGAAACTCCATGATTAGCCTGAGCCGCAAGCTCTGCATAATACCATTGAGGAGCATTATCCCCAATAATGATTAATTTATCTCCAGATTCAAAGCCGAGGGAGAGTAACCCTAAGGCGAAGTATTTCACATTGAGATAATAGTCTTTCCAGGTATAGGGCTGCCAGATCCCATAATGTTTATGGCGCATCGCCCTCCGTCGATCGCCATACTTCTCATAATTATATTTGAGAACCTGGGGCCATGTCTCTCCCTTTTCCTGATAGATGTGCTCCATCCTGCGCACCATGAAGATCATCCGCTTGTATGGTTAAGATTACGGCTACGAGGCCCGTTGGGTTCAAGGTCAGACGATTACGTAAACTCCTTGAGACGAATGACAGAACTAAATAACGAAACGAGCATCTTTACCGTTACCTTTGCCTTTTACTTTTTAAGAAAGCCATCTTTTTTTTCTGCGGTAATGTTTTATTTCACGATAACTTTTCTTAACCCCACCTGCTGAGAGCCCAAGATAGAATTCACGAACATCCTCATTATTTCTCAACCTATCCGCTGAGCCACCAATAGCAATCCTCCCATTCTCCATCACATAACCCTCGTCCGCTATACTGAGGGCTGCCATGGCATTTTGTTCTACCAGGAGAATGGACATCTTTTGTTCCATGTTAATTCTCTTGATGATTTCATAAATTTCTTGTACCAATAATGGAGCAAGACCGAGGGAGGGTTCATCCAAAAGCATGAGCTTTGGCCGTGCCATAAGGGCTCGTCCAATTACCAGCATCTGTTGTTCTCCTCCTGAGAGATAACCACTCGTTTGACGTCGAAGCTGTCTAATCTTTGGAAACCAATCAAAAACCCTCTCCATATCTTTTTTGACCTCTGAACTGTCTTTTCGGCAGTAGGCCCCCACTAATAGATTCTCCTCAACCGTGAGATGTTCAAGGACCCTTCTTCCCTCCATTGCTTGGCTGATCCCTAATGTCGCAATCTCTTCAGGTCCATATCGGTCAATCCTTTTACCATCAAAATCAATGCTTCCATCCGTTATCTTTCCTTCTTCGGTCCTAAGCATCCCTGAAATCGCCCGAAGGGTAGTCGTCTTGCCCGCGCCATTGGCACCAAGAAGAGCGACAATCTTTCCATCCTCAACCTCAAAGGATACCCCTCTTAGCACCTGGATCACGTTGATATAGACGACATCAATACTGTTCACTTTTAGCATACAGACCCGTTAGTTCTCCTTTCCAAGGTAGGCGCTGATGACCTCTGGGTTTGTACTGATTTCTGAAGGTGTGCCTTCAGCAATCTTTCGACCAAAATCGAGGACAATGATCCTGTCCGCAATATCCATAACCACGCCCATATCGTGCTCCACCAGGATAATGCAACCGATCCCATCCCTTAAAACCGGTGTATCCGGGTAGGTGTCTCCCTGACCTTCGAATACGTCAATGATGAACCGGGCAATATCCTCCTTTTCCTCAAGATTCATCCCAGCCATTGGTTCATCGAGGAGAAGGATTTTGGGTTCAAGGGCCAAGGCTCTTGCCAGCTCAACCCGTTTGCGCATTCCATAGGGAAGAAGCCCCACCACCTTTTTTCGAATCGGCGCAATTTCAAGGAAGTCAATAATCTCTTCCACAATCTTGCGATGTGAGATCTCCTCATTCATCGCTTGTCCCCAATAGAATGCTCCGGTAATAAAATTTTGTCTCATCAAGACATGTCGGGCGGCCATGATGTTATCTTGAGTGGTCAGTCCAGTATAAAGTTCAATGTTTTGAAATGTTCTTCCAATGCCCAGCTTGGCCAATTTATCAGGCCGCATTCGAGTGATTCTCTGGCCCTCGAAATAGATTTCCCCTTTCTGGGGTTTGTAAAAGCCATTAATGCAATTAAGGAGCGCAGTTTTACCTGCCCCATTCGGTCCAATGATGGCAAGAATCTCTTTGGCTTTAACCTCAAAGCTAACATCGACAAGGGCACTCACCCCACCAAAACTGAGAAAAAGGTTTTCGACCTGTAATTTCGTTTGCTTATTCATTTCCACTTTTCAACCTGTTTGGACTCCCTTCAACAGGGATATGAGTTTGTATATATTATATTTAAAGATTGATTTAGTCAAGTGTCATTTTGAGTGGTGTCATTTGCCATGGCCTTTTTGTGGAGAGAGTTTAGTGGGGTGAATCCTCATGAAGATAAAAAACAG
The DNA here is from genome assembly GCA_037441725.1 of Deltaproteobacteria bacterium. GTDB lineage: Bacteria > Desulfobacterota > BSN033 > BSN033 > UBA1163 > JBBIRT01. The sequence continues at coordinate 5,112 of JBBIRT010000107.1, read as the reverse complement.
GAGGAAGCTGCTTCCTTTAATAAAGGCAGTTAGAAAACAAGTCTCTTTAAGGCCGAGGGTGGGGAGAAGGAAAATCCCACCCAAAAGTCCACCTAAAAATCCTCCTAAAAGATCTGCTCCATAGAGCAAACCTGCCGTATATCCGACCATCGGAGCTTCTAATTGAGATCTTAAATAGATTTTCGTTGCCAATGGGAATTGAAGACCAACCAGAACCCCACAGATAAAAGACATGAAAAGGAAGACCCCATAGAGCAGAATATAAACGCTTTCTTTTTCAAGATGTGGGGAGGGGAGAGTGAGGGCAAATGGAAGCGATAAGGCAAAGAAAATAAATAATAATTCTATGATCAAAAAGAGAAGGTTATCCCTCTTAATTTGATCGAGGTAATGGGTGATTAAAAAGCTCCCCATTGCAATCCCTACCATAAAGGTAGTGACGAGCAGTCCAATTTGGAAATAGAGATAACCATAAAGGGTTTGAAAGGTTAGGATGATTGAAAGATCGAGCATCATATCGGTAAAACCTGATGTAAATATCGAATAAGGGATTGAGTGGATAGATCGATTAGATTTATGGATGAATAGGATAGAGAGAAAAAGGGTGAGAAGAGCGATTCCAACCATCATCGATTTAAGGCTCAATTGTTTTATCATTTTAAAGGGCTTCACAAGATAAGGGGAGAAGAGGGCATTCCAGTAAGAGAGATTGAAGGAGACACAGATCGGTCGAAAGTCTGAGTTGATGGGGCCTCCTTTTCTCTCCATCGATTGAATAAACCAATCTTGCCATCTTGGGTTAAGCCTGAATTCTATGTAACTCTTATTAAAAAGGGATGTCTTAATTTTTCTCTTTTCGAGTCTCTCAATGAGATCTTTGGGTGAGACATTAAGGATCTTTTCTGAGTTGGATGCTAAGTAGAGGTTAACCTCCCCTGGAATCACCTTTAAAAATGGGAAAACCTTTTTAACCGTATCGATGATACATCCATTAAGATCCTTTAATTCAGGACTGATATAGGTCATTGAACCCGGAAAGGCAAAGACAATCATTCCATCAGGGTTCATCTTTTCTCGGGCGATTGAGAAAAATTCAACTGAAAAGAGCCTATTGGTTTGAAGTTCCTGAGGAGCAGAAAGTCCAATGAAAATGAGATCAAAATGGTTTAGAGTTCTTTTTAGGAAGAAACGGCCATCCGTATAGTGGATCTTTACCTTAGGATTGGAGAGCTCCTGTTGGGTCAGTGGAGTTGAGTATTTTTGAATCAACCTTAACAAAAGGGGATCTAGTTCAACGTAGTCTACCTGTTCAACTGGGTATTTTAAGATTTCATAAATCATCCCTCCTGCTCCACCACTCAAAATTAGGATGGATTGAGGTTTTTCATGGAAAAGCATTGGAAAGTGAACGAAATCCTCAATCGAGGCTACATCAGGGATCGGAGTGTTGATGGAGGGAACTCCATCGGTATAAAAGGTAAATTGCTCCCCTCTCTTTGTAATCGTAATATTTCCATAGATAGAATTTTCATAATGGATTGCATTTAATCCTTTCCATTGTGATTGGATGGAAAAGAGGTGGATCTCCCTTGATAGGGGGGTGGTTAATAAACACATATAGAGGAAGGTGAAGAGAATGGAAAGGATCCAGAATCCATTTCGAACAGAAATAAAAGGTTCCAGAGATTTAGGCCAAACGAGAAATATTGAGGCGAAGGTGTTTGACAGAGAAATGATAAAAGCAATTTCAAATGAATTGAGGTAGGGGATCATAAGGAAAGTAATCAGTATTCCTCCAAGAATAGAGCCTAACGTTTCCAGGACATAGACCCTTCCAATGGAGGCGGCCTCATTTCTGTTGGATTGATTATAGATTTTACATCCATAAGTAAAGAGAGCGCCATGGGAGAGGCTGACCGGTAAAAGGATCAGGAAGGACAGGGAGAAGGTCTCTATCAGACCCACTCCCTCCCCAGGAGGAATGAAAAGAAGGTTTTTAAATATTCGAGATAGATAGATGGCAAAAGGGAAGGCAATGGAGAAGATGAGCTGAAGAAGGACGAAAACCTCCATCCTCCTCTTTACCTTTTCAACAGACTTACCAATGGAAAATGCACCGATTGACTCCAGAACAAGCCAGTTAGCGAGGATGATCCCTAAAGTGAGTTCATTCCCAAGAAAGGAGACAAGAAGTTCCCTTAGCAGAAGGATCTGTCCAATTGTACCGCTGATTCCCATCAAGAGAAGGGAAGCTTTAAAGAAGGGAATGGCCATTTAAATCCGCATTCAAAGATTTTGGAAATCCCCCTATCAGGATTAAGTTCTGTCCATTTTAATGGGATGGTACCTGACTATTTCTTTTGATTTATGATCCGAGTTCCAATATAAATATAATGCGATCCCGAAAGGATCGTGACGATTGCTGTCCCATAAATGGCAACCGTAAAAAGTTGTGTTAAGGTTGTGGAGTCACCTGCCATTAAGGCGAGGAGGATGGTGATGATTTGGAATACGGTCGTGATCTTACTCAGAAGGCTCGGATTGATCTTGGGATGGTAGCTGGTTAGAAACATCACTAAGAAACCTACTAAAATGATAATATCTCGGGTCAAGACAATCACCACCAGCCAACTTGGGATAATCCCTATAATGACCAGGGAGAGGAAAGCGGAGAAGAGGAGGAGCTTGTCAGCAATAGGGTCAAGGTAAGCCCCCAATTCGGTTCGCTGTTGGGTCATTCGGGCAATGAGACCATCAATTCCATCCGTGATCCCAGCAATGGCAAAGGTGACGAGGGCCCATCCAAAAAGTTTATTGATGATAAAGATAATAAAGACTGGAATTAAGAGTACCCTTATCAAAGTCAAAACATTTGGCAGGTTCATATTCCTTGATTGGGGATTGCGGGTTTAAGATTTCAAATGTTTTTTCTCCATTCCGCATTCCAAATGATAAGATCAAAAAGATCATTCATAAATATTTTCAGCATCCCCTTTATAAAGATCCTTAAAGGTGGTATATTTATCTAAGAAAGCCAGCTCAACCTTCCCAATGGGACCATTCCTTTGTTTTCCAATGATGATTTCAGCCTTTCCACGATTGGGGTTATCCTCTGAACGATTATAAACCTCATCCCGATAGATAAAGAGGATCAAATCTGCATCTTGTTCGATTGCCCCTGATTCCCGAAGATCGGAGAGTTGAGGTCGATTCCCTGTTCGTTCCTCTGTCTTTCGGCTGAGCTGTGAGACCGCGATCACTGGGACGTTGAGCTCTTTGGCAAGGGCCTTCAAGGAGCGAGAAATTTCTGAAATCTCCTGCTGTCGGGACTCTGCTTTTGTCCTTCCCTTCATCAGCTGGAGATAATCCACCAACACCAATCCCAGGCCGTGATCAGATTTTAACCTCCGGGCCTTTGCCCTCAATTCCAGGACTGAAAGGGCAGCGGTATCATCGATGAAGATAGGGGCCTCTGACAGATTCCCAGCCGCAATGGTCAACTTAGGCCAATCACTTTCATTCAGGAAACCTGTCCTCAGAC
>JBBIRT010000107.1:0-1524 GCA_037441725.1 Deltaproteobacteria bacterium | reverse complement strand
CCAAGGAAAAAATGGCGACAGGGACTTTGTTCTCAATGGCTGCATATTGGGCAATATTGAGACAGAAGGCCGTCTTTCCCATACTTGGCCTTCCCGCCACGATGATCAGATCGGAGGGTTGAAAACCTGCAGTCATTCGATCAAGGTCTTTAAATCCCGATGGGACACCTGTCACCAATTCTTTTTTTTGGAAGAGTCGTTCAATGGTCCTAAAACTCTCTTTAACAATCTCCCGAATCGGATAGAAAGAGGGCCTTATCCTTTTTTCGGAGATCTGAAAGATAGCTCGCTCAGCTTCATCGAGAAATCCCTCTACATCTCCTCGTTCCTCGTAACTCTGAGTGATAATCTCCGTAGAGGTCTCAATCAATTTTCGTAGGATGGCCTTTTCTTTAACAATCTTGGCATAGTATTCAATGTTGGCAGCTGTAGGGACTGAGTCAATGAGAGAGGCCAGGTAGGAAGCCCCTCCAATCGCATCGAGTTGGTTCGCTTTGCGGAGTTCATTGGTCAGGGTGATCAGATCTGCAGGTTCATCCCGTTCAGAAAGATTAATCAGGGCATTAAAGATCTTTCGGTGGGCATCCCGATAAAAATCATCTGCGTCCAGGATTTCGGTCACGCGATTGATCGCATTATTCTCAATTAAAATTCCACCCAATATGGATTGTTCTGCTTCCAGGTTTTGAGGAGGAATTTTGTGTGAGGAGAACTCCGCCTCTTTCATGAAACCTTACTCCTGAGCAACCCAAACCTTTAAATGGGCAATCACCTCGGGGTGAAGTTTAATCGGGATCCTATACATGCCTAAGTTTTTAATTGGCTCCTCCAGGGAGATTTTTTTACGGTCAATCTCGATTCCATTCTCTTTTAGATAATTTTCGATATCCATAGAGGTAACCGATCCAAAGATCTTTCCACTTTCTCCCACTGACTTAATGAAGTTACAGGAAAGGTTTTCAATCCGTTGGGCTAATTTCTCTGCTTCTCTTTTCGACTTCTCTAAACCCTGCTGAACCTGACGTTTCTGATGTTCAATGGCTTTCAGGTTTTTTTCAGTGGCAAGGATGGCCTTCTTTTGAGGAATCAGATAATTCCGACCATATCCATCTGAGACCTTTACCAAATCCCCGGCCTTCCCCAAAGAAGGAACATTCTCCAATAAAATTACTTGCATGGATGACCTCCTCCTGCTCAAGGCAATAGGTAAATCGTTTTAATGAACAGCTGTGGTAAATGGAAGAATGGCAATATTTCGTGCCCGATTAATAGCGACGGTCACCTGCCTTTGGTGTTTTGCACAGTTGCCAGAGATTCTTCGGGGAATGATCTTTCCCCTCTCGGTGATAAAGTATCTAAGAATTTTTGGATTTTTATAATCAATTTCCAGCTTCTTGTCCGTACAGAATCGACAGACCTTCCGTCTTAAAAAAGGTTTTTTCTTTCGATCAGGGGTGGATTTTTCTACTGGTTTATTCATCCTATTCTCCTTTGTTCAATCGTATTTTTTAAATCCTCCTCCAT
>JBBIRT010000106.1:0-11426 GCA_037441725.1 Deltaproteobacteria bacterium | reverse complement strand
ACCCAATCAGGAGTCCAATCATCAGAGATACGATGAGAGGTGCATGCATGGAACCTGGGCCTTTGACGCTATAAAATAACACTCCACTTTTTTCCTGCCCTGGAATTTGTGGAAAGATAAGCATTAGAACAAGAAATCCGAGCATAATTAATGGCAATAACCATCCAACTGAAGTATGAGTTTTTTGAGTCCTTCCAAGGTTATAGCCGCCTTTCAGGAAAAGTGTGCCTATCCATATCCCTCCAATGAGTCCAAGCAGGCCAAAGATGGCATTTCCATCACCCCCGGCCAGGCGGAGTGCGGCCCGCCATGGGCATCCTAAAAAGACCAGGCCCCCGATCATGGCAAAAGCGCCAAGGACAAACCGAACAATAGGGGCAGAGCCAGCCCTCGCCCTAAACTCCTTAAAAACATAGGCTGCAATCAATGAACCCAGAACGAAGCCAATGATCTCGGGCCTCATATATTGAACAACGGCTGCCCGGTGAAGCCCGAGCGCACCCGCAATGTCCCTATCGAAACAGGCGACGCAAACGCCCATGTTGGCTGGATTACCCCATTTCTGTAAAAGCGGGGCAAGAACTCCAATAACAGCCCCTACTGAAATGATCCCCCAACGGGTCGCGAAAAAGTTCTTAACGGTGGCCATCGATTAACCTCCTTTTTAAAATATTGGATTTGGATCATAGTCAATCCTTCATGACAAACTTGTCATCTTCTAATCATTAAAATACTGTCGGTCTTTGGGCTACGGTTACGAGGCCCGTTTCGGTTACCGATAACGGTTACGTATAAAGAATTTAAAGACACTAAACGTAACCTTCTATTGACGATACGGGCATCGTTACCATGACCGTTTTACGAGATCTTTATTGATTGAGCAGTTCATGATTAATAATGGTCAGGAGGGAGAAAAGGTGTGGGGAGTTTAGGTCACAAAAGAAAAGAAATCAATGATGAGTTCCCTTTTCTCTCTCCTTCGCTTCATCTGGAGACTTAACCTAAGTCTCTGTGGGCTTGTTAAAAGCCCTCATCTAAGAGAAAAGGGAATGCCTTTTTCGATCATGTTTCTTTTTCCTCTTATATTGATAGAAATAATCCATGGATAGATTAAATGTAAAATCTAATGTTGTCAAATTGATTTTTTCAATAATAAAGCCTTCTTCTATTGAAAATTTCAATGGTTTATCGGGTGAGCTTCTACTCTTGTAAATCATATTGTCTTGCTCATCCATAGAAACAGGAGGAAAAGGAATACCCACCGTCCGCATTTTAAGATTTCTGAAAATGCTTCTATTGGAGCAAAAATGATCTCCACCTTTAGAGAGGTATTACATCCTAAAAATTTTTTATATTGCCTCGGTACCACAAAATTGATATAAAAGGAGAGGAGGGGTTATGGAACTCTGGATTATTCATTTTTTCCAATATAATTTTATAAAGGAGGGTGGGATATGTATAAAAAGATATTGGTTCCATTAGATGGCTCTGAATTAGCAAAGAAGGCCCTGTATGAAGCCGAAAAGCTGGCAAGGTGCTTCGATTCCGAGATCATTTTATTTCAGGTAGTTCCCTTTATGCCCATCTATGGGTCTCCGGAGTTGGTCACCCCACTGATCATAGATGAAAAACAGAAGGAGGTAGCAGAGAGGTACCTCTCAAACCTTGCAGAAGAATTAAGAGCGAAAGGGCTAAAGGTAACAGCATTAGTTAAGACAGGACAACAGGTGGCTGTGGAGATCATTGACTTTGCCAAAGAGGCTGGGGTTGATCTGATCATTATGAACACACATGGTCGTTCTGGAATCACTCGTTGGGTCCTCGGAAGCACAGCCCACAAAGTCCTGGTCCGTGCAGAAACTCCTATTCTGCTTCTCCGATCAAAGGGATAAAATCATCTAAAAATGAATTCCCTTCTATTTTGAATGGATTAATTTCTTAATGCTCACTCTGAACTTTTCTTAAAGGTTTGGGGCCTCCACAATCTCAACTTTAAACTCTTTCGCTTGGCTCGGAAGATCTTTAAAGATGACCATGAAGGGGGTGCTTTTGTCTGGAGGGGTAATCATTTCCTCTTTCGTTTGGGGTTTGATGATTACCTCTTCTTGGAAAAATTCAGGGAGTTGTTTTTTCAGCTCCAGACGATCAAGGACTCGTCCACAAATCGCCTCTCTCTCGGCGACCTTAAGCTTATCCTGATCAAAAATGATCACTTTAACCTTTATATGCCTTTTCGTATAACGGGATTGATTGTTGAACTTCAAATCAATCAAAAAGTAGGAAACCTCCCCAAGTATCTCTTCAAATCAATTGAGACCCACAACAATAAGCCCTCCCCTTTCGATTCCCCAAATTTCGTTCCAGAATTTATTGATCCTTTGGATCGGTCCCTCTAAGTAGGAAGAGAGCCGCCCCCCTGATCCTAACTCAGACCATAGATAGAAGACACCGAAGACGATGATGACCAGCACGACGAGAAGCGCTAAAAATTTAGGGAAACCTCTCCTCTCCCTTGAAATCACAATCTTCCTTCTCGTGGGGATAGCTTCAGCTTTCTCCTCCATGACCGACTCTACCCCTGGAAACTCTTCTTCTTTTTCAATGGGAATCTCTTTCTTTTCTCCTTTAAGGACCTCTTCAGAAAAGAGGAAAGCTTCTTTCTCTTCTTCCTCCTCCTCAATCCCCTCAATCCTTTCTTCTCTTTCCTCCTCCTTCTCCTCTATCCTCTCTTCTTTCTCCAGTTCTTCTTTAGGAACTTCCCTTGCTTCTTCGGTTTTTATCTCTAAAGGAGCCTCCGATATCTTCTCCCCTGGTTTTAAGAGTTCCTCATGATATTTAGCAAAAGTTTCAGCATCTTCAATAATCTCCTCTTTTGTTTCCGGAGGTGGGACAACATAAAAGGTGTGTTTGCACCTTGAACAGCGAACTTTCACCCCCTTTAATGGGATTCGAGAATCATCCAAATGGAATTTGGTCAAACATGAAGCACAGGTAATAATCATAATTTCCCCTTCTTAGCGATTTTTGATCATTATGATGAAAGTAAAAAGAAAAATCAAGAAGAAAAATGGTTGGGCGGTTTCAGGGATTAGAACATCAGGAAATCTGGACATTAAAAATTATAAAATCTTAACCGATCTCTTCATGTCCAGATTTCCTGATCTCCTTTAAAGAGGTCTATCTTCCCAAACGTTTTTTAAACTCTTGGGTCAACAGGGGGACGACTTGAAAAAGATCACCGACCACTCCATAAGTGGAGATTTTAAATATCGGGGCCTCAGGATCCTTATTGATGGCAACGATCACGTCCGAGGTCTTCATCCCAGCTTGATGTTGAATGGATCCTGATATCCCACAAGCGATATATATCTTGGGCCGAACCGTTCGGCCGGTCTGCCCGACCTGATGTTCATAGGGAATCCATCCGGAATCGACTGCTGCACGGGAGGCCCCAACGGCCGCTCCCAAAACTTCGGCCAACTCACGAAGGGGTTTAAATCCATCTGGTCCTCCCACCCCTCTTCCTCCTGAGACAATAATTTCAGCATCGACAAGATTGATCGTCTCTGCACCTTTGATAAAGTCTAAAATCTTTGTTCTCACCTGATCTTCGGTCATCTGGAGGGTTTCTCGAATGATCTCTCCCTTTCTTGAGTCATCCCTCACAGGCATTGGAAATACCTTTGGCCGTACAGTTGACATCTGAGGTCTATAATTGGGATAGTCAAGAATCGTCGCCATTATATTTCCACCAAAAGCTGGTCGGGTCTGTTTAAGGTACTTTGTTTCAGGATCGATATCGAGTCCTGTACAATCAGCTGTCAATCCTGCCTCTAAGGTGGTAGCCACTGTTCCGGCAAAATCCCTCCCTTGAGTGGTTGCTCCAAAGAGAACAATTTCAGGTTTATATTTTCGAATGAGATCCACAGCTGCCTTGGCATAAGGGTCGGTCCGATACTGTTTGAGCAAAGGGCTCTCCATGACATATACCTTCTCAGCTCCATAGGCAATCGCCTCTGGAGCAAACTTATCCACGCTCTCCTTGTCTCCAAAAAGCATCCCACACAATTTACATCCAATGGCATCGGCCAACTTCCTCCCTTCTCCCAGGAGCTCGAAGGAAACATTGGAGACCTTCCCAAATTCATGCTCTATAAAAACCCAGACATCTTTATAAGCATGGGTATCAATGGTTACAGCTTTCTCCTCCTTCTCGAGGGTGATGGCGTTAACCGGGCAAACATCCACACAGGCACCACAAAAGGTGCATTTCTCATCTACCACCGCCACTCCCTCTTTCATGCTGAGTGCCCCAAAGGGACAAGCGGGGATACAGGATTCACAACCCGTGCAAGTACTCTTATCAATCAATAATCTGGCCATTCGTTCCTCCTATCAAAGGCTAAAATAATGGAACAGCGGAATATTGGAATGTTGGGTAACCCCAATCTTCTGCCCTCTTTCTTTCCCATTATTCCATTATTCCAGTATTCCAATATTCCATAATTCCAAGGGTATATTTGGTTTAAATTATTTTATAAACTTCGTATCCATCAATTTATTCACTAAAAGGGGGATGACCTCTGACAATTCCCCTTTTAACATCTCTCCACTCCCTCCTCGGGCTTCAGGGGAAAAGACTTTCGTCACCCAAGTGGGCGATCCCTTCAATCCGATTCGATTCTCATCTGCCCCGATATCCTTTGCAGTTAATGTAGGGATCTGAGCCTTTGCTGCCTTTTTAATTCCTAAGAGGGAGGGCAGTCTCGGCTCATTAATATCCTTGACCACGGTGATCAGAGCAGGCAGGCTTGATTCAACAATCTCTCTTCCATGTTCCAAAAGTCTTTCTACTACAATCTTCTTCTTCCCCAAGTCGATCTCTTTAATCTTTGAAACATAGGTTAATTGCGGGATTCCCAGGCGGGTGGCAATCCCTGGTCCTACTTGTGCTGTATCGCCATCAATGGCCTGTTTCCCACAGATTACCAGATCCACTTCTCCAATGACCGTCTGAATCGTTTTAGCCACCGTATAAGCAGTAGCGAGGGTATCTGCCCCTGCAAAGGCCCGATCTGAAACCAAATAGACCTTATCCGAACCCACGGCCAGGGCATTCTTCAGTACCTCGATGGCTTGAGGTGGACCCATAGTGAGCACATGAACCTCTCCGCCGTGCTTTTCTTTGAGAAGGAGAGCTTCCTCGATGGCGTACTCATCGAAGGGGTTAGTAATGCTTGCCACACCTTCTCGAATCAAGGTATTGGTCTTGGGGTCGATCTTAACATCGGTCGTATCTGGAACCTGTTTGACACAAACTGCGATCTTCACTTTATCCTCCTCACTTTCCTTTGAAAATGGGCTTCCTCTTTTCAAGGAATGCCGTCATTCCTTCCTTCTGATCTTCAGTGGCAAATCCAATGCCGAAGGCATAGGATTCAAGGTTACACGCTTCTGTTAAATCCATATTATAACCTGTATCCACAACCATCTTTGCTAATTTTACCCCAATCGCTCCATTGGCTGCGATCTGGAGGGCCACCTTTTTAGTTTCCTCCATCAAAGAAACCTGTGGAAAGACTTGATTGACGATCCCCATCTGATAGGCCTCCTGGGCAGTGATCATCCTTCCTGTAAAGATCAATTCCTTTGCCCTCCCTTTTCCAATCAGACGAGGAAGCCTCTGGGTTCCTCCAAACCCCGGAAAGATGCCAAGGGTAACCTCTGGAAGTCCAAACCGCGCGTTCTCAGAGGCATAGATGAAATCACAAGCCAGGGCCACTTCAGTGCCTCCTCCAAGGGCATAACCATTGACTGCTGCAATCACAGGACGATCGAGATCTTGAATCATTCTTAGAGTGAGATGTCCCAATTTTGAAAAGTTTAAGGCCTCAATCGAATTCATCCCTCTCATCTCAGCAATATCCGCTCCTGCCACAAAAGCCTTCTCACCACTGCCTGTTAGAATCAGGACCTTCATCTCTGAATGGCCTTTAGCCTCTTCGATTCCCATTTGAATCTCTTGAAGGGTCTCCATATTTAAAGCATTAAGCGCCTTTGGCCGATTTATGGTGAGAATTCCGATTTCGCCCTCAAAGGATAATAAAATGTTTTTAAAGTCCATCTTTTTCTCCGTGCCTGGATGTTGTAGCGCTTCAGGGAGTAAGTGGGTAATGTTACCCAAATCACCCCTAACTCTTCTCGACGATCATAGCCATGCCTTGTCCTCCTCCAATACAGAGGGTGGCAAGACCAAGGTTGACCTTTCGTCGTTTCATCTCGTGAAGGAGCGTAACAATCAATCTTGCACCCGTACACCCAATCGGGTGACCAAGAGAGATTCCACTTCCATTGACATTGGTCTTCTCAAGGTCAAATTTCAATTCACGGATACATGCAATTGCCTGGGAGGCAAAGGCCTCATTCAACTCAACCAATCCGATATCATTCAACGTGATCCCCGTCTTTTTAAAAACCTTTCTCACTGCAGGGATTGGACCCAGGCCCATATAGGCTGGATCAACTCCACCCGAGGCATAGGAACGAATCGTTCCCATCGGTTCCAAATTCAGGGATTTGGCCATTTCCTTGGACATTAAAAGAACTGCAGCAGCGGCATCATTGATCCCCGAAGCATTCCCTGCTGTAACCGTTCCCCCAGGCTTAAAGGCAGTGGGAAGTTTGGCCATCTTCTCCAAGGAGGTCTCCATAGGCCTCTCATCTGTATCAAAGACGATAGGGTCCCCTTTCTTCTGTGGGATCACGACTGGAACAATCTCCTCTTTGAAAAAACCATTTTTAATGGCCGCCCTTGCTCTTTGGTGGCTTAATAGTCCCAACTCATCCTGCTCTTTTCTTGAAATCCCAAATTTCTCTGCGATATTCTCAGCCGTCATCCCCATATGATATCCATAGAAAATTTCAAAGAGGCCATCAAATACCATCAAATCAACCATCTCTTGGTTGAACATCCTGGCTCCCCAACGACCCTGAGGAAATGCATAAGGGGCCTGGCTCATATTTTCCATCCCCCCTGCGATCACAATCTCGGCCTCCCCTGCGAGGATCGATTGGGCACCGAGGGCAATAGCCTTTAACCCTGATGCACAGATCTTATTGACTGTAAAGGCATTGGTCTCTTTTGGAATCCCTGCATAGATCATGGCCTGCCTGGCTGAATTCTGTCCCTGTCCAGCTTGAAGGACATTCCCCATGATCACCTCATCAATCTGAACTCCCTGTGAAGACTCATCCCACTGGTAATGGGTTTTTTCAAGCTCGGTCATGCCTGCAGATTTAAAGGCATCAGGACCAACCTCAAGGAGCTCATTCTTGACAATCGGCTTAAGACCAACCTTTCTGAGAACCTCTTTGATAACAACTGATCCCAATTTGACGGCTGAAACATCCTTTAATGATGCACCAAATGTCCCGATAGCCGTTCTTACACCACTTACAATTACCACTTCTCTCATTCAGATCTCCTTTGCAATCCTACCAAATAAAAATCAAGACTTAGATCTGTTCTAAATTGAATAAAAGATTTTTTTCACAAGTATGTCTTTTAGCCTAAATCACAACGTTTGTCAATATCTTTTTATTGAATTAAGAAATTAATAATTATTCTTTAATTTCAAAAGATTAGCAGCAGTTAGAATTGATTTTATAAGATTAGATGGATCGGCCAATCCCTTCCCAGCAATATCATAGGCCGTCCCATGATCCACAGATGTTCGGATAAATGGCAATCCTAAGGTGAAATTGACTGCCTCCCTAAAATCAAACATCTTTATGGGAATAAGACCCTGATCATGATACATAGAGATGATTACATCAAATGAGAAAGGCTTCGAGAGGTTAAAGAATGAGTCAGCTGAAAAAGGTCCCTCAATATCCATACCGAGGGATTTTGCCTCTCTAATTGCAGGAATGATCTCTTTAATCTCTTCCTCCCCTAATAGTCCCTCTTCTCCGCAATGAGGATTAAGACCAAGAATTGCCATCTTCGGTTGAGATATTTTGAAATATCTTTTCATCCCCTCGTCTGTTATCTGAAGGATGGAGAGGATATGTGTTGCCGTAATCCATTTCGAAACCTCTTTGAGTGGAAGATGGGTTGTAACCAACACGATCCTCCACCTCGAACCAATAAACATCATGGCTACAGATGGGGCTCCCACAAGATGGGCCAATAGTTCGGTATGCCCAGCAAATGGATATCCAGCTATATTCATCGCATTTTTATTGATTGGGCAGGTTGTAATGGCATCGATCTTTCCAGCCCTTACAAAATTTACTGCCTCCTCGATATATTTTACCATGGCCTCCCCACACACTCTATCTGGCTTTCCAAAATGAAGAGAAGTGATCCCCAGGTGGCTTACAGGGATTAAGAAGATCTTCTTAGGATGGTATCCTTCCTCTGGGATCTCTTCAACGACTTCCAAGGATATAGGAAGGTTTTGCAATTGAATGGCCCTATGCAAAACTCCTTGATCCCCAAAGACGATCGGTCGACATTCATAAAATAGATTCTCATTAGAAAAGGCCTTTGCAATGATTTCAGGACCAATGCCTGTGGGATCACCCATAGTGATTCCAATGATGGGAGGTTTCATAGCCTTATTTTAACCTACCAGAACCAGACGAGCCAGTGAAACCCATAACCATAGAAGTCCAACCCATTCAAAAAAGTTTTATTAAATATTTTTTCAGAGATCTCTAAAAAATAATCTTGACAGGAGACCTGGATTTGAGAATCATTAGTAGTAATTGGGGCTAAGGATCAAAAGAGAACAGGAGAGCTCAAAATGGAAAAATTAAGATTCACAACTATTCATTTTTTATTTCTTTTTCTCCTTACCTTCATTTCTCTTTTTTTAGATGCCTGCCTCCCAAAACATCATGTGGGGATAGATCGGAGCCCCTCTCTCCCTGAAAGAAAGGAGATCAAAAAGAAGGACATCCAGGATCGAAAATCCATTTCAGCGTTAGAAGCAGGACCAAGAATCGAAAAAGGAGAGACTCGAGAGGTTCAGTATGGAGTGGCCTCTTGGTATGGAGGGGAATTCCATGGGAGGCCAACTTCAAGCGGTGAAATCTATGATATGTACCAGCTCACCTGTGCCCATAATACTCTTCCCTTAGGGACGATTGTAATGGTCACCAATCTTGAAAATGGCCGATCCCTTGAGCTGAAGGTCAATGATCGAGGCCCGTTTGTAAAGGAGAGAATAATCGATGTCTCTTATGCGGCTGCCCAAATGCTCGGAATGTGGGAGAAAGGAACTGCTTTGGTCAAAGTTGAGGTCCTGATTCCAGGAATTGAACCCGTGCAGCGATTCACCCTTCAAGTGGGATCTTTTGCCGATGAGAGTCTTGCTCAGAAATTGGCCGAACAGCTTCGAAAATATTTTGAGGATGTCTATGTGACCACCCTTGAAACTCTGACTCAGAAGTATCATCGGGTTAGGATAGGTCAGTTTGACACTCGGGATGCCGCCTGGACCATAGCAGAAAAGCTCTCCCAGATGGGGTTCAATGTCTTAATCACAAGTCGTTAGGGGATAAGATAAACATAGGTTGTGAAGAGACCATTTTTCTTCTATAATAATTTTTAAATTTATTAGAGAAAGGAAATGGCCTCTGCGAATTAAAACCCTTCTCTCTATCTTCCCCATCTTCTTTCTCTTACTCTTAGGGATCAATATTGCCTTTATTGGATCCAAACCTCCCCAAAAGGTCAACCAGCTCATCATCAGCTCGATTGGCGATGCCTCCTTTCTTAATCCTGTTCTTGCCCAGGACTCTGCCTCCAGTGAAATCAATGCTTTGGTTTTCAACGGCCTGATTAAATATAATCGAGATCTCGATGGATTCGTGGGTGAATTGGCAGAATCCTGGAAGGTCGAAAATGGGCCTGAACCTATCATCACTTTCTATATAAGAAAAGGAGTCTTCTGGCATGATGGAAAGGAATTTACGGCTGAAGATGTGAAATTTACCTATGACAAGATCATGGATGACAAGACCAATACCGTCCGTCGGAGTAGTTTCGAATTGGTTAAAAAGGCAGAGGTTTTAGATCCCTATACATTTCGCGTCACTTATAGACAACCCTTTTCTCCAGGGTTAGAGACCTGGTCTATCGGGATCATCCCAAAACACCTCCTTGAAAAAGAGGATATCAACACCACTCCCTTTAATCGAAATCCCATCGGGACAGGCCCTTTTCGTTTCGTCGAGTGGGTCACTGATGAAAAGATCGTCCTCGAGGCCAATCCCAAATATTTTGAAAAGAGGCCCAATCTGGATCGAATCATTTACAGGATCATTCCTGAAACTCCCCTCAATGAGATGGAAGTTCTTACCGGAGGTGTGGATCATTCAGGTATCTTCCCTTATGAATACCGACGCATGAGCCAGATTCCTTTTCTAAACACCTATTCCCAACCCAGCTTAGGATATACCTACCTCGGATATAATCTGAAAAAGGAGCTTTTTCAGGATAGACGAGTTCGTCTTGCCCTCACCCATGCCATCAATCGGGAGGAGATTGTCCAGTATGTACTTTATGGATTGGGGCAGGTGGCCACAGGTCCATTTCCCAACCACCTCTGGTATTCAAACCCTCATGTCAAGCCTATTCCCTATGACCCTAAGAAGGCTCAAGAGCTCTTGGCTGAGGCAGGTTGGAAGGATAAAGATAGAAACGGAATTTTGATTAAGGATGGAAAGCCCTTCAGGTTTACCCTCATTACCAATAGCGGGAACGATATCCGAAAGGATGTGGGAGTCCTGGTCCAACGACAGCTTCGAGAAATTGGAATGGATGTGACCTTTGAAACGTATGAATGGAGTGTTTTTCTCAAGAACTTTATTAATACTAAACATTTTGATGCCTGTATTCTCGGCTGGGGACTTTCGGTCGATCCAGATGCCTATGAAATCTGGCATTCCAGTCAGATCGAAAAGGGTTTTAACTTTGTCTCCTATCAAAATCCTGAGGTGGATCGGCTTTGGGAAGAGGGCCGAAAGGAATATGATCTTGAGAAGAGGAAAAAAATCTACTGGCGGATCCATGAATTGATAGCAGAGGATCAGCCCTATACCTTTCTCTATGTGCCTTTGGGGATCTCTGCCCTTCGAAAGAAATTTGTATTGTTGAAAGAAAATTCCTCAGGCGAGAAGATTACTCAACCCATCAAATTGGAAAAGGCAGGCTTAATGTACGATCTGATTCATTGGACTGTCCCAAGGGAAACCGTTCTGGAGAAATAGATCATGGTTTCATTTATTCTGAGACGCCTCTTTTATATGCTTCTCACCCTCATCGGGATCAGTATCATTTCATGGGTGATGATCACCCAAGCACCTGGAAGCCCCATCGCCATCACTCTGGATCCAAAGGTCTCTCCCAAGATCAT
>JBBIRT010000105.1:0-11498 GCA_037441725.1 Deltaproteobacteria bacterium | reverse complement strand
CCTGGTAGCGAGCTTGGTTCGGGACCAAGATGTCGGGAGTTCAAATCTCCTCTCCCCGACCATGTTGGGAGACACAGATCTCACTGAATAAAGTTTTTAACATCGCATCAGGGGCAAATAGATGCCATTCCTCATGTTCAATAGGGTAAAAGGCCTCTCCACTTTTCGAATAGAAAAGGATTTGTAAATAACGTATCGATTTTTCGATGCAGTGGAATTCTAACCAGGCCACACAAAAATCAAGATTTTTAAAAGACTCTCCCCCAACTTCTACCCATTGAGAAACCCCCTTCTCGGTATAGACCCATTGGACAAAAACCCTCACCAGATTTTGTGAAGGGGAGTTCATACTTTCAGGATCATAGAAATAGGCCCCCTCCTCGTCTGTCCCATAAAGCTTCCACTCTCTCCCCCATACCGGTTGATATAAAAAGATCACCCACCCTATCATGAAGAAAATAATCTTAAATTTAAACATTAATCATTCCCTACTAAGAGAGTAATCCACATGATTTAACGAAAAAATGATCTTCCCCTCCTCCAGCCTCTTTTTGATGATCCCTTTCCCCTCAAGATATTTCAGATGGGAGAGGGCTTCTCCCACGGCAAACCATTTCTGTGTCATTGGGAATAAATCCCAAGAATCTGAGACGATATCCCAACTCATCTGAGAGGCAACCTGAAAGGCATTCTTCCTCCCTTTTTCAAGAATGGAAATCATCTCTTCAAGTCTCTTCTGATGGTGGTTCATCAATTCCTGGATTCTCTCTCTACAGTTTGTGAAAATGCTCCGATGACCAGGTAAAACCAGTTCAATCTCAAGACTCAGAATTTTACTCAGGCTTGCTAAATACTCCCTTAAGGGATCCCAATCATCAGACCATAATTGGATGTTCGGTGTGATGTCTTTGAGAATATGGTCTCCTGATAAGAGGATTTTCTTTCGAGGTTCATAAAGACACATATGGCCCTTGGTATGGCCAGGGGTCTCCACGCATTGAAATTGGTAATTCTCAAGGTCGAGAACATCGCCCTCCTTGAGAAGATGAAAATATAATTGCTCTCTGGATCGGAACTGAAATCCAGGATGCTTATGGATCACCTCTTGAAGTTCCTCTTCGGGGTAACCATTCAATCTGGCAAAATGAATAAAATCATCCAAAGGGACACCTGCAAGAAATCGCTCTGCATCAGGTTGGTTAAAATAAATGGTCGAGGTATCTGCCATGAGACGAGACACCAGGCCGAGGTGATCTGAGTGGAGATGGGTGATAAAAAAATCTGTCCTCCGAATGTCTATCCCCAATGCCTTGATCCCGTTGAGCATGGCTAACCGGCATTCCTCTTGATTCCAGCCTGTATCAATCACTAAATTCCGCTTAGGCCCCTTGACGACATAGGAATTGAGGGTTTTTAACGGACTATTCGGAAGGGGAACCTCAATCCTGAATAGGTTGGTTGAAATATTCTCAATCATTCAATATCCTTTCAGTTGAATAAATTCTACTCCGCATGATAAAAGACAACACTGGGCTAAGGTTGAGGAGGAAGATGGATTAGGCGACGTAGGTCCCCCTTCTATATTTCCAGATGACCAACTTATCTTTCCTTAGACGACGGAGGGCGATCTGAACTGGATTCCTACTCACATTAAACTGAAGGGCAAGTTTTTCTTCAGTTAATCTCTCCCCTTTCTCAAATTTTCCATTAAGGATCATCTTCTTCAATCGGTCATAGATCTCTTCACTGAGTTTTGATCTTTTTACTTTCTTGGGAAAAATCTCACTGATGATTTCCTCTGGTATCTTATTTTTCATTTCCCGACCCTCCTTTAAGAAATAAACGCACTTCTATGTCTTCTATCCTCTGGAATTCCCCTTTCATCCATAAATATTTTTTTGATTATTCCCTGAAACCATTTAAAATGCAAACCCAGGCGATTGAAAAAGTATGAAACAACAGGGAGGGTAACCATTTCAAATGAGGCAACCTTGATTATTGCAAAAATAATCATTTTAGTGTAAAAAGCATTCAAGGTGGAAAACCAGGACTATTTAGATCTCAAAGCCGTTCTCATTCTCGTGACGGTCACCCTGTTTTGGGGTTTCAATTATATAACGATCAAATATTCCAATCAAGGGATGTCTCCTGTCTTTACGTCAACTCTACGATCCATCATTGCTTCGATTTGTGGTTTACTCTACTGTTTTTACCGAGGGGAAAGATTTTTCCATACCGATGAAAGACTGTTCCATGGGATCATGGTCGGTCTTCTCTTCGGGGCAGAATTTGCCTGTATCTATCTCGGATTGTTATTTACGGATGCAGCTCGTTCTGTCCTCTTTGTCTATTTGAGCCCATTTGTCGTAGCAATCGGAGCTCACTTCTTTATTCAGGGGGATCGTTTGACTTTTTTAAAAGGAGTCGGTCTTCTGTTAGCCTTCACAGGAATTTTTATTGTCTTTGGAGGAAGACCTCAAACCGCTCATAAAAAGATGCTCTTGGGAGACCTTCTACAAATCACAGCAGGCATCCTCTGGGGAGCGACTACCCTCTATATTAAAAAATTTATGGCGAACCGGGTTGAACCGATTCATACTTTCCTCTACCAACTCTTCTTTTCCATCCCTATTCTTCTGATCATGAGCCTCATCCTCGAACCCAAATGGATATATCAAATCAATCTCCAGGTGATGGCCTCTCTTTTTTATCAATCGGTCATCATTGCCTTCGTCACCTACTTTATCTGGTTTAAGCTCATCCATAAATATTCAGTAAGCAGACTCTCAGCCTTCACCTTTTTTACACCCATCTTTGGGGTTCTCTTTGGAGTCCTCATACTTAAAGAGGAACTCACCGTTTCTTTATTAATAGGCCTCCCCATGGTTTCCATGGGGATTTTTCTCGTAAACTGGAAAAAAAAGATTGCCCCTTAAGTTGAGGTCCTCTTATGCCATTAGGAATCTTTATTGCCTTGTTTGGATATCTCTTAGGCTCCATTCCCACTGGGCTTCTTCTTACAAAATTCTTTTCAAAAGTTGATCCGAGAAAAGCTGGAAGTAAAAATATCGGGGCGACCAATATCTTCCGAACAGCAGGTAGGGCCCTGGGAATACTCACCCTTTTAGGAGATTTATTAAAGGGAGCCATCCCAATATGGATTGCCATCCAATGGGGAGAATCCTATTTTTGGATCGCGGTAGCAGGTCTAAGTCCCTTTCTTCGCCATATCTTTTCGAGCATTCTCGCATTTAAGGGGGGAAAGGGGGTTGCCACAGCCCTGGGGGTCTATCTGGTCATCTCACCGCTTGCCGTACTAATTGAATTTTTAATCTTTGTTGGGATTGTATGGAAATGGAAATTCATCTCCCTTGGATCGATCATCTGTGCCACCACGATTCCGATCCTGATCGCCTTTTTTAGAAGCGAATCTCAGGCCTACTTTATCTTAAGTGTAATCATTGCCGCCTTGATCCTCTATCGACATCAAGCGAATATTTCCCGACTCTTGCAGGGAACAGAAAACAAATTGAGCCTTTAGTTCCTTCAAGATCAGACAATGGCGGGGAAAGTCGACAGCCCTTATAATTTCTTTATGGCAGATTGGATTCTTTTTTCCCTTTTTGAGGGTCTCTTGGAAAGCCCTTTTTTCTTAATGCCTCTTTCTTCCTCTCCCCCTTTTTTAAAGGGGTCTTTAATTTGAGTCACGGATCGATCCATCCTTTCTCGAAATTGGTTGGAGGAGATGACAGGGGCATTCATTCGATCAGCAAACCTTGCAATCTCTCTATCCGTTGTGATGACAATCACTCCGGAACCCTTCTCTTTAATAAGCCTCTTGATCACCTCGTCTGCCTTTTCACCCAATCGGGAATAGATGATCTCAATCCCTTTCCGAACCTCGGTCCTCTCAACAGGCCATCCACTTTGCCAACCATCAAAAATAACCGTCACCCTACAGGATTTCACTTTTTGATAAAGGGAAAGTCGGTCAATGAGGTCATCTCTTTCCCATTGGAGTTGGTTGGGATGGGAACGAATCAGAGAGGGCTTGGTATGAATGAGATTATAACCATCAATGATAAGGTGCATAACAATAAAGAAATCAGAAAAGATAGATTACATTAGAGGTAGTCCAGCCATTCTTGATACTCTGAATTCTTTCCTCTGACGATGTCAAAAAAGGCAGATTGAAGTTCTTTGGTCATCGGGCCAGGCTTTCCATCTCCAATGACTCGGTCATCCACCTCTCGAATCGGGGTCAACTCTGCAGCCGTCCCGGTAAAAAAGGCCTCCTGAGCAGTGTAGAGTTCATCCCTGGTGAATCGCTCCTCAACCAGTGTAATCTTTTTTGACTTTGCTATTTGGATTACAGAATCCCTGGTGATTCCTGGAAGAATCGAGGTAAGGGGAGTGGTTTTTAGAACTCCATTCTTTATCATAAAAATGTTCTCGCCACTGGCTTCCGAGACATACCCTTCTGTATCAAGCATCAAGGCTTCATCATATCCCATCTTCATTACTTCTCTCTTGGCTAAAACAGAGTTCACATAATTCCCACAGATCTTTGCTTTGGTCATCATTACATTGACATGGTGACGGGTGTAGGAAGAAACCTTGACACGAATCCCCTTTTCCAATGCCCCGTCTCCCAGATAGGTCCCCCATGACCAAGTGATAATGGCCACCTGAATGGGGTTGTCCCCAGGATAAACCCCCATGACCCCCTCTCCGATGAAGACAATGGGCCGGATATACCCCTCTTTTAATTGATTCACCCTTAGTGTCTCTTTACAGGCCTCAGAGATCTCTCTCTTTGAATAAGGGATTTTAAGATCTCCAATCTGGGCAGAATCGAAGAGACGATCGATATGTTCCTTTAATCTGAATATGGCAGACTTTCCATCATGACAGAGATAACATCGGATCCCCTCAAAAACAGCTAAACCATAATGAAGGCTATGTGTCAGAATAGGGATTTTGGCATCATCCCATGGGATCAATCTCCCATCCATCCATATCTTCGATACCTTTTGTACCATAAATCGATTCCTCCAAAAATGACTTAATCTTACGATAATTAAAACTTTTTATCCTATTTCAAATCATTTGTCAAAATAAAGTTTACAAGTCAATTCAGCTATGTTATTTGTTCTTTAGTTTTTGTGGGAGTGCCATTGGGAGGAACAGGATGGAAAAGACGTTGATTACAGGTGGAGCAGGATTTCTTGGTTCTCATCTCTGTGATTTCTTTATTTCCCTGGGACATGAAGTGATCTGCATGGATAATTTGATCAAGAGAGAGAATATTGAAAACATTGCACATCTCATGGGCCATGAACGTTTTAAATTTATTAAGTATGATGTTACAGACTATCTCCATGTGAATGGAAAACTCGATAATATTCTTCATTTTGCATCACTGGCCAGCCCTAAGGATTACCTGGATTACCCAATCCAAACCCTAAAGGTAGGATCCCTGGGCACTCACAAGGCCCTTGGCTTGGCAAAAGAAAAGAAGGCGAGGTTTCTTCTTGCCTCCACCTCAGAGGTCTATGGTGACCCTCTGATCCATCCCCAGTCCGAATCCTATCCAGGCAATGTTGATCCTGTTGTTCCGAGAGGGGTTTATGATGAGGCGAAACGGTTTGCTGAGGCCCTCACCATGGCCTATCATCGAATCCATCATATCCCTACTCGAATTGCCCGTATCTTTAATACCTATGGACCTCGAATGCGCCTCGATGATGGAAGGGTGCTCCCAAATTTCATGGTCCAGGCTTTAAAAGGGGAGGACCTCACGGTCTATGGGGATGGCTCTCAGACCAGAAGCTTTTGCTACGTTGATGACCTCATTGACGGGATTCATAGACTTCTCTATTCTGATGAGGTGGAACCTGTGAATTTAGGGAATCCTGAAGAGATTACCATTTTGGATTTTGCAAAAGAGATCATTCATCTCACTGGGAGCAAAAGCCGGATTACTTTTTGCCCATTACCTCAAAACGATCCAAAGGTCAGACAGCCCGATATCACAAAGGCAAAAAAGATATTAAAATGGGAACCCCGGATTAACAGACAGGAAGGTTTAAAGAGAACCCTTCAATATTTCAAAAAAAGGATCGAGGTCGAGCTTCGTGAGGATCATCATCAGAGGTCTTCAAAAGATTGATTTGAATTTTACCTTTCATCATGGACTGGGCAACCTGAACCCCAGTGACCATCTCAGAGAAATGCTTCCTTCCCTCAGCGAAAAAAAGCCGGAGGTGATTGATCCAATCCCTATCAGATTGAAATTCATCGAGATTAAGACAGTCCCCTATGCCTTCGAGGAGGATCTCGACTAAATTCTTGCAATCAATACCAAAATCCTCTCCATGGGGGAGGGAAGGACAGATATTATGAACATCCAATTTCTTTAAAGTCTTTAAGAAACAGGAAGGGATCTCCCGGATTCTCAGGGAATCATATTCTCTTCGTCTCCCCAACCCCAGAAGGAGGATCATCCTTGGTTTGATCCTCCCTTGAGAAGGGATTAAGGTCATTTCGTTCCATTCGCCTGTTAACTGCTTATGGATGAAGAAACGGGATAACCTTCCATTGAATCTCCAATCAATCCAACCCATTGATCCTTTGAGTGGCCTCAGGTCATTAAAAAATCCTAAGACCAGCACATCACATTCTTGAACATCCATTTGATCTTTAGAGACGATCACGTCCATACATTCGAAATACCATCATTAAATCTCAAATGGTTAGGAGGGTGATTTGGGTTGAAGGGGTTTTCGAATGATTTCGTTCTGAATCCGATCTAAAATCCCATTGATAAAACTTCCGGAATCCTCCGATCCATACTGTTTTCCAAGATCAATGGCTTCATTAATCGTTACCTTGGGAGGAATTTCTTCACAATAAAGAAGTTCAAAGAGGGCCATCCGAAGGATATTACGATCAATAATATTAATACGATCCAATTGCCAATGCCGAGAATATTGCTCAATGAGATGATCCAATGTTGAACGATGTTCCAAAACTCCAATGACGAGTCGTTTGAAAAAATCATCCGCCCCTGTCTTCTGCAAAAAATGTTCCTCGAACTGTTGGAGCGCTGAATGAGCATCTTGATGTGTGATATTGAGTTGATAGAGAACCTGTAGGGCGAATTCTCTTGATTTCCTCCTTCTCATCAATTTAAGCTTTACCCTTTCCTAACTCCTTGATGAGGTTAGCCATTTCAATGGCTGACATCGCTGCATCAAAGCCTTTATTTCCCGCTTTGGTCCCTGCCCTCTCAATCGCTTGTTCAATGCTATCTGTGATTAAAACACCAAAAGAGATGGGAATTTCATTCTCAAGGGAGAGGGTAGCGATTCCTTTTGTGACCTCATTGGCGATATAAGCAAAATGGGGGGTGGCTCCACGGATGATACATCCCAGGCAGAGGATGGCATCGAATCGACCGCTCTCTGCCATTTTTTTAGCAATAAGAGGAATTTCAAAAGCCCCTGGAACTCGTGCGATCGTAAGGTCCCCCTCTTCCGCTCCACATCGTTTCAGGGCATCCAAGGCCCCTTCCAACAACCTCTCCCCAATAAAATCATTAAACCGGCTCAAAACAATCCCAAATTTAAGCCCTTTGGCTACCAATTTCCCCTCAAAGTTCTTCACCATTCTCTCCCCCTCTCCTTCTTATAAGAAACATCTTATCCCTTAGAAACAACAGGTCATCCTCAATCTCCGCCTTTTATGGAAAGAAGATGCCCCATCTTCCTGGCTTTGGTCTTGAGATATTCGATATTATCTTGATGAGGTTTTGTCTCTATTGGGACCCTCTCAATCACTTCAATCCCATATCCCTCAAGACCGATGATCTTACGAGGGTTATTGGTCATCAGGCGAATCTTATGAAGGCCAAGGTCAGCAAGGATTTGTGCTCCAATTCCATAATCCCTCATATCTGCTTTAAAACCCAACTCCTCATTGGCCTCCACTGTATCCCGACCCGCATCCTGAAGGCAATAAGCCTTTAATTTGTTGACCAACCCGATCCCTCTCCCCTCTTGTCTCATGTAGACAATAACTCCTTTGCCCTCCTTCTCCACCATCTCCATGGCCTTATGAAGTTGCTCCTCACAATCGCATCGTCTCGACCCAAAGACATCACCGGTCAAACATTGAGAATGCACCCTAACGAGAACTCTGTCTTCAGGTTTGATCTCTCCCTTAACCAAGGCCAAATGATGATAGGAGTCGACATCGTTCTCATAAGCAATGGCTGTAAATACCCCTCCATACTTTGTAGGTATGGTTGCTTGGGCCACCCTCCGAACCAGGGATTCTTTACTGAGCCTGTATTTAATTAAATCTGCGATAGTCACGATCCTAAGACCATGCTCCTTGGCAAAGATCTGGAGATCAGGCATCCTGGCCATGGTCCCATCATCTATCATGATTTCAAAGATCACACCTCCTGGTTTTAATCCTGCTAATCTTGCCAGATCCACTGATCCTTAAGACTGTCCCGTTCTGACCAATACTCCTCCCCGCCTTGCTCTTAATGGAAACACATGCCCAGGTGAAACCAAATCCTCAGGCTGGGTACGATCATCCACTGCCGTTAAGATCGTGGTAGCTCGATCAGCCGCTGAAATCCCTGTGGTGACTCCCTTACGGGCATCAATCGAAACAGTAAACGCTGTCTGAAATCGTGAGGTGTTTTCAGAAACCATCATGGGAAGGCGAAGTTCATTTAACCTCTCTTCGGTCAATGAAAGGCAGATCAATCCCCTACCATATTTGGCCATGAAATTGATAGCTTCAGGTGTCACCTTCTCAGCGGCCATGGTAAGGTCGCCTTCATTTTCCCTATCCTCGTCATCTACCAAGATCACCATCTTCCCTTGGCGGATATCCTCTAAGGCTGCTTCAATGTTATGTAACATAATAACCCCTATTCTCCTTTAATGAAGCCATGATCCTTTAAAAAGGATAAATTCAATTTTTCTGACTTTTTCTCTCCTTGGCCGAGGAGTTTTTCTACATATTTTCCTAAAATATCCACCTCGACATTGACCTGATCCCCTATCCTTTTGTGGATGAGTGTAGTCTTTTTGATGGTATAGGGAATGAGGGTCAATTGAATCTCATCACCTTGAATTTCATTGACCGTTAAGCTAATCCCATCAATGGCGATCGATCCTTTTTGAACCACATAACGGGAAGCCGATTCTGGAATTCTTATTTTTAATTGAAGGAAATCTCTCTCCTCCCATTTTTCAATAATCTCTCCAATCCCGTCAATATGTCCTGTAACAATATGTCCACCAAGGCGATCGCTCAGTTTTAATGCCCTTTCCAAATTAACCTGATCTCCCACTTTTAAATTCCCCAATATGGTCTTCTGGAGTGTCTCTTGTGATAGGTCAAGTTCTATGGTCTGCCCCTCTTTCTGCGTGACGGTCAAGCAAACTCCATTAATATTAATACTATCACCGAGTTGCACTTCTGTCAAATGGGGTGGCAATTCAATGGCCAACCTCTTCTCTTGCCCTCTATATTCAACTCGCCTAACCTTTCCTTTATCTTCTATGATCCCGGTGAACATTAATCCATCCCAAAGGCACCTTTCATTGGTTCGCAAGTCGATCTCAAGGATTCACCATATCTTGGATAGCCCTCAATCAGAACATCTTCTCCCATTCTTCTTATTTTAACATCCCTCAAAACAATTGAATCTTGAAGTTTGGAAATCCCCCTTCCACGAAACATTCCTAAGGCTTGGGGATCACCTATTAACTTTAGGGAGAGAAAGAAAAGAAACTTATCGACCAATTCTTTATCCAAGAAAGAACCATTGACCTCACTTCCTCCCTCCACCAATAGGCTCACCACCCCGATTTCCCCCAACTTAGAAAGACAGGTTTTTAAATTGACTCTCTCTGCCTCTGAATCAAGGACGAAAACCCGTACCCCTTTTTGCTCCAACCTCTCCTTTTTATCTCTCTGCGCAAATTCTGTCGTCATTACAATTAATTTAGAGGGATCGCTCCCTACGACCTTTGCATCTTCTGGGATTTTCAATCGGCTGTCTAAGATGATTCGAAAGGGGTTTCTTCCGCCCCTGAACCGTGTCGTAAGCATT
Source organism: Deltaproteobacteria bacterium (assembly GCA_037441725.1). Classification (GTDB taxonomy): domain Bacteria; phylum Desulfobacterota; class BSN033; order BSN033; family UBA1163; genus JBBIRT01. The sequence goes on along the minus strand of JBBIRT010000105.1, from coordinate 1,357 downwards.
GGGTTATCCCTCAATATCGTCCCAATGCCAACGAGGACCCCATCTACTTGATCCCTCAAGTGATGGACGAACCGTCTTGAAGACTCACCAGAAATCCATTTAGACTCTCCCTCTCGTGTTGCAATCCTTCCATCCAGTGTGGCGGCAATCTTTAATATCACAAAAGGCTCTTTGGTTAAAATGTATTTACAATAGGCTTCATTTAATCGACCACAATCCTCCTCCAAGATTCCAACCTGAACTTCCAAACCTGCCTTTTTAAGAATCTCTAACCCCTTCCCACGCACTAAAGGATTGGGGTCTTTCATCCCAACCACTACCCGAACCACACCCGATTCAATGACCTGTGGAGCACAAGGTGGAGTCTTTCCATAATGCGCACAGGGTTCCAGGTTAATATAGAGGGTGGCTCCCTTTGCCTCTCCTCCAGCTCGATTTAGAGCAATGATCTCTGCATGAGATTCACCTGCCTTAGCATGATATCCCTCGCCAACAATCTTCCCCTCCTTGACAAGAATAGCCCCAACCATGGGATTGGGTGAAGTCCTTCCTCTTCCCTTCTTTGCAATCCGAAGGGCTCGTCTCATCCAATGCTCATCTTCCTGATGGATCACTTGGGCGAATGAGGCCATGGTGATTTAGGACTTACTATTTCCTTTTGATCTCTTCTGTATTTCCCAGAAGATCCTTTAATTCGTTCATGAATTCCTGAATGTCTTTAAATTGTCGATAGACCGAAGCAAACCGGACATAAGCCACTCCATCTAAGCGGTGGAGTTCTTCCATCACCCTTTCTCCAATCTCCGAACTCTTGATCTCCCTTTCCCCCCTCTCTTGAAAGTAGAGCTCGATCCGATTGACAATCTTTTCAAGGAGGTCGATACTGATGGGTCTCTTCTCACAGGCCTTCTTCAATCCATTAAGAATTTTTAAACGATCAAAAGTCTCTCTTCTTCCATCCTTTTTTACGACCAAGGGGAGTGTGTCTTCCACTCTTTCGCTTGTGGTAAATCGCTTACGACAGCCCAAACACTCCCTCCTCCGACGAATGGTATCTTTCTCTTTTCCGAGTCGAGAATCCACCACCTTACTTTCAGGATGATTACAGAAAGGACATTTCATCGCTTTAACTTCGGGCCTCCCTTTTTTCTGTCAAACTTCTCAATCTTAATTCCAGACTCCTTTAGCATCCTCTTAGCCAGCGGATCAGAATACCCTTCCTCATAAACAATCCTCTCAATTCCTGCATTGATGATCATCTTTGAACAGATGATGCAAGGATGGGTAGTAGAATAGATGGTTGCCCCCTTAATCTGTACCCCATGATAAGCGGCTTGAATTATGGCATTTTGCTCGG
>JBBIRT010000104.1:0-11506 GCA_037441725.1 Deltaproteobacteria bacterium | reverse complement strand
GCAAGAGATAAACGAAAGCAATGATCGTGAGGATGAGGTATTTTGAAATTGAAAGCCCTATCATCCACGTTGAAAATTTCATTGGGATCATGGAAAGGGCCAAAAAATAGCTAAACACATTGGCTCCAGCCACTAAAATGAGTACCATCACAGAGATACGAATCACTTCAAAAAGGGAAACAAAGAAAAGCCTCACCGTTAATTTCTTCTTTAAAAGAGCCATTAAAAAGATAAGGGTTGCACCCACCCCTGCTGCCTCTGTGGGAGTAAAAAGACCGGTATAAATTCCACCGATCACCATTAAGAAAATCACGAGTGTCTCCCATATCCCTTTCAGGGCGGAGATCTTCACTTTCCAAGTGACCCTTTCTGGTTGACCCTTTGCCGATTGAGGATTAAATTTCACCCAAAGATATAAAATGATCATAAAGGCGAGGGCAAGGATGAAGCCAGGAATGATCCCTGAGATCAGAAGTTTTCCAATCGATTGTTCGGTCAACATTCCAAAGATCACAAAGCCAAGACTGGGCGGGATGAGAAAATCGATGGTTGCACCTGCTGCCACGGTTCCTGCTGCCAAACGAGGGGAGTAGTTGTAACGCCTCATCTCAGGGTAAGCAATCTTTCCAAAGGCAGCCGAAGAGGCTACCGATGAACCCGAGATGGCCGAAAATCCAGCGATGGCTGCAATCGTTGCCATCCCCAAGCCTCCCGGGAGTCTCCGAAGCCACTTATCAAAAGTGTCATAAAGATCGCTGCTGATTCCTGAGATCTCGGCATAACTTCCCATGATAATAAAAAGAGGGATAATCGTATAGGGATAGTGTGAGACTACCTCATAGACCGTTCGGGCTGCCATGGGAAGGGCAGCCTGGATTGAGGTAAGATAGGCAGACCCTAAGAAACCCACAGCCATCAGAGAGAAGGCGATTGGAACCCCGATCAAAAGAAAAAAAAAGAGCAATCCAACACCACATATCCCAACCAACACAGGCTCCATCAAGAAACCCTTCTCCCCATTTTTTTCAAAGATTCTCCAAGATCAATTAAAAGTTCAAAAGCCAGCAAAAGGGCGGAAAAAGCAACCATTAGCCTAAAAGGGTACTGGGGAATCCTTAACATATCAGAGACGGTCTTCTCTTCTATGCCGATGATCCATCCCTGCCATATCAAGATCCAGGAAATAAAAAGACAGAGGAGGATGGAAATCATATAAAGAATGAGTTGAATTCTCTGAGGGAGTCGAGAGGTAACGACCGAAACGGCTACGTGGGCCTTCACCTGTTGACCATAGGCCAATCCCAATAGAATAAAGACCGCTAACATGTATTGGGAAAGTTCCACCGTGCCTGGGATAGGACGGCTAAATACGTTACGACTTACCACATCACTTGAGGTGAGAACCATGAGTGGGATAAGGACAAAAGCTCCTATCCCGGCAATCCAACGGTTTATCTGATGGATCTTTTCTCGAATCATCTCGAGCCATTCCACAAAAATTATCTCCATTCAGGAGGAAAGGCCACGACCTTAACTCCCCTTTTCTCGCATTCTTCATTATACATCCTTACTGCTTCTCTGGCCTTCAGCCCCTTTTCTTCCAACTCACCCACCCATCTTCTCGTCACCTCTCTGAATCGTTCATACCATCGCTCTGCCTCATTAGCTGGGAGGGGATAGAGATTCACTTTTTTCTCCACAAGCTCTTCCATCATCTTCTTATAAACCTCACGGGTGAGGCCTCCAGTGATGTGGTAAGGATTATGGGTAACCTCATTAAAAATGGGTTTGAGCTCTTCAGGTATTTTCTTCCAGCTCTCTTGATTCATGATTACCCCTTCTGAAACACATCCGAAGGTGGCCACCACACCATACCTTGCCACCTCATAAAGTTTAAAGGCCAAAAACTGAGGTGGACAGGTCACAATCCCATCCACGGTTCCAGTCTCCATGGCCAGATAGACATCGCTCAGGGGCATAAAAATTGGCTCGGCGCCAATGGCCTTAATATAATGGGTCTGATGCCCACCAGGAGATCTTATTTTTAATCCTTTTGCATCCTCAAGGTTTCGCACGGGTTTCTTCGTCCAAAGAAAGGATTGAATGCAACCATTCAATTCAACCATCTTCACCCCTTGAAACTCCTGATGAAGAATCCTTTTGTACATGGCATTCCCAATCTCGGTTGAAACATCCTTCCCATCAATCCAGGTCGCCAGGGAGAGCACATCGGTCAGTGGAAATCGGCCAGGAGTCCAGGTGGCAGTGAAGTAACCCATATCAGAAAGGCCTTTGGCCACAATATCAAAATGTTCTGGCCCTTTTCCAAGGGCGGCTCCAGCAAACATGGTGTATTGGATCTTCTCCTTGGTCCTTTTTTTCAGTTCTTCCAGCATGGGGATCCAAACCGTCTGGACGTCTCTTCCAGTCGGGACATGCCAAGTGCTAAATCTCAAATGGGTCTGTGCTCGAGCAAAATGAACGTGACCCAGACCTGTGCTGAAAAGAATGCCTCCCATCAGGGAATGTTTTAAAAACTCTCTTCTGCTGTATTTCTCCCTCATCGAAAATTCCTCCCACCCATTTGACTTTATTCACCGAACCCCCTTCTTTTTATTATAATTCATAACCTGATCGATTTGCCATTTGATAAACTTCCCTTATGGTCTTCTTCTTTCTTCCATAAAAGATATTCTAATTTAATATTGGAGAGGGATCGAAAGATATTGCCTTTTATTTTTCTATTCTTCTTTTCGAGGGCCTGAATTAGATCTTTTATCTCTCTTCTTTTCGATTTACCTGAATTCGGGCAGCCACTAAGGCCAAAGGGAAGTTCCATCTCCTTTGCAAATCTCTCAATCTTCTTCTCTTCCAAGAGGGCAAGAGGCCGGATGATCGTAATCTTTCCTTTGAAAAGGGATTGGAAGGGAAGCATGGTACTAATCTCAGCACTATAAAAGATGTTGATGAGAAAGGTTTCGATGATATCATCCTTATGATGGCCGAGGGCAATCTTATTGCATTTGAAACGATGGGCAAGGGAAAACAGACGCTTTCTCCTCTCCCAGGAGCAGAGAAAACAAGGATTCTCTCGATTCTCAGGACTGTTTGCCCTTTTCCCGATTTCGGTAAACTCAATATGATAAGAAAGGCCTCTGACTTCAAAAAATCTTTTCAAGGTTTCAGCTCGATGAGGATCAAAGCCCAGATCAATATACACTGGGAGAAGGTCATAGGAAATAGGGACCCTTTTCCTTCTTTCATCAAGGAGGTAAAGCAGGGAGAGGCTGTCCTTTCCTCCTGAAACCCCCACTAAGATTCGATCTCCATCCTGAATCAGACCAAACCGATGGATCGCTTTCCCCATCAAACTCCGAATCTCTTTCTCCCAATAACCCATCCCTACGTCCTATGCTCTATACCCATAAGAACACATTGATCACATCTCGGCATCTTTTTACATAAATTCTTTCCCAGGTGGACGATGAGGGCATGATATTCGTTGAAAAGTTTCTCATCATGGGGAAGATGATCCATAAAAAAATTCTGGATCTCATCGTAAGAGGCCTTTTCAGAAATCATTCTATGTCTTGAAAAGATTCTTCGGGTATAGGTATCCACCACAAAGATGGGACGGTTTAATCCATAGAGAAGAATGCTATCAGCGGTTTCAGGGCCAATCCCTTTGACCTGGAGAAGCTTTTTTCTCAACTCATCCGTGGGCACCCTCTCCATCCGTTTCAATTCCCCATCATACTCATTCAATATAAATTGGACAAATGATTTCAAACGCTCTGCTTTGATCCGATAGTAACCTGAAGACCTTATCAAATAGGCTAATTGTGATTTCTTAAGGTGATGAATTCCCTCTAAGGTCAAGACCCCCTTTTGCTTCAAATTCTGGATTGCCTTTTCTACATTCTTCCAGGATGTATTTTGCGTAAGGATCGCTCCTACCATAATTTCAAAGCAGGTCTCTCCAGGCCACCAATGGCGGGGTCCAAACGTTTCAAAAAGTCTATTGTAGATCCTCATCAGGATTTCCATCCTCTTCACATCCTTAAACCCAGCCCCTTCAACCTCTTATTTTAGCCTCTTCTGAAATCGAATAGAACTTAAAACAATCATCCCTATCCCCAAGATGCCCAGGGCTATCATCTGGGGCCAGAGGATATCCAGTCCATTGGCCTTTAAAAAGACTCCCCGAATGATCACTAAAAAGTATCGGAGAGGATTGGCATAGGTCAGGAATTGGATCCACTCAGGCATATTTTCAATGGGAAAAGCAAACCCGGAAAGGGTAAAAGCCGGCATGGCAAAAAAGAAAGTTGAGATTTGGGCCTGTTGTTGAGTAGAACAGATGGTAGAGATGAATAGTCCGATCGCTACAGAACTTAAGAGAAATAGGCAAACCCCAAGAAGGAGGAGGAATGGATTTCCCCGAAAAGGGACCTCAAACCAAAACACTCCAATTAGGGCTATCATGATCGCATCCAGAAGACCCAGCATTGCAAATGGAAGGGTCTTCCCTAAGATGAGTTCCCAAGATTTGATGGGGGTTACCATGATCTGTTCCAGGGTCCCCAGTTCTCTTTCCCTCACAATGGCTTGAGAGGTTAAAATGATGGGAATGAGAAAGGCAATGGAAGCGATGACTCCTGGGATATAGAAAAGCCTGCTTTCAAAAAGGGGATTGAACCAGACACGATGCTCCAGCTCAACTCCTGCTTCTTCAAAATCGATCATTCCTGCCCGATTTAACCTCTTTATGAGAACCTGCGAGGAGAATTCAGAAAGGATTTGATTCGCATAACCCAATGCAATGAGTGCTGTATTGGATTCGGTTCCGTCGAGAAGAATCTGGATGAGAGGCGTTTCTCCCTTTTTTAACTTTTTTGAAAAATCGGCTGGAATTTCAATGCTGAGGATAACCTCTCCCCGGATGATAAGGTTCTTAACCTCATCGGGTGTTTTTGGATAGGAGAGGATATCAAAATATTTAGAGCTTGAAAATCGACTGATCAGATCCCTTGAGCTTACACTCAAATCAAGGTCTCGAATGGCTGTCCGAATATGCTTCACATCCAAATTGGCAGCATATCCGAAGACAATGAGCTGTAAGATCGGGGGCAGAATCAAAAGCATCCTCAACCGTCTATCCCTTAAAGTTTGAATCAATTCTTTAACAAAGAGGTATTGAACTCGTTTGAACATCGTTCCCTTTATTTTACCTCAATTCCTTTTTAAAGGTCTTTGTTGCTACTAAGAGACCAAAGATACCTATGCCGAATAATACCAATGTCTCACGCCAGAGAAAAGAGAAACCCACCCCTTTCAAGAATATTTCCTTTACAACCGTCACATAATACCTTGGAGCAATCCCATAGGTAATGGTCTGAAGCCAGAGGGGCATGTTCGTAATGGCAAAGGTAAAACCTGAGAGAAGAAAGGTTGGTAAAAACCCAATGACCATGGCCATCTGATTGGCCAGCAGTTGAGTCCTGGCAACCGTGGAGATGGTCAAGCCCAACGCAAGAGCCACCACAATGTAGATACAGGAAAGGATGGTGAGCAACGCCACGCTTCCCCTGAAGGGAACCTCGAATACCCATCGGCCCATGAGCACCGCCAATAAAAGGTCAAGAAGGCCGAGGAAAAAGTAAGGGAATAACTTCCCCGCCATCAGTTCTCCCTTTCTGACTGGGGTGGAGATCAGAAGCTCCATCGTCCCCCTTTCCCATTCACGGACAATGACTTGCCCAGTGAGAATCACTCCGATGATGGAGATGATGACAGCCACAAGCCCTGGAACAAAGTAGTTTTTCGATTCTAAGTCTTCATTGAACCAGACCCTTGGCCTTATATCCAGAGGAAACTTCAGTTCCCTCACGCCCATCTTATTTACTTTCAAAAGTGTCTTTTCCTGAGTATATTGGAGTGCAATCGTCTTGACATAATTAAGGATGATGTTGGCCGTATTTGAATCTGTTCCTTCTATCAATACCTGGATGGGGGAGATCCTTTCTGACTTAATCGTTTCTGAAAAATCGTAGGGAAGGATCAATCCGATCTTCACTTCTCCTCGATCAATAAGGTGCTTGATCTCCCTTTCATTTTTCACCCAGAAGCGAAGGCTGAAATACGGGGAGGCGCTAAAACGATGGATAAAATTGAGACTCTCCTGACTCCGATCATGATCAAGAACAGCCAGTGAAACCTTTTTGACATCAATGGTCACTGCATATCCAAAGATCAGCATTAAAAGGGCAGGCATGAGGATGACCAGCCCCAGACTTCTTGGATCCCGAAAGATATGAAAAAACTCCTTCTTGGCAATGGCCCATGTCCGGAAAAGGTTCACTGGGTTTCCTCTTTTTCGATTAATGAAACAAAGACATCTTCCAAAGAAGGTTTAATCCACCCCATCCTTTTTATAAAAATTCCTTGCCGTTGGAAAAGGTGTCGGATCTCTTGTTCCAAATCTACACCCTCCCTTCCAATCACATGAAGACCGTCTCCAAAAACGGCTGCCTCCGAAACCCACCGCTCTCTCTTTAAAAACTCCAGCGCAGGAATGAGAGGATCACAGATGATTTCCATCACTCCTTGAGAGAGGGTCTTCCATTTCAACTCAGAAGGAGTCCCTATGGCAATGATTCTCCCCTGATAGATCAAGGCCAACCGACTGCAGTACTCTGCTTCGTCCATATAGTGGGTGGTCACAAAGGTCGTCACCCCTTCCTCTCCCATTCTCTGGATGAGACCCCAGAAATCCCTTCTGGAAAGTGGGTCAACTCCTGAAGTCGGCTCATCTAAGAAGAGGATAGAGGGGCGATGAAGAATGGCACAGCCCAGGGCAAGACGCTGCTTCCATCCAACGGGAAGCGTTCGGGTGATATGATTCTGTAAGTTCTGGAGCCCAATCATCTCTAATACCTCGGCCTCCCGCCTCTTTTGTAGAGATCCAGATAGACCATAAATCCCTCCAAAAAAATGGAGGTTTTCGATCACGGTCAGGTCATCATAAAGGGAAAATCTTTGAGACACGTAGCCGATCGTTTGTTTGATCTTTTCAGGTTCTGTAATGAGATCGAATCCTGCCACTTTTCCCCTCCCTGAGGTGGGAAGCAAAAGGCCACAAAGCATTCGGATAGTGGTGGATTTTCCAGATCCATTTGGGCCTAAAAAACCAAAGATCTCCCCTTTTTTGACATTAAAGTGGATATGATCCACAGCGATGAATCCATCAAAACTTTTTACCAGGTCTTCAACTTCAACTACAAATGGCATGGGATGACCCTGATGGTTCATTATTCCATATCCTACCCATGATAAGGAAGAATTCCTCCCTTTATAGGGTTAACCCCCTTTTTCCTCTCCTGAATAATGGAGACAAAGGCATCCTCAAGGGAGGGTTGAGTCTCTTCGAGGGTAAAAATTTCTATTCCCCTTTCTCTTAAAGTCGACCGAATCTTTTTCTCCGCTTTAAAACGATCTTCCACAAGGATGTGAATTTTATCTCCGGATAAGACCAGGTTTTTGATAAACTCCATGCCTTCAAGCCATCTCATGGCTTTCTGATGATTCTCCATTCGAAGCTCTAAAATTGTTCCTCCAAGTTGGGCCTTCACGGCAGAGGGAGTATCCACGATCATCAATTCGCCCTGAAAGATCAGACCAATACGGTTGCAGCGCTCGGCCTCATCTAAATAAGAGGTCGAAAAGAGAATCGTGACTCCGTCCTTTAATAATTCGTAGAGGATGATCCAAAAATCCCTCCGAGAGAGAGGATCCACTCCAGTCGTAGGTTCATCCAGAAAGAGGATTTGCGGAGTATGGATCAGGGCACAGATTAGGCCCAATTTCTGCTTCATTCCTCCAGAGAGATCTTGAGCCCTTCTCTTTGTAAAGGGTTTAAGATTGGCAAATTGGAGAAGCCTCTCAATTCGTTCTTTCCTTTCTCTCCTTGGAACTTGATAGAGATCTCCATAAAAATGAATGTTCTCAAGCACGGTGAGGTCTCCATAAAGTCCAAATCTCTGAGGAAGGTAGCCCACCTTTTCTTTGAGAGACTCTGCCTCTTTCAAAATATCATACCCTGCGACCTTTGCTTCTCCGCTATCTGGAGGAAGAATTCCACATAACATTCGAAGGGTGGTAGTCTTGCCCGAGGCATCTGGCCCAACCAAACCAAATATCTCACCTGCTTTTACCTCTAAATTCATCTCTTTTACTGCGGTCTGGGATCCAAATGTCTTTGTTAAATGTGAGGTTTGAATGGAAAGCATCGTTTTGGTCAATTAAATTTGAGAGTTAGAATTGGATTGACCCTTAAAATTTATCATGGTTTTTATGGAGACGTTGTTTCTAACAAAATCAGACCATCAGCCGGCATGCCAGGTTTGAGTTCATGATCTTTATTAGGAAGATCCACTTTAATCCGATAGACTAAGGTGACTCTCTCCTTTTCGGTCTGAATCTGTTTGGGAGTAAATTCGGCCTGGGAGGAGATGAAAGAAATCTTTCCTTTGTATTCCTTCTTCGGCTGAAGATCAGTAGTCACAATCACCTCCTGACCCCATTTTACTTTACTGAGATCAGTCTCTGGGATGTAGGCCTTTAACCAGACATTTTCGAGATCGGCTAAGGTGAGAATCGACGTTCCTGGATTGACCACCTCCCCGATCTCTCCGGAACTGACCAGCACCACCCCTGAGATGGGTGAATAGAGCGTTGTATAGCTGAGCTGAGTCTCATTCAGTTTCACTGAGGCACGGGCTTGTTCCACCAAGGCCTTCGCTTCTTCGATATCCTCTTTTCTTGGTCCTTCCTTAATAAGATGATAATTTTCCTTCGCCTTTTCCAAAGAGGCCCTGGCAATCTTTAGAGCGGCCTCAGCGTTGTCCAGGATTTCCTTCGGAACCACCCCTTTTTCGAAGAGGAGTTTCATCCGTTCATAATGAGTTTCCTTGTTTTCAAGATCGAATTTGGCCTGGTTGAGGCTGGCCTCTGCTGCTTTGATCTCTTCTGGCCTTGATCCTGCAAGTAATCTATTTAATCGGGCTTGTGCAGAGGCTAAGGTTGCCTTGGCCACTTCAAGACGATTTCGGAGATCCTCGGCATCAAGTCTTGCCAGGATCCTCCCACGTTCAACCCAATCCCCCTCTTTATAGAAACGACTAATGATCCTCCCTGAGATCTTAAATCCTACATCCACTTCTGTCGCTTCGATATTCCCTGAAACCTTAATCCCTTTCCTATTCTCCTTTTTCCCCTGAGGGAGGTAATAATAGTAATAATAGAGAAGCCCCCCTATCAGGACAAAGACCAGAACCCATAGGATCCGTCTCATCCCATCCCCCATTTAACAATCTTTGAGTGTTTAATTATAGTTTCTATTTTTTGGGGTGTCAAAAAATTTTAGGAGAGGCAATAAAACCTGTCAATACTCGTAAAATCCTTTGCCAGTCTTTCTCCCATGCCAACCCATAGCAACCATCTTTCGCATCAGGGTGGGAGGGTTATATTGGGGATCTTTTAGCTCCTCATAGATAGCGCTTGCCCCATGAAATACCGTATCAATCCCAATGAGGTCCAGGAGGGTAAAGGGACCCATAGGATGCCCCAATCCTGTGGTAATGATCGTATCAATATCCTCCTTGCTGGCTAACCCCTCCTCAAGCACTCGAATGGCATTTAACAGGAAAGGGGTGAGGATCCGATTTGAGATAAAGCCAGGTGCATCCTTGGCAATGACGACGATCTTTCCCAGGGCTTTTCCGACCTCTATTGCCATGGCCATGGTCTCATCACTGGTGGCGATCGTCCTGACCAACTCTAAACCCTTCATTAGAGGAACAGGATTTGAGAAGTGCATTCCCAAAACCTTATCCGGACGCTTGGTTGCTGCTGCCAAATCAGTAACAGATAATACAGAGGTATTGGATGCCAGGATAGCATGTCCTGGACAGATTTGATCAAGCTTTCTAAAAACATCCTTTTTCATTTCTAAAACTTCTGGAACAGCCTCAATGACAAAATCACAAACTGAGAATTCTTCAATGTGGGTGGTTCCTTGGATTCGAGAAAGGATGATTTCCTTCTCTTCTGGGGATATTTTTCCTTTGCTTATGCTTCGGCTCAAAAAAGAGTCGATAGACTTAAGCCCCTTTTGAATCAATTCATCCTTGATATCAGAAACGATCACTTGGTATCCTGATTGAGCACAAACCTGTGCGATTCCAGATCCCATGATCCCACAACCCACCACGCCAATCTTTTCTACCTTCATTTTCTCACAACTCCTTTCTTAAAAAATGATAATCCATCTCACCTTTTAAGGATGGTCACAGCACATGCCGCATTGTCATCTGAGGCCCAACCTCCTGCATTCTCAGTCAATCCAACCTTGGGACGGTTGGTGACCTGCCTCCGCCCTGCTTCTCCCCTTAACTGCCAAACGATTTCTGCAATTTGAGCCAGTCCTGTTGCTGCTACGGGATGGCCTTTGGCAGCAAGGCCTCCACTCGGGTTGACCGGAATGACTCCAGTCAGAGTGGTTTTTCCTTCATCAATCATTTGACCTGCCTCGCCAGGTCCACAGAATCCAAGCTCTTCATAGAGCAGTAACTCTGCCGGGGCCATCCCATCGTGGACTTCGGCGACATTGATATCTTCAGGACCAATCCCTGCCTTCTCATAGGCACGTCGTGCAGCACGGGTGGTAATGGGTTCATGGGGCTCGTCTGGGAAGGTGAAAGTCCCCGAAACCAATTCACAGGCAGCAATGTCGATTAAAGGCTTCGAGGTATATTTTCGGGCTATCCTTTTGGCACAGACGATTGCTGCAGCTGCACCGTCACCCATTGTGGAGCACATAAATTGTGTCAAGGGTTCGGCCACTACACGGGAGCCAAGAACTTCCTCAATCGTCATGGGCTTTCTAAATTGAGCGTAGGGATTGAGGGAGCCATTGTAGGTATTTTTTACCACCACCTTGGCAAACTGTTCTTTGGTTACCCCATACTTTTCCACCCATCTTCTCAATTGCATGGAATAGAGGGCTACAAACATAAATCCAAACTTGGCCAGGGTCGTCCCCTGGGCCATGGCTGCTGCTGATCTTGCACTATCACCGCAAAAAAGTTTTTCGACTCCGAGGGCCAGTGCCACATCACATGTCCCCGATGCCACCTCAAGATAGGCCCCTCTTAGAGCTGTTGATCCACTGCTACAGGCATTCTCAACATTGATGACAGGAATTCCAAAGACTCCAGCCTCGGTCAGGATATGTTGCCCAATCGTCCCTTTCAATTCTGTGAGTTGAGGGGCAAGGGCATTCCCCACATAGGCTACTCCAATGTCCTTGACCTCCACATTCGCATCTTCGATTGCATTCCACAGGGCTTCCCGGCCCAGGTCTTGTAAACTCCTCTCAAGAAATTTACCAAATCGGGTCATACCCACCCCAATGATGGAAACCTCTCGCATCTCTCCTTCTCCTTCC
>JBBIRT010000103.1:0-11549 GCA_037441725.1 Deltaproteobacteria bacterium | reverse complement strand
TTTTAAAAAGGTCATACCTTATATTGTGTCTGCAATTGATGAAATTTAATTCCAATGGTGATGGGATGAGGGAGAGGATTGTCAATTCTTTTAATAAGCTATATAAAAAAATTATCTTCCTGGTTGTACTAATCTCCTTTTTGGGGTTGATCACGTATTTTGGGGGGAGATGGTTGATTTTTCGATGGCACTATGTCTCCACGGATGATGCTCAGGTCAAAGGGAACCTTATCTATCTAAGTTCAAAAGTAACAGGAAGAATAGCTAAGCTCTTAGTAGACGAAGGCGATTCTGTCCAGGCAGGACAGGTTCTTATTGAGATTGAAAAGAAGGATTACGAAGAAGCCCTGTCACAAGCTCATGCCAACCTTGAAATTGCCCGGCATGAACTGTCTAAAGCCATTACACAACTTTCTTTAACTAAAGAGCGCATTTATCGGGGGATTGAGACGGCAAAGGCCTCTTTCCATGAGGCCCAGGAAGGGCTTCAATTAGCCAAAGAGGACGCGGAGCTCCAGAGAGAGCGAGTCTATAAAGAGATTGAGTGCGCTCAAGCTAACCACAAGGCGGCCATGGCCAAAGTCACAGAGGCCAAGGCCACGATGGAAAATGCAGCAAAGGAATTTTTGAGGGCTGAGGCCCTTTTTCGGCAGAGATATATTCCAGAAAATGCAAGGGATACTTCCGAGACGAATTTTCAAGTTGCCAAGAGCAAGTATGAAGTCTCACTTGAAAATGAACGTGAGGCCCGTTCCCAACTCGATTTGGCAAAAGCCAATCTTAGGTCCATCAACTTAAAGCAACAAAATATTCAATTGGCTGAACAGCTCCTTCAAAAAGCACGGATCAATCTAAGTCTGGCCGAAGAGGAAAAGAAACAGATCCTCCTTCAGGAAGGAAATATTGAACTCCTCAAGGCCAAGGTAAAAGAGGCTGAAGCCAGCTATCAATTGGCTAAAATTCGTTTTCAAGAAACCTCAATCATCAGCCCCATCCACGGGGTGGTCTCAAAGCGATTTTGTGAAGAAGGACAGATGGTTCAACCGGGTCAGCCGATTTTAGTGGTCAATGATCCAGCAGATAAATGGGTGGTGGCCAATATTGAAGAGACAAAAATACGACGAATTCATAAGGGGGCGAGAGTGAGTGTTGAAGCCGATGCCTTTCCTCACAACCATTTTGAAGGGAGGGTTGAGTCAATTGGTGCCGCTGCCCTATCCGAATTTGCACTGCTTCCTTCGGATAATCCCTCTGGAAATTTTATTAAGATTACCCACCGCCTTCCAGTGAGAATCTTTGTTAAAGATCCAAAAAACCTTCTTAAACCTGGAATGATGGTGGTTGTCGCCATAGAAACCAGCTCATAGCATCAGTCTTGATTAAAGATGGAAAATCATCTTTTTCAAAAAAGCCATCAAAGAAAATGGTCTGTTCTGATCGTCGTGATCCTGAGTAGCTTCATGGCTATTTTAGACAATACCATTGTCAATGTCGCCCTTCCAAAAATTATGGCCAATTTTGGGACCACCGTTGACCAGATTGAGTGGGTGGTTACAGGATTCATGATCGCCTTTGCCATCTCCATGCCAGCAACAAGTTGGCTGAGAGAGGTCATGGGTTTAAAAAAGGTTTTCATGGGCAGTTTGGTCCTGTTTGTTTTAGGATCTGCCCTATGCGGCGCAGCTTGGGGAAAAGACTCTCTTATCATTTTCCGAATACTTCAGGCCATTGGGGGAGGGGCCATGATGCCAACGGGATTGACATTGGTTTCAGAAACCTTTCCTCCTCAAGAGAGAGGAACTGCCATGGGGGTCTGGTCTATTGGAATGATGGTCGGTCCTGCTGTAGGGCCATTCCTCGGTGGTTATTTGGTCGATGAAGTAAACTGGAGATCTGTCTTTTATATTAATCTACCAGTAGGGGTCATAGCGATTTTGGCAGCCCATCTCATTCTTTCTCCCTCTGAGCCAACCCGACGGGATAAGAGTTTTGATCTTATTGGATTTGTCAGTTTCTCAGTTTTTCTTGCTGGTCTGCTCATTGCCCTGACACAAGGCCAGAGAGAGGGGTGGAACTCTGACTACATCCTCTCTTGCTTTGGGATCAGTATCCTTGGGCTCATCCCATTTCTCATTACAGGGATTTTCAAAGAGGATCCAATCATTGACCTCCGTCTATTTGCCATTCATAATTTTCTGATGGCTAATATTATTAATTTTTTAAGAGCGGTAGCGATCTTTGGCTCGATGTTCCTTCTTCCCCTCTTTTTACAGAGTTTGATGGGTTATACGGCTTTTCGCACAGGATTTATTTTAGTCCCAACGGCCATTACCATTGCCATCATCTCTCCTCTTTCAGGAATCATTTCAGATCGGATTGGGCCTCGAATCCCTTTATTTCTGGGGATGCTTTTGACAGGTTTCTCCCTCTATATCTATAAAGATCTATCCCTCAATTCAGATTACTGGTTCTTTTTATGGACACAGGTCATCAGGGGGACCGGGATGGGTTTGATCAACGCTCCTTTGATGAGCACGGCGCTCAACGCCATCCCGAGAGGAAAGACCAGCATTGCATCAGGACTCCTGACCGTAAATATGCAGGTAGGAGGTGCATTTGGTATTGCTTTGATGGGAACGATTTTACAGAGGCGAGAGTTTTTTCATTATTTCCATTTTATGGAGCAGATCAACAATACCTTCTCCTTTCCTGTCAATCGAGTCTTATCCATCATGCAGGAAATGATTCTAAAAGCAGGGTATTCCCCTACCGAAGTGATCGAAAAAGGGCAGACTTTGCTGACGTTATGGATTCAGAAGCAGACCACCGTCCGTGCCTTTGATGATGCCTTTATCGTAGCAGGAATTATTATTGCTGCTGGGATTATTCCAACCCTGTGGATCCGCAATGGCCAATTTTTAAAGAAGAGGGGTTAGTCAGGAGGTCTTTCTCTGTTTCCATGGGGGAGCCATGAGGAGGATCCCCCAATCCCAATGAATGGGTGAGGATTGACATCTTCTTGAAGGTTGGCAATGATCCGTATCTTCTGGTCGAGTTCTTTCAACTTTATAAATTTTTTTTCCAGTTCTTCGATCTGGGATGAAAACAATCGAATCTGGTTTCTCTGGAATTCGGATTCTTCACGCAATTGATTTAGCCATAGGGCCTTCTTTTTTTGCTGGATGTAATCACAAAAGAAAAAAATCATGGCGAGTTGGAAAAAGGCGAGAAGATAAACTAAGAGTTTAAAGGTCTCTCTCTTTATCTTAAGACTTCTCATCCCAGCATCAGGACGAGTCATCACCAGGATATTCAAACAATCCTTTTCCATAAAATTCCTTTATTCCTGTTTGATCATGAAGGTTTCTCTACTTTTTTCAATTCCCTATGATTTACATGGAGTTTTCATGATTTTGATCGATTTCATTACCCAGCAGGGGCGTTTCAAAAATGTGCAGGTCTAACAAAACTGAAACTTTATAACCCCTCTTTTTTAATCCTCTTGAAGGGCCTGGATTCGAACTTATGGAAAAAATTTCTTAATTTGATCTTATGATTTAGTTGCCTGAATTAAATTAAATGAATGATTCTATCTGAGCAATTTGAATGCCAAAACCCTCTTCCTGACATTTAATATTTTTATAGACAGAGGTGGTAAATTTCTGTTATATAAAAATAAATTCTACCTTCTTTCTGGAGAAAGAACTATGTTCCACATTGCTGATCCAAAAGATATTAAGGCCGGCAAGTATACAGATGTCTATTTCACGAGAACCTTGGAAATCCTCAAGGCTAAAAAGATTGATAAATGGGTGAAGGCAGAATTTATTGCTAAACGATTCCCTGAGGATTATGGATGGGGTGTCCTGGCAGGGATTGAGGAGGTGGCTTATTTATTAAAGGATTTGAAAGTCAATGCCAGGACCATGAGAGAGGGGACTATCTTCCGGGCCTATGAGCCGGTAATGGAGATTGAGGGGATGTACACCGATTTTGGTCTCTACGAGACCTCTATCCTCGGATTACTTTGCCAAGCCTCCGGAGTAGCGACCAAAGCCGCTCGCTGTAAAAAGGCCGCTGATGGCAGAAGTGTGATCAGTTTTGGGGCAAGGCGTATCCATCCTGCCATCGCTCCCATGGTAGAAAGGAGTGCCTTCATTGGGGGGTGTGATGGGGTTTCGGTCGTAAAGGATGCTGAATTGATTGAGGAGGAACCTTCAGGGACCATGCCCCATGCCTTAATTCTCATTATGGGGGATACGGTTGAAGCTACAAAAGCCTTTGATGAGGTGATTTCTCCTAAAGTGAAAAGGGTTTCACTGATCGATACCTTTAATGATGAGAAGATTGAGGCGATTCGGGTGGCTGAGGCTCTCGGAAAAAGGCTTTTTGGAATAAGATTAGATACCCCCAGTTCCAGGAGGGGTGATTTGATAAAGATTATCGAAGAGATCCGTTGGGAATTAAACTTGAGGGGATTTGGTCATGTCCAAATTTATGTCAGCGGGGGATTAGATGAGAAGAGAATCCTTGCCCTCAATCCAGTGGTGGACGCCTATGGCGTGGGGACATCCATCACCAATGCCCGGGTGATCGACTTTGCGATGGATATCATTGAGATTGAGGGGAAACCCCTGGCGAAGAGGGGAAAGATGTCAGGGGCAAAGAGCGTCATGCGGTGTACAAGGTGTTTTCAGGATCAGATGGTCCCTTTTCAAAATCGAGAAGATTCCTCCCATCCAAGTTTGAATCCCTGTACCTGCGGTGGTCAATTTGAAGAGATTCTCATTCCTTTCGTCCAAAATGGAAAGATCCTCTTGGACCTTCCTAAACCACAGGTCATTCGAAGATATGTTCTTGAACAACTTTCCCATTTTGATCTTTAGAAGAGATCTTCTTTAAGGATTATTCTATTTTCATTGAGGTTAGAAGAGATGAAGGAAGCCATGCTTTATCATTCTTTAGAGGATGGAAAGGTTCAGTGCATTCTTTGTAACCATCGGTGTGTGATTTCACCCCTGAAAAGGGGAATCTGTGGAGTACGTGAGAATAGAGAGGGTAAGCTTTACACCCTGGTCTATGGGAAGGCGATCTCTTTGAATGTCGATCCTATAGAAAAGAAGCCCCTCTTTCATTTCTTACCCGGATCTACCTCTTTCTCCGTGGCCACAGTTGGTTGCAATTTTCGTTGCCTCCAATGTCAGAACCATGAGATCTCCCAAATGCCGAGAGATCGAGGAGGAAGGATTGAGGGGTCAGAGGTTTCTCCATCTGAAATTGTCATGTTGACGAAACAGAATCGGTGTCGATCCATCTCTTACACTTATACCGAACCCACGATCTATTTCGAGTATGCCTATGAGGTTTCCCGTTTGGCCCATCAGGAAGGGATCAAGAATGTATTTGTTACCAATGGCTATATGAGCGAAGAAGCCCTTCAGATGATTCAACCCTATTTAGATGGAGCTAACGTGGATCTAAAGAGCTTTCAGGAAAAATTCTATAAAGAGATATGTGGGGCAAGTCTTGAACCTGTTTTAAAGAATCTCAAGCTGATGAGGGAGATGGGAATCTGGGTAGAGGTCACAACTCTTGTCATCCCAAACCTAAACGATTCAGATCAAGAGTTTAAGGGGATCGCTCAATTCCTCGTCGCTTTGGGATCAGAGGTTCCCTGGCATATCTCTGCTTTTTATCCAACCTATCGAATGTTAAACCTTCCCAGGACACCAGCCTCCACGCTTCATCGAGCCCGAAAGATTGGTATGGAAGCTGGACTCCATTACGTCTATTGCGGAAATATCCCAGGTGAAGAAGGGGAAGATACCTTCTGCCCTCGGTGCGGTCAAAGCTTGATTGAACGGGTAGGATTTTGGGTTAGAAAAAATGATATCCTGGATGGGACCTGCCGTTATTGCCAAAAACAGATCGATGGGATTTGGGATTAAAGAAACCTTCTGAAAAAACGAGCCTATTATAATTCAGGATTTTCAGAAGTGAGTTCAACCGTTCTTGAAGTCATCCGCTCAGCGATGGCGGAATTAAAACCAGTCATCCTTTCTCGAATTGTTCCCTTTTTATCAATGAAGAAGGTGGTAGGGATGGCTGTCACCTTATACGTTCTTGCAACCTCATCCGGTGTGATCACGACTGGGTAAGGGATGTCCATTGCCCTCACAAAATTGCGGACGGCTTCCACATCCCCTTTGTCCATACTCATTCCAATGACTTCAAATCCATTGGGTTGGTATGCCTTATAAAGTTGAATGAGATGGGGAATAGACTCACGACAGGGACCGCACCAGGTTGCCCAAAAATCGAGGAGGATCACTTTTCCTCTCATTTGAGAAAGGTTGATCTCCTGCCCCTCCAGGGTCTTGAGAATAAAATTGGGGGCCCTCTCTAAAGAGGGTTTCTTCTCTTTAGAACATTGGAGGAGCATGGAAATCCATAAAAGACTGAAACAGAGAATGAGTACCTTTATCAATAAATGTCTCTTCATATCTTACAGCCCAGGGATCTTTTCGTACGTTGGTCAGAGAAGGATTGAATTTGGGTTATAAGGCCTTTTCAATCATGGCCTTCAGACGGGCTTTTGGAACAGCACCAACGATCTGATCAATCACCTTTCCTTCTTTAAATAGAATGAGGGTTGGGATTCCCCTTACACCATATTGACTGGGTGTTGCAGGATTTTCATCTACATTGAGTTTGGTTATTTTGATTTTCCCAAAAAACTCATTGGCCAGTTCCTCAATCACAGGACTGATGCTCCTGCAGGGTCCACACCAACTGGCCCAGAAATCGACTAGGACAGGGAGGTTCGAATTGAGAACCTCTGATGAAAAATTATGATCATTGACATGAACCAAATTTGACTCTTTTCCCATTTTTCACACCTCTTTCTTGAAATGAATTCCTTGTGATAAATAAATCTCCAAGGAGGTCTCTCTATAATCTCCTTTCCAAGACGTAATCGGCAAGGACCTCAAGGGCCTTCCTCTCTTTTGAAGGGGGAAAAAGGTGAAGATGATTTTTTGCCCTGTGGATATAGCCTTTCGCCTTCTCCCAAGTATATTGGATCCCATGATACTTTTGGATAATCTCTACCACCTGAAAGAAGGCCTCCTTCGTAATGGGATCAGATTCAACGATCCTTTGAATCAAAGCCCTTTCTTCAGGATGGCATTGACGGAGGGCCCAAATCAAGGGAAGGGTAATCTTCCCATCCTGAAGGTCGATTCCAATCTTCTTTCCAAACTCCTCTTCCTTTGAGGTATAATCGAGATGATCATCAATCAGCTGGAAGGCGATGCCAACATTCATTCCAAACTCGTAGAGGGCCTTCTCTTTTTCTTCAGAGACTCCTCCCAGGATGGCACCAATCTGGGTTGCTGCCGAAATGAGAAAAGCGGTTTTATGGGTAATAATGGACAGGTAGGCCTCTTCAGTCATAGAGAGGTCATTCGTCCTGATTAATTCCTCTAACTCTCCTTCGGCCATGATGGTGGTTGCTTTAGAGACCGTTTGGAGGATTTTCCAATTTCCGCTCTCAACCATAAGGGAGAAGCATTTTGTAAAGAGGAAGTCTCCAACCAAGACACTGGCTTCGTTTCCCCATTTGGAATTGGCCGAGTCCATTCCTCTGCGAAGTTGAGCTTGGTCTACGACATCATCGTGAAGCAGTGTAGCGGTGTGGATGAATTCTATGAGACTGGCCATAGAGATATGGAGATCCCCCTGATAACCACACAGCTTGGAAGAGAGCAGGAGAAGTTTGGCCCGAAATCGCTTCCCACCGCTAAAAAGGAGATATTCTCCAATGGTAGAAATGAGGGGGACATTCGATTGGAGATTCTTTCGAAACTCTTGATCGACCCTTTCTAATTCGATTCCAATACATTCTGAAATGATTGTGAGGGTATCATCCTTTTTCCCTTCAAAGGGATGAACATGGAGAAACTGATTCATATGAGAAATTATTATCCCATTCCAGCCTCGTTGTCAAAGAATTTTTCTTTAAGTCCTTCCATCCTGCTTTAAGAATGGTTGGAGGTAGAGGATTGAAGGGTGAGAGGTTCCATGATCATGAGTTCAACGCCACTCTCCTTGATAGATTCGGTGAGGACAAATTTTGCATTCTCTCCAATCCTGGGATAGACGAATTGCAGTCGTTTAGGCTCCAGCCTTGCTTTTCTCAAAGCAACGAGTAAATCAACGGTTCTAAAGGCAGGGAAAATCAGATAAAACCTTCCTTTTGGAGGGAGCAGATAAGAGGTCAATGAGATTAGGTCTTCAAGAGATCCTTTGATCTCATGGCGTGCAATGGCCTTTTCTATGGAAGGATTGATTCTACCGGTCAGGGGTTTCCGATAAGGAGGATTGGAAAGGACTACGTCAAACGAATTAGGAGGAAAGAATCTTTTTAACTCTCTATAGTCTTGTTGAAGGATTGTTATCCTCTCCTCCAGATGGTTCAACAGAACATTTTTCCTTGCACATTCAAATAAGTCCTTTTGAATTTCAACTCCAACAAAGGTGCTGGCCTTTGTGGTCTTGGAAAGCAATAAGGGTAGAATCCCACAACCTGTTCCAAGATCTATCACCTTTTCATTTTTTCTGATCATCACAAACTGACTAAGTAAAAGGGCATCAATCGAGAATCGATATCCTTTCTTCTTCTGAAGAACCTGAAGTTTTCCTTCTAAGAAGAAATCAAGGGTTTCATCTTCAGAGGGGAGGGTGGACATCTTTTGAGCTTCCGATTAAATCCAAGCCGTCCGTCCTTTACCAAGCTCGGAATGAACTGCTATCTGTTTAATTTTTTATAGGTCATTTTTCGTTTGTAGAGAGATTTCCCATCCAAGTAATATTATTATAAAATAAAGGTTGAATATTATTTTTTAGCATGGAGTGGGTTTTTCTGTCAATTCACCTTTATTTGGTTTGTGGTGGGATTAACATGAGCGATAATTTGTTCAAAAAGATAGAAACTGGGTAAAAACTTACCACCCTTTCTCGAAAAGATATGGAAACCATTTGTAGAATTTTTGAATATTACCAATAGATTCCATAAATTAGGAGAATTAGGATAGGGTTTGGTATAGTTATTGCTTTAGAATCTTCTTGACAAATCAGTGATAACAGGCTAATTTTAAACAAATTTTCATAAATGATAAATATTCATTCGTTTTTAATGGAGGGGCTTATGAAAAGGAAAACATATTTTCTCTTTTTTATTGCAATGATGGTTCTATCCTTTTTTTTCATCATCTCGGGATATGCCCAAGAAAAGAAGGAGGGAGAAGGGATTTATACTATTAAAAAAGGAGATACACTCTGGGATATCTCCTCACAGTTCCTGAAAGATCCCTTTCTTTGGCCAAAATTGTGGCAAAGAAATCCCTATATCACCAATCCCCACTGGATTTATCCGGGAAACCCAATTCGTCTCTCTCCATTAGAGCCAATGAAAAAAGAGATTCCCCAGGTGGTTGCTGAACCAAAACCCCAGGAAGTGATTAAAGAGCCAGTGACTGAAAAGATTGAAACGATTGAAAAGGTTGAAAAGGTTGAACCTGTTCCGGAGGAGAAAAAACCAGAAGTGGTGGCTGAATTGAAACCCATCCCGGAAGAAAAGTCCCTTTACTTTCCAGAGGTCAGATCTGCAGGATATATCAGTGATATTAATTATCGAGGAATTGGAATCATTTTGGAAAACAGAGAGGGGAAGAATCTAATGTCAACAGGGGATATCGTCTATTTGGCTTTTAAATCCCCGGAGACCGTAGCGATTGGAGATAAATATACGGTCTTTAGAGTCTCAGAGATTCTAAGACATCCTGTTACCGGTAAAAAGAGTTTTAGAAAATATAACATTACAGGAAATGTTCAAATCATCGATAAACAGGGGAATTATTTTACGGCTAAGGTCATTGAATCTTTTGATGCCTTATTAAAGGGAGATTTGATCCAACCCTATCTAAAAGAGAAGATGGAGGGTGTAATCGGAAAGAATTAATTGAATCAATAGATCCATTCCATAGAATGTCCATTGTATCGTGACCAACCCTAAACTTATCATTGAGAATGATGAGGAGATTTAAAGGGGAGGTCACATTCATTTCGGCTATAGTGGATTATTTAGGCTTTGAAGATTTCCATAATCTCCCAAGCCTTTTTTTATCACCTGCAACCAATCCATATAAGGAATTATTACTCACCTGAGAATCTCTTATGGCCGAAAAGATCTTCTATTGGTTGGCGCTGAGCCTTACTCCTGGAATTGGTAGTATCCTCATGAAAAGACTTTTGGACCAATTCCATTCCCCAGAAGCTGTATTTCAGGCTTCGATGAAAGAGTTGCTCAGGGTTGAAGGATTGGGAGAGAAGGTGGCCAGAGAGATTAAAAAAGGGCCTTTGGAAAAAGGGGTCGAGAAAGAGTTATTATTATTAGAGAAGGTAAAAGGGAAGATTTTGACCCTGAATGATGATCACTATCCAGCACGTTTGAAAGAGATTTATGATCCGCCTCCCTTAATCTACATGAGGGGAGAGATTCAGAAGGAGGACGAGTTAGCCGTTGCCATCGTTGGCAGTAGAAAGACCACCTCTTATGGAAGATGGATCACGGAGAAGATTGGTCGAGATCTTGCGAGTCATGGGGTGACGGTGATCAGTGGGATGGCCAGGGGCATTGATTCTGTTGCTCATCAAGGGGCAATCCAAGGAGGAGGAAGGACCATTGCTGTATTGGGTTGTGGCATCGATGTCGTTTATCCTCCTGAAAACCGCTCTCTCTACGATCAAATCATTGAACATGGAGCGGTCCTCTCTGAATTTCCCATGGGTTCTCCCCCTGAAGGTGGCCATTTCCCACGAAGAAATCGAATCATCAGTGGTCTCTCCATTGGGACGGTGATTGTTCAGGCCAGTGCGGATAGCGGTTCTTTAATCACAGCAAACTATGCATTGGAACAGGGAAGAGAGGTGTTTGCCGTTCCAGGCAATGTTGGGGCAGAGGGAAGCCGGGGAACAAATCGATTGATCAAGGAAGGAGCCAAATTGGTTGAATCCAGTGAGGATATCCTCGAAGATATCCTGCCCCAGTGGAGAAGGAGAAAAGAGGAAGAGTTGATTCAGACGGAATCCCTCCTTTCCCACCTCACCCAGGAGGAGAGGAACCTTTATGAACTGATCGAAGAGAGTCCGATGCATATTGATAGGATCATTCAACGCAGCCAATTGGATCCAGGAAAGGCAGCGAGTCTCCTTTTAAATCTCGAATTGAAAGGGGTGATCCTCCAATTGCCAGGGAAAGGTTTAACCAGGAAGTTACGAATAAGATTAATGTTGAATAAAAAATGGGAGTCAAAATAAAAGGGGCAGGAAAGCGATGGCCAAGGGACTGATTGTTGTTGAATCGCCAGCAAAGGTGGCAACCCTTCAAAAATTTGTAGGGCAGGATTATATCATCAAAGCCTCGGTGGGCCACATTAAGGATCTTCCAGAAAATGAACTCGGGGTGGATCTTGTAAAAGATTTTCAAC
>JBBIRT010000102.1:3190-11722 GCA_037441725.1 Deltaproteobacteria bacterium | reverse complement strand
TGTTTTCAACATCTCTCCCCCGATGCCCATAGGTCCATTTTCGAATCTGGATGGTGGAATCATCTTGAATTGATAAGATCATCAAGGCGTTTTCATTGTTTCCAGGATCTCCAGACCCCCCTCCAGCAGCAATGTTACCTGGGATCCCTTCCACATCAGTGCTTAATCGGATATAATTAGCTGCTCCGGTGTAATCAGATGGGTTAGGAGTTTCTGGAGAGGTTCTAAGATTCTCAAAAAAGTACTTTCCTGTCTCGCCCGAAAGGGTATAACCTGAGAGATGGAAGGTATTGACCTCCTGGATGAAAGTTCCAGCCATCTCATCCAGATTGGCAATATACTGGGGAATGATTTCATCCCGAAGATCAAGCCAAGACCCTATCGTTCCACCTGAAAGCCTCTCACTGATATCACTCTCAATCCTATCCCAATAGATCTCATCCCCTTCTTGACTCAACTCCCAATGATACCCTCCGTCGACCAACATCACCCCATTTGAAGTCATCACCGTGTAAGAACCATAACGGTCCTCCAGATATACTATATTGACTATTTCCGAAACCTTTTCGATTAAAATGGCTCTTTGATCCCTCAAATCATTGGCTGGAGATCCATTGGCCTCTGCCAGGACGATCTTCTCGTTTAGCTCTGCGATCTGTTTGCTGTAGACATTCAATTCAGAAATTGAGATTTCAATATTGCTATTCACATTCCTCTTGATTTGATCCAACTCATTCCTCATGGAATGAAATCGATCTGAAAGAACTTCTGCCTTTTCTAACAGTGCTGTCCGCTCCGGTATTCCACTTGGATGATTGGCTAAATCACTCCAGGCATTCCAAAATTCATTCATGGCCTTTACCAATCCCTGATCAGAAGTCTCATTAAAGACCGTTTCCATTTGAGAGAGGAGAGAGGCTTTAGATTCATATTCTTTGAGGGCTGAGGTCTTTTGATAAATAGTGCGATTCAAAAAATGGTCTACACATTGAATCACAGAATCGATGCTCACTCCCATCCCCACTTTAATCCGTGTGGAAGAAAGAGGGGCATTGGATTCGAAAATGATCTTTTGTCTTGTGTATCCTGGAGTATTCACATTGGCAATATTATGGGCTGTATTATTCATGGCCTTTTGTTGAGCCATCAGTGCGCCTTTGGCAATATTGAGCACGCTGTTGATTCCAAACATCCTTAAACCTCTCTGTTTAATGTGAGTGGAAGGTAGGGGGAAATCCTCCTCCCTCCCTTTGCCCCTTGATAAGAATAGTTCTGTGATTCGATGGGAGGATGGATTAAAGTGGATACGACATCGGTCCAAAGGGTTAAACATTCTTGAATAAATGCCTTATTTAAATCATTGATCTGTTTAACCTCTACTTTTAACTCCCGTAGAGACCTCTGATAAGAGTGGATTTTCCGTTGAGAGGATATGGGTAGAAAGGGGAGCAGGGTAGATAACGTGAATTCATCCTCTTTTAGACCGATATGGCTAAGAATATTCCCTAAACATTCTTTTATCTTTTCCTCCAGACTAAAAATCACTTCCGTTTCATTTCCAATCTCCTTTAACACATCCATCAGAGGCTCGGTCACATTTCTTCTCAAATATTCGGATTCCCTTTTTAATGCCTCAATCAGTTTCTGGTACTTTAGGATTTCCTGTTCTAATAATTGAAAGATCTCCCTTAAGTCACTCTCAAATCCCTCCATTCTCCCTCCAATAGACTTTCCTTAATGGATCGGTTTAAAATGGAAAGAGGTTTCTACCATTCTGACCGATCATCCCCTTTAAGCTTTTGGTTCATTTGGTGGTAAAGCAACTTCCAAAGGCCGAACCCTTCTCGGTATGCTAAATTTTTACTTAATTCTTGATCAAAAAGGGACTCGAAGATCTCTCCCCCTGGCCCTCCACTGAGGAGGTCCGATTTGAAGATTGTCTTTCGCATGGATTTTAACAACTGTTGAACAAATAGGGATTCAAAATCCTTACAGGCTTTTCTTAACTTCTCCTCGTCAACGTTCCTTACTTTTTGCTCTTCACTCAAGAGAGGATTAGTCACTCTTCCTTCAATATAAGTTATCGGCATTTTTTAAATCCTCCTTGAATTTTAAATGATTTCTAAATCTGCCTGAAGTGCTCCAGCTGCCTTGATGCTCTGAAGAATAGAGATGAGGTCTCTTGGAGTCGCCCCAATTGCATTTAGGGCTCTAACGACCTCCCCTAAGCTTACCCCGCTTGGAACCATGACCAGAGGGTGCCTCTCCTCTTTGATGGAGACGTCCGATTCTGGGGTTACCACCGTAGCCCCTCCAGGGGCGACAATAGTTCCAGGAGCTGTCCCAGGAGAAATAATGGTTGGTGGTGTTCCTTCTGCTGAACCCGGAGCAAATGGAAGGGGTTGTGAGACATTGGTTCTCTCTTTGATTTGAATATTAAGACTTCCATGGGCAATGGCCACAGTAGAAATTCGAACCTGTTCTCCCATGACAATGGTCCCTGTCTTCTCATTAAGGATCACTTTTGCTGGAGTATCTGGAATCACTTCCAGCCTTTCTAAGGAGGCGATCAATTCTGATACCCTATTTTGATACGATTCCGGGATCGCAATGGTCAGAGTCCCTGAATCCACACATCGGCTAAAAGGTCCGCCCATGGATTGATTGATGATCGCTTTGATTTTATCAGCAGTGGAAAAGTCAGGGTTGAAGAGACAGAGAACGAGTTCTTTTTTTCCGTTGACCTCAACCGGAACCTCCTTCTCAATCAATGCCCCTTTGGTAATCATCCCTACGGTGGGATGATTTTTCTGAACCCCTCCCCCAGCTGCACCACTGGCTGAAAATCCCCCTGTAATGATTGGCCCTTGTGCGATGGCATAGACCTGTCGATCCACTCCTCTCAAGGGGGTCATCAATAGGGTTCCTCCTTGTAGGCTCTTTGCATCTCCTATGGAGGAGACAATTACGTCAACTCTATTTCCAATTCTTGAAAAAGGAGGGAGGGTTCCCGTGACCATGACCGCAGCCACATTCTTAGGTTTGACCTGACCCACCTTCTCATGATCGATGTGGATACCCATCCTCTCTAACATATTGACAATTGATCGGATGGTAAATTCTGCATTGGAACCATCACCTGTCCCATTGAGTCCAACCACCAAGCCATACCCTAAGAGCTGATTGTTTCTTATCCCTTTAAAAGTGGTGATATCCTTCAGCCTTGCTCCCAAGGCTGAGGAACTGATTAAAAAGATGGTGAAATGGATCATGAGTATCCAATAGACCTTTTTCATCCAATCCCTCCCCTATTAAAAAGCAAAAAGAGACAAGCTTTAGAATGGCCACACCCAATCCACGATTTTGGCCAGCCATCCGGGGTTTTGTTTATCGCTGATTGGGCCTTGTCCATTCAATTCAATCCTTGCCTCAGCGATATAGGTAGATAGAATAATATTCGACGAAGAGATATCTTCAGGTCGGATGATTCCTTGGATGTAGATGAATTGGTTTTCGTTATTCACCTGGACCTGTCTGCTCCCCTGAATGATAAGGTTTCCATTTGGCAAAACGTGGATCACACGTGCCGTGATGTAAGCGCTCATATATGAAGATCGGGTGGTCTCTCCCTTCCCATCGAAATTATTCGCCAGATCGATTTTGTGGCTTGTCCCGATCTCTTGACCATTGATACTATAGCGACCTGCAATAGCATCAAACAACCCACTCCAACTGGCTTCTAAACCAGACTCCCTTCCTGTCTTGGTAGTAGCATTCTTTGAGGCCTTGGCTGATTCTACAATGCTGATGGTCACAATATCCCCTACATTCCTAGCCTTAACATCCGAATAGAGAAGGTCAGACCTTCCTGAGGACCACAGGGAGCCTTCCTCTACCTCAGTCGTCCATGATGGAGTGGCGGATAAGATCTCTCTTTCAAGTTCATCAGGGGTGGGTGGATGGGGGGGAAAAGTAACACATCCTAAGACAAGAATGAGAATTGTATTGATCAGGAAAATTATTTTAATCCATTTCAAATAAAAGGAATTTTCCATTCAGAGGTCCCTTTCTTAAAAATCTACTTGAACGGTATTCATATCTAAAACCCTCCCGCTGACCTCTTTTTTACTGGAAAGATTGATCAGCTTGACTCTCTCCCCTCTTCGACCATCCTCTTTAGCTTCTCCTAAGGCTGTAATTTTAAATTGTGGGTTCTCCACTAAAAGAATGACCCTTTCTCCTTTTTTAATCAAGGGAGGAGATTCCACCATCCCTGCTCGTATCACCTCACCAGGATTAATGGAGATCGTTGTTCTCTTTCCTAAGAGATCCTTTATCTCGGTCAGAAGGTCAGGAGGAAGATTAGAAATATTCTGATGAACCCATTGCAGGTCTTTCACTTGGATTTCATGGTATCTGGGAAGATAATATCTTGAAACGAGAACATCTGCCCAGATCTCCACCTGGGCACTTCCCCTTACCTTTTTTACCATTTTTCGATCATCCAAAAAGACAGAAGTAAAGGCGATATTCCCCCCTCGATGGGCGTGCTCAGGAAGAATAAGTTCATGAGAGAGAGAACCCGACGGGAAGATAATCCTATCATAAAAGCGAACCTCTTTAACTTTTACCCTTCTGTTGTGATCCTGTCCCATCTTTTCAAAATGATTTTCCAATACCCTTATGATCTCTTCGGCAATAAGATTCTGCCAATCTTTCGGGTCACGTCCATAAACCTCTATAGAGGCGCCAAGAAGGAAAACCAGGATGGATATGGAGAATAATCTCTTCATCCTCTTCATCCTATCGACTTAGATTATTGGCCATTTGAAGCATGTTATCTCCAGTCTGAATAACCTTTGTCCCAATTTCATAAGCCCTCTGAGCCATGATCATATTAATCATCTCTTCCACCACCTCCACATTCGACATCTCTAAGAATCCCTGAGAGATCGTGCCAAATTCATTCACCCCAGGATTCCCTTGAACCGGATCCCCAGAGGCTTCGCTTGGAATAAAAAGATTCTGACCAATACTTCGGAGTCCTGAAGGATTTGGGAAATCGAAGAGCTGAATCTGAACACTACCCAATTCACTTCCATCAGCACCCGAGGCCACAATTCGTCCTCCTGAATCGATAGTGATGGTTTCCGTCTGAGCAGGAATGGCGAATTCAGGCTGGAGACGATTTCCATTGCTATCACAAATGTATCCTTCTTTATCCAGCTTGAAGGCTCCGGATCGGGTATAGACTTCACGATCCCCATTGAGGAGTTTGAAAAACCCCTTTCCCTCAATCGCCATATCTAATTGATTTTTAGTATGGGCATAATCTCCTTGAAGAAAAACCTTCTCAACCGCAACCACCTTTGATCCCATTCCGATTTGTATCCCTGAAGCCAACTGCCCTCCACCGGCAGTGGATGCCCCAGGGGTTCGAATAGTTTGATACATGAGATCCTGAAAATTGACCCGACTCTTTTTAAAACCATTGGTATTAATATTCGCTAAATTATTGGCAATCACATCAATATTAGTTTGTTGACAGGCCATGCCTGTGGCTGCTGTCCAAAGTCCCCGCATCATCGTCCTTCCCCTCCCATATAACGATTAAACCCTTCCAATTTCGCTGGCCTTCAATTCATTCTGTGCCTGAATGACCTTCAGACAAGCCTCATAAACTCTTAAAGAATCAATCAGATCGACCATCTCTTCAATCGGATTCACATTGGATAGCTCCAAAGCCCCCTGAACCACTTGACTCTCTCTGGCCTCAATCTCCTGCTGAGGATATTCAGAACGAAATAAGCTATGACCTTCCTTTTTTAAGAAGGCCAAATCAGGAAAGGTCACAACATTAATTTGATCGACCTCTTCCCCTTCTATTCTGATCGCCCCATCTGTGGCAATAACGATGGGTCGGCCTCCTATCGTGATTTCCCCATTTCTTCCCATCACCGGAAAGCCCCCTGTGGTGACTAATTGCCCTTCTTTGTTTAATTTAAAATTTCCAGCTCTCGTGTATCTGATCCCATCAGGAGTTTTGATTTTAAAAAAACCTTCTCCATCAATGGCCAGGTCAAGATCGTTGCCGGTCTTGTGGATATTCCCTTGATGAAATAGAGTCTTTACCTCCTCGGTCTGAAAACCCACCCCTTGATTCCATGAGCGATTTAAGAGGGCATAAAAAATAGGGACATCCTTCTTAAAACCCGCAGTTTGAGCGTTACTGAGATTGTTTGAGATGAAATGGAAGATTCTCTTTTGCTCGCGAAAGGCGCCTAAGGCTGAAACAATTTGATCATTTCGCATAGGGTGATTCCTCTTAGTCAATAAACTTTGCAAAGTATATGCCAACCCATTTCAATTATCGAATAAGGTAAATAGGGCCTCGAATCATGGAGAGAGATTGCTTAATCAATTAGAATAATTACTGGACATCTCACAGGAAAGATTTTCGATGGTGAGAATAAATTCAATACTTCACTCCATTAAAAGGAATCCCCCTTTTTCCCCCAAAGGGAGGAAGGAAAGGGATAGGTAGGAATTTCTTGCCTAAAGATGAAAGGAGAAAATTATTGCCGATATTTCTCTAAATCCAATGCCAGCTGGACCTCCCCTTTTGATAGATTTAGATCTCGTGCTATCTCTGAGATTTGGTGCCCGGCCTTGGCCATCTCAATGATTCGAGGAATAAGATCTCCTTTCATCTTCCTTTCGGAAAGTGAGGAGAGCTCATCCTCAATCTTCTTGATCATGAGATCGAGGTGTTCAATCTTCTTTTCTAACTTTCGGACAAGTTGGTCAGCAATCTCCCTCTTCTCCTCAAGGTTGTGAGAAAGCCCCTGACAGATTGTTTCGGATTCGATGAGCCATCTCTTCAGCCGATCCGCATCCATCCGAGACCTCTTCTCACTCCTCCTGTGATGAAGGATTTGCCTCAAACAGATCAGGTTGATCGAGAGCGAAAGGAGGAGACTAACTCCGATCAAAACCAGCCCCATTTCTATATTGGTCAGATTAAAAAGATTTGAAAGGTTCATCTTCTTCCTCCTTTATGAGAGATGAGGATTAAATGATAATATCCAGAATCTTTCCACAATGCGGATTCTCCATTTGACCTTCCTGTTCCTCCTCCTCCGACTCTTTCCCTGAACTCAAATCCTGGTCATTGCCCTTCTCTTCCTTCTTTTTTAGAAACTCCCGACGAAGAACCCGACTCTTAGGGTCTGACATCTTTGAGGCAGGCGTGATATGATCCAGCTTTGTGAAGATCTCATCAGCCATGGCCAACTATTTCTCCTCAAAGATCTTCTTGATCTTTTCCGATAGAACCTCTGGAGTAAAAGGCTTGACAATATAATTGTTGACCCGATATTTCACGGCCTCGATGACATGATCCTTCTGGCCTTCTGCCGTCACCATGAGAAAGGGGATTTCCTTCCATTCCTCACTGCTGCGAACGGCCTTCAGTAGTTCGAGCCCTGACATTTGGGGCATATTCCAATCAGAGATAATAAAATTGATCTTTTCTTTCCGGAGGACCTCAAGGGCGGTGGTCCCATCATCCGCTTCGATAATGTTCAAATAACCTAATTGCTTCAGAATATTTTTGACAATCCTCCTCATGGTTGAAAAGTCATCCACTACCAAAATATGCATCTTGAGATCTGGCATCTCCCTCTCCTTCTAAATTTTTTCTTTATTAAATTGAACGATCTTTACAACCCCCAGTTAGATCTTGATTCATCTCTCTCACAAATCCTCTTTCAGATATTGCTTTAATCTTCCCCTAAGCCTCAAAATCGCTTTAGTATGGAGTTGGCAAACCCTTGATTCCGTCAGTCCCATCACCTCACCGATCTCCTTAAGGGTCATCTCCTCATAGTAATAGAGTGAAATAACCAACTTTTCTTTAGGAGGAAGGGTTCCAAGGGCATTTGACAAAATGCTTTTTAATTCCTTAACACTGAGGAGGTGGAAGGGATCATTCTCTTTCTTCTCAAGGAGGAGTTCTAAGATCTCCTCATCGGGGAGGGGACCCACTTTCTGTCTAACCATCTCTACATCTAAAAAAGAGACCCCTTTGATTTTGTTGATCACCTCATAATATTGATCAAGTGAGAGGCCTAATTCATGAGCAATTTCCTCATCCTCTGCGGGTCTCCCTCTCTTCTTTTCGAGTTGAATAATGATTCTTTCTATCTGAGATGCTTTCTGTCTCAGAGATCGAGGAACCCAGTCCAGAGACCTCAACTCATCGATCATCGCTCCACGAATACGAAACTCAGCATAGGTCTTGAACTCTACATTCTTATTTGGATTGAATTTATTCAAGGCATCAATGAGCCCGATCACTCCGGCATCGATCAAATCCCCAAGAGAGATATGGGAGGGAAGACGCATTGCCAGGCGGTGAGCAATATATTTAATAAAGGGGGCATATTGAAGGATTAAAGCCTCTCGCCTCGAATCCTCTGTCATCTCAACGGTCAATGATTCGACCACCGCAGGGTGAGTCCCCTGATAATG
>JBBIRT010000102.1:0-3110 GCA_037441725.1 Deltaproteobacteria bacterium | reverse complement strand
TCACTCAATCCCTCCTAACCTGATAGATTTGTTTGTCCTGTTCAAATAACTGTCTCCAGAAGAACTGGATATTCCCCCTTCCATGGCTTTGGAATGGTCTTCCCAAGATGGTTTTAGCCAATTCTGTAAAATTTCTGCTGGAGGGAGCCTTCGGAAAAATTTCTAATACAGGCCTCTGGCTTCTTACCGCCAACCCCAGCTTCTCGTCAAAGGGAATGAAGCCTAAATAGTCGATGGATAAACTCTCTAAAAAGGTATCTACGACCGTGCTAATCCTTTTAAAGACCCCCTTGGCCTCATGGACGCTGGAAACAAGGTTTACCAAAATCATAAAATCCTTTCGATTGAATCGGGTGGACAAGACCTTGATCAAGGCATAGGCATCGGTCAGGGAGGTCGGTTCAGGAGTAGCAATCACAATTGATTCCTGGGCAGCCATATTAAAATAAAGCACATTGGAAGAGATTCCAGCTCCTGTGTCGATTAACAGGATATCGATGGTCTCGGTGATCTGGTCAAATTCGTTTAAAAGAAAGATTTTTTGACTCTCATTCAAATCCACCAAATCAACCACCCCTGAACTCGCGGGCAAGATCCACATCCCTCCAGGGCCTTGGACCAAAATTTCAGATAAACTTTTTTCCTGTTTAAAAAGATGCTCGATCGTATATTGTGGGGTTAAACCCAATAGGACATCGATATTAGCCAAACCTAAGTCTGCATCCAGGACCAGTACCTTTTCCCCCAATTGGGTCAGAGCAAAGGCCAGATTGGCCACCACGTTGGTCTTTCCAACTCCTCCTTTACCACTAGTGACGGAGATGACCCGAGGGCGTTTAATCGGTCTCGGAGGGGAAGCAAGAGGAGGGTCCATTAAGTTTAGCCTGATCTCTCTCTGATTCCTGCTGATCAATTTCCTCAATCCTTCTGCCTGATCCATATTCTTTCACTCTCTAATTCAACTGGAGATGGTTCAAAATGAGATTGGCCACTCGGGCCTTCGTTGCCAATTCAATATCTTCTGGGACCCTCTGACCATTGGTCAGGTAAGACAAAGGCCGTTTATATCGAAGCAACTGGTTAAAAAGGGGAATGAACTCATCAGTCTCATCAATTTTGGTAAAGATATAACTCTGGATGGGAAGAAGACTGAATTGTTGGACAATCCGATTGAGATCATTCTCCTTGGTGGTAGCGCTTAGAATGAGATGATTCTCAATCTGGGGATGAACGGTTAAAAAACTCCTTAACTCTTCAATCTGATCTCGAGCATTAGGACTTCTGCCTGTGGTATCAATGAGGAGGAGATCTTGGTCTCTATTTTTCTCGATAATCTTCTTCAATCCCTCACAATGAAAAGCAACCTCCAGGGGAAGCTTTAATATCTGGGCATAAGTCCTTAACTGATCTACGGCTCCAATCCGGTAGGTATCAATGGTGATCAGTGTCACTCTTGGGGTCACGTTTAAACTAAAATAGGCAGCCAGCTTAACCATCGTTGTCGTCTTTCCCACACCGGTGGGCCCGATAAAGGACCATATCCTGGTTTGGCTCAATGAAGGGGAGGTCACCTCAATCTGCTCCATCAGTTTCGATCGAAGGAAACCGTGGTAGACTTCAGATAAACAGGCATTCCCATAGGCCTTTCTCAGGATCTGAATTTCCTTGATAAGATGATGGATAAATTCGGGGGAAAAGCCTGCAGAAAGAATCTTCTGGATCATCCCCTCCTCCTTTGTTCCCCCTTCTCCATCCAACAAAAAAGGAGGGATCATGGATGGGCAGGAATCAGGGGTCCGATCAATGGCAGCGACCACTTCAACCCGAGAGCGGTTCGATAACCCAATTCGATGGAGTGGTCCCTTCACCTTTTGGGTTGAAAGGATGATCGCCTCAGGACCCAACTCCTCTTTAACCTGTCTTAAGGCTTCCTGAATATCCTTTCCTTCAAAACGTTTAATCTGCATTTGAACTCCCTTTATCCTTTTCCCACTTATACCAAGGTCACTGTCCCAAGGGATTGAATCTTTACTTGGGGAGTAAGCTCACTATGGGATAGGACTGCAACCTGTGGAAAAAAGCGATCCAACAATCTTTTTAAATGACGCCTCAGAATAGGTGAGCAGAGAATGACCGGTTGATAATCCATGGGTCCTGTTCTCTCCAACACCTGTTGAATTCCTGTCAAGATCTTTTGAGCAAGGCTCGGTTCGAGTGAGAGGTTGGTGCCATGCTCTCCCTTCTGAATCTTCTCACGCAGCACATCCTCCATCTTTTGATCAAGGGTAATCAAGGGGAGAACCCCTTCTGGGGTCTCATACTGTTTCACAATAGATCGGGCCAATTTCTGTCGAACATATTCAGTAAGGATGTCTGGATCTTTTGTGACCGGAGCATAGTCTGCCATGGTCTCCACAATGGTCAACAGATCTCGGATGGAAACACGTTCTTTTAAAAGGTTCTGTAATACCTTCTGAATAACCCCTAAGGGAAGAAGATGAGGAGTGAGCTCCTCAACCGCCTTTGGATACTGTTGGGCTAATCGATCCAATAATTTTTGGACATCCTGTCTCCCTAATAATTCATCTGCATGGAGCCGGATCACCTCGGTCAGGTGGGTGGCCATGATGGTGGAGATATCGACGACCGTATATCCAGCAAACCGAGCCTCATCCTTTCTCTTCTCTTGGATCCATAGGGCAGGGAGCTGAAAGACAGGTTCGCGGGTTGGAATCCCTTCAATCGTTCGTTTCACCTCACCAGGGCTGAGAGCCATGACATAGCCTACCATCATTTCCCCTCTGGCGACCTCATTCCCTTTAATGAGAATCCGATACTCCCCTGTTTTTAATTGAAGATTATCTCTCACCCGGAAGGGAGGAATGACGATCCCAAGTTCGATTGCAAATTGCCTCCGAATGGATCGAATTCGATCCAATAGATCTCCATTCTGTTCCTCATCCACGATGGGGATCAATCCGTAGCCCACCTCTAACTCGAGACGATCTAAGCTTAAAAGAGACTCTACCTGCTCTGGCGAAGCAGGATGAGCCACCTTTTGGGCCTCCTCAGCCCTCTTTTTTTGTAAGTGCTTCTTTTCCTTCAGGGCG
>JBBIRT010000101.1:0-11809 GCA_037441725.1 Deltaproteobacteria bacterium | reverse complement strand
ACCTGAGATCGTCAGACAGGGAGGGATATAACGGTCTGAAATTTTAATCTCCTCGCCTACCCTTTCAAGGTGGGCAAGGGGAATGAGAATATAATCCCCCAATTGGTCGCGTTCTGTCTCCCAGAAGATTTTGAGGACATAATAAAGCCTCTTGACCTGTCCCTTGGGGCCGCCTGAATGCAGATCGTTGACCTCTTCTGGATGAGTGGTTGTCACAAATCGGGTAGGAACCTCTTCAAGATGCTCCAATTTATCCAATACCGTTACATTCTCACCAGCCCCATTCCATTTCTTAAGGCCAATATAGACTGGGAAAGGTTTTCCTCCCTCCACCCATGCGGCTTCAAAGGTACGAGCTTCGAGGAGGGCATTGCCGGGAAGGACGGTATAACTTCCATCGGGAAATAGAAAGTTTCCTTTAAGGAGATTGAGAGATCTTCTTCCTAAGGCTGCCTTTTGAATCTCGATTTCTCCTAATCCCCAGAAATGGGGTTCCCTAAAATCATAAAATGGGGTGAAGAGAGATTGAAAGGAAAGATCAAGAAGTTGAAAGTGTTGGGGTTGAAGAAAGAGACCTTGATGCCAGAAGAGAGGTTTCTGAATCTCCATTCGTTCCTCCAAGAATGACGAGACTATTGGATCTGTTGAGGGCCTAAATAAAGATCAATGGTCAGGACCCCAGGTTTTTGAATGATTGAACCCCGTTTTTTTTCCTCAACAATTGGAATCTGGAAAAAACGGACCGCTCCCTCCTTCTTAAGATTATAATAGCCTGTTACGACCCCAACATATTTTGCTCCTTCAGGACGATCCAAAGATTCTGTCAACTCTTTACCGGGGTTAAGGATAAACCTTTTAGCATTGGTGACACTCGGATCGAATCGGCTACACTCAAGCAATTTGGGAAGCCCCTCTTTCTCATCGACTAACTGGTTAAAGGCATTTGGATCCCTGAGATGATACAGACATACCACCAGGGTATGAGGGCTTCCTTGATAAAGGTTGAGCTGAGGATCACTTTTCAAATGGAGACGAATCTCCTCTTTCCCATATTTCCAATCCGGAGGGATGATCACCTTGGGACCACAGGAAGAGAGAAACAGGATAGGAAGAATGATTAATAAGATGACATATCTTTTCATATGGACCCCCTTTTTTCCATTTTATATCTCTTCTGGCAGAATTTTTCAAATTCCCTCAATAATTCTTCGATAAAACGTCCTGACTCCATCCAGGTCTTACAGGCATGAAATTTTTCCTTATAGACTTCAAAAAGCTCTGCTTTTCGAAGGGGACCGAATTTCAGCCCTCCTCCAGAAGCTGACTCAATGCTTTCAGGATCGAGCTCCTTCAGGATTTCACTCACCTTGATTTGAGCTGCTTCTTTAAATGCCTGGTGGGAGATTAAGAAGGCCTCCTGAATCTGATCAAGAAAATTTTGTAGAGAAAGGGTTGAGGAGCCCCCTTCAAGGTCGCTCCCGATGATATGCCGTATGGTTTCATCAAATTCCGTCCTTCTCCCCAATAGGGTAGTTTGAATCACCCCAACAATCTGATTCAACGTATTAAAGATGGTATTTAAAGAGAGGGCCAATCGTTCGATGACCTCAGCCTGTGAAAGATCCCCCATGGAGATCCTTTTTCCCAAGATCAATGAAAATAATCTTAAAAATTCTTGAGATTCAATATCAAGGCTGGGTTTTGTGGAAACGCCTTTGCCTTCAAATTTCTGAGCCAATTTCTCCAAGAGTTCTATTTTCTCATCAGGTGGAAACTCCCTCAGGTTCTGCTCGAGGTAGGCCTCAATTAAAGGTTCTGCCCTTCGAAGATCGGATTGATAAAGGGTCTTGATACCATCGGCCAAAACATCTAATGAAATTGAATTATCCCTTTTTCCCATCTCTCCCTTGATCATGATCCTTTCTTGATCCGAGGATCACCGTTTCTGATAAAAAATCTTCTTCTTCGGTCTTTTCGGTAAGCTTGGATTGGGTCTCTTTTTTCAAAAAGGCCTCTTCCTTAACCCCGACAGCCTTTTGTGGGCCCTTTGGAGGAGGTTTAGAAATTCTCTTCTCCGAGCCAAGGATCACCGTCTCTGCTAAGAATTCATCTCCCTGGATGGTCTCCTCCCCTTTTATTTGACCCTCCTCTCGTGTTGCTTCTTCTTCCACCAAAAGCTTTGTTTTAGGGGGTTTTATAATGACGGTCTCAGGGATTTCTTCTTCTCTGCTCGGCCCTTTTTCTTTCTGACCCACCTCGGTTTGCCATCGGTAGAGGATTCCCATTAAGATTCGATGAATCGATTCATCCTGTGATCGAACCTCCGTTGGCCTGATTTGGACCCTTTCGGTAGGTTCTTTTTTGAAGAGCTGACGTTTCACTTCCTCTCTTAAATTTTCTAACTCTTCAATGAATCCCTCTCGGTTCCATTTTAGATCATGTTGAAAACTGACTCTGAGGAGGGAATATCCCAAATGAAGGGCCCTTTCCCAGAGGGGGAGCCAACCTGGTTCAACCTTTTTGCCCTCTGGATTCCAAAATATATTTTCAGGATAATACACTGGATTTGAAAAATCCTGATCCGAAAGGGAATGGATGATCGTCTCTCTTAAGGCATGTGAGACCTTTATAAAGTCCTGCACCTTATTCGCAAGTAAAGCAAAAAACCAGAGGCATCCTAAGAAAAACCAGGTGGAAGAGGAAAGGGGTGTGGGAAGTCGAATTCCTTGAGGTGAGGTGGTGATATCCAGGAATCCAGCTCTAAAGTTCCAAAAGAATGGGAGAAGGCCTGGTGCTTCTGAAAGCTTGACCCAGATTTGATCGAGGGAAAATCTCAGATCAGGGTGACTGAAAGGATCAATGTCTGAGAGCAGATTTTGAATCACCTCCTCTAAGAAGGTAAGTTTCAAATACAATATTTCTATAAAGGTCGGATCCTTTCGGGCATCAAAGTAAAGAGGTCTCCCTTGACTCAACGGCTTGATGGTCTTTAGACAGTTCAATCTCCCAATCTCTTTTCTCGACTCAAGTAAAGACTCTATCTCTTCGATGGTGGCGCCTGAGAGAAGAAATAAAAAATCTGACCCATTAAGAGAAAAGGCTTCAAAGATTAAAAGATAAAAGGGATAGAAAGAGAAAGGGAGGATTCGGGAAAGAACCATCTGGGTCTCTCCAAAACACTCTTCACGATGTGCACAACCCATGCATGGGAAGGGGTGATGGTTCCTCTGATCCCTGAGCAATTGGCGAAATTCCTTGAATAAAGTCCACCGATCTTTTATTTGAGGGGGATCAGAAGGTTCCAACTCATAGACATAAAAGTCAGATTGGCCCTTGGATGAACAAGAAGGGCAGTAAAGGTACCGTCTCAGCGATTTGGAATAGGGTTGGAGCCCCGATCGGGTTAACAGATCATCCTCTTCACACTGATCTAAAGCCTCTCCACATTTGGGGCAGAGGGAGGTAAAAAAGAGGTGACGGGTATTGCAAAATAGAAGGGGTTGAAAGGGTCTAAGCCCTCCCTTTTCATTGATCTGGGAGGTCAGGATCATAAGTGGAGAATGGATAGATTTTCTTGAATAAAATGTGAAGGCCTTCTGCCAGAGGGAATCCACACTCCGATTATTCATCAACCACCATTCCCCCTGAGAGAGACGATAGTGGTCTCTCTGCATCAGTAGAAATACCTTCTTAATCTCACTCCCCGCATCTGTGATCAGTTGCCCTTCGATGAGACGGACAAGGGGGTCTGAGTCAGAAATAATCAGAAAGGGATAAAGAATCTTCTTTGCAATCGTCGGCTCCTGGGAAAGATTTAAATAAAAATTCCCTCGGGATGCTTCCAAATATGGGATCAGAGATGGCTCATGCGAGGTATCTTTCAAATTAAGCCTCATGATTACTTCAATGTTATGAATATATACAAATCTTCCCTTGGAGTCAAGAGAAGAAGCGTAATCGGCCTCTGTGGAGCAAAAAGGGGACGATTCTAATTTCTTGACATGAAAGATTAAGATCAATAGAATTGGGATATGCCGAGAATAGCCAGGATAGCTCCAAGGAATTTTTTTTGCCTGTAACTCATTTTAGAACCAATGTCCCCCCTTTTTATCTTCTTTTAAGGGAGTTTCACTTGACTTTTTATCTGATGACTGAATAGAATTATTCTAATTTCATCATTTAGTGCTCATGGAAATGAATATCCAGAAGCTCGAAGATTTATTAAAAAA
This sequence comes from Deltaproteobacteria bacterium, assembly GCA_037441725.1. Taxonomy (GTDB): domain Bacteria; phylum Desulfobacterota; class BSN033; order BSN033; family UBA1163; genus JBBIRT01. The sequence goes on along the minus strand of JBBIRT010000101.1, from coordinate 7,580 downwards.
AGTAAAGTCAGGAGAAGTGACCCTCCAGGATGCCATCCTCCAATTAAAGTCGCTTCCCTTTGAAGATCTTGGTTTTGCTAAAATCGATCACCACCGGAGTCTTCGAAAGGGGTTCCCTGAAGTGATCTGGGGAGAAGGAAAATCCTCTGGACAGATCCTATCCATCATGAAGCAATTGAAGAAGAAAGGCCAAAATATCTTAATTACCCGTTTAGAAGAGAAGAAAGCAAAGGCCATCCAGAAGGTCTTTTTAAAAAGCCAATACCATCCTCAATCCAAAGTCCTTACCTACTTGACCCATCCTGTGAAACTCAAAGGGAAAGGAACGATCCTGGTAATCACAGCAGGAACAACCGATATCCCCGTGGCAGAGGAGGCAGCCATCACTGCTCAATTCATGGGTAACCACGTCGAGACCCTTTATGATGTTGGAGTCGCAGGAATCCATCGACTTCTTTACGAGAGAGAGAAATTGGAAAAGGCCCGAGTTTTGGTGGTCGTAGCTGGGATGGAAGGGGCCCTTCCCAGTGTGGTGGGGGGATTGGTAGATAGACCGGTAATCGCTGTTCCAACCAGTGTTGGATACGGAGCCAGCTTCGGAGGAATCACTGCCCTTTTGGCGATGTTGAATTCATGTGCCTCAGGAGTGGCTGTAGTCAATATTGACAATGGATTTGGTGCAGGTTATATGGCCAGCCTGATCAATCGGATAGGATCATGATGAGTGAAGCGATGGTAACCAAATTGTTCAACGAAATCATCCCATTCTTACTCCTTCTCTGTCTAAGCCTGGTACTTTATAAAGGGCTTAAGAAAAACCAGATTCTCCTCTCAGAAAGAGAAGAATTACTAAAACGTTATCTTCTGTTTCGAGGAGATCGGCAGGTCCGTTTAAAGATTTATGGAGAGGACGAAAAGATTTACAAAGACCTTTTGAAGAACATCTCAAACAGTTGGAAGAACTTCAAGAAGGTTTATGATCAATGCCTCCTTTCATTGGCCCAAAACACCCATAAGACCCGACGGTTGATTCAACTCATCACATTAGGGCTTTTGATAAACTCGGTGAGACTCTTTGTGGAGGACTACTACTTCTATGGCTTTGAGGCTCACTTCTTCTATACCTTATCCCGAGAAATCTCTAATTATGTTTTGGTGGGTCTGAGCTTCCTTTTATTGAGAGTCCAGACTCAGAAATTCCTAACCCTAAAGGGAGAGGTGGTGAAGATGGATCGGGAGATCCTATTCTTCCCGAATCATATGACTACCCAAGAAGGACAAGAAGTCTTTTTAAATGAGTTCGATCCTCTCGAGACAGGGGGAGAAGATGAAAAAGAAGATTCGAATCCATGCGGGGCATCTTCATGTTGAAGCTGAGCTGAATGAATCCAAAACTTCACAATTGATCTGGGAAGCCCTTCCCATCGAGGCTAAGGTCAATCTCTGGGGAGAGGAGATCTATTTTGCGATCCCAGTCAAGACCGAATTAGAGTCAGGATCAAGAGACATCGTCTCAGCAGGGGAATTAGGATATTGGCCCACCGGAAATGCCTTCTGCATCTTCTTTGGTCCTACTCCGGCAAGCCGTGGAGATGAGATTCGGGCAGCCAGTCCAGTGAACATCATTGGAAAGGTCCTAACAGACCCAAAGGTTTTTTTAAAAGTCAAAGAGGGGGTCAAGATCCGGCTCGAAAAAGAATAACCTCTTTACTAAAAAGGAGAATCCATCATGAGCAAGGTGATCATTACGGCTGCACTCACAGGAAATATCCACGTCCCTTCCATGTCTCCCTACTTGCCCATTACTCCTAAGCAACTGATTGAAGAAGCCATAAGATGTGAACAGGCTGGAGCGGCAGTGGTTCATGTCCACGCGAGGAATCCTGAGGATGGAAAACCTACGACTGATGTTGAAATCTATCGGGAGATCCTAAGTGGAATCAAAGCGCGAAGCCAGGTCGTGGTCAGTCCGACGACAGGTGGGGTGGCCACCATGACGCCTGAGCAAAGGATTGCTGTGGTCAGGGAACTTCAACCCGAGATGGCCACCTTCAATGCAGGCTCTTTTAATTTCGCTCTTTACCCAGTGATGTCAAAGATTGAGGAGTACAAATATCCCTGGGAAAAAGAGTTTCTTCAATCCACTGAAAGCTTTATCTTCTCCAATACCTTTACCTCTCTTAAAGTCTTTTGTAGAACGATGAATGAGGTTCAAACAAAACCTGAGCTTGAGATCTATGATGTTGGACAGATTACGAATCTCGCTCAGATCATCTCCGAAGGGTATCTCAAAAAACCACTCTATTTACAATTCGTGCTTGGAATCTTAGGAGGAATTCCTGCTTCTGTCGATAACCTCCTCTTTCTTTATCACACAGCAAAAAATGTACTTGGGGATTTTCAATGGTCGGTCTGCGCAGCAGGGAGACACCAGTTTCCCATGGGAGTGGTGAATTTGATCTTGGGTGGATTTATGAGAGTTGGATTAGAAGATAATCTCTATATTGAGAAAGGGGTTCTGGCCAAAAGTAGTGCAGAGCAGGTTGAAAAAGCCGTTCGCATTGCCAGGGAATTAGGATTGGAAATCGCCTCCCCTCATGATGCAAGGAAAATATTGGGGCTTAAAGGTCAGGATAAAGTGAATTATTGAGGATGGCAAAGGAGGAAGGGCATTGATTAAAAACATTGCTGTGGTGGGTGCAGGATTGATGGGCCATGGGATTGCCCAGCTTTTTGCCGTAAAAGGATACCAGGTGGCTATGATGGATCTCAAAGAAGAATTACTCTTTTCAGCGATGAATAAGATTCAATCAAACCTCTCCTCAATGGCTCAACATGGCATTGGTAACCAGGCGGATATTGAACCAGCCATGTCAAGGATTAAAACCACGTTGAGTTTAAAGGAGGCTGTTTCAGAGGCTCAATTCATTGTTGAGGCCGTCTCGGAAAATTTAGTATTGAAACAGAAAATTTTCTATGACCTCGATTCCTTGTGTCCCCCTGATACAATCTTGGCCACCAATACTTCGGTCATCAGTATCACAGAGATTGCAAAAGAGGCTCGAAATAGGAATCGAATCTTGGGTACCCATTTTTGGAATCCTCCCTATCTCATTACACTCGTTGAGGTGGTAAGAGGAAAGGAGACATCCGATCAGACTGTGGAAATCACTTTTGACCTCTTGGAGAGAGTTGGGAAACACCCTGTCAAGGTCAACAAAGATGTCCCTGGATTTGTTGGAAACCGACTCCAACATGCCCTCTGGAGGGAGGCCATCTCTATTGTGGAACATGGAATTGCAGATGCAGCAACAGTGGATGAATGCGTTAAGTTTGGATTCGGATTAAGACTACCCATCTTAGGTCCCCTTGAGAATGCAGATATGGTGGGGCTCGATTTAACCTTAGCCATCCATGATTATATTTTGAAACATCTCGAATCCTCTCCAACCCCCTCCCCATTCTTAAAAGAAAAAGTGAACCGTGGAGAACTCGGTTTCAAAAAAGGCCAAGGATTCTATCCATGGACCCCTGAGCAAGCTGAGGCCTCAAGAAAAAGGCTTCAAGCATATCTTCTCACCTGGATGGCAAAAAAAGGTTGGAAATAAATCTATCGTTTAAATGAGACTCACGGGATAGGAATCTTAGGATCAAAAGCAATTTGAGAATGCTTGATCCAATGGTTTTTTTTATGGAGGATTCCAAGTCTCCTCATGCGGTGGCGGAGTGTACTCGGATTGATTCCCAGTAATTGGGCCGCTCCGTTCGGTCCATGAACCCTTCCTTTGGTGATCTCCAAGGCCTGCTGAATATGCCTTGTCATGAGCTGATTAAGAGGTAAAAAACCATCCTTTTTATCAATCGATGCTTCGTTGCCCTGATGGTCATCTGACCAGACGATATTATCAAACATCAAAGGCTTACCCTTACTTAAAATCAAAGCCCGCTCGATCACATTTTCCAGCTCCCGGACATTGCCTGGCCATGAATAGGCCAATAAAGGTTCAAGGGCCCCTGGAGCTAATTTGGGTAAGTGGGGCAATTGTAATTCCTTTGACTTCTTTTCAATAAAATGGTTGACCAGGGCTGGGATATCCTCCTTCCGCTCTCTCAAGGGTGGGATAAAGATCGGAAAGACGTTCAGTCTGAACCAGAGGTCTGATCGGAATAGCTTTGCCTTGACCATTTCGTAGAGATTCTGGTGAGTGGCCGCAATGATGCGAATATCCACTTTAATATGGCTCGTTCCACCCACCCTCTGGATATGCTTGTCCTGCAAGACCCGCAACATTCTCACCTGGGCCTGTAGGGGGAGTTCTCCAACTTCATCTAAAAAGATCGTTCCTCCATTGGCGCGCTCAAAACAACCTCGTTTTTGAGCAATGGCACCCGTAAAGGATCCTTTTTCATGACCAAAGAGTTCACTGTCGATCAAGGTATCTGGAATCGCTCCACAATTCACCTGAATGAAGGGACCATTTTTTCGACGGGACAGGTGATGGATGGCATTGGCAATGATCTCTTTACCCACACCGGTTTCTCCCTGTAATAGGACAGGACTGTCAAGAGGGGCAACCTCTTTTACCATCTCCATCACTTCCTTTAAACCAAATTCCTCCCCAATGATGTCCTCCTCAGAAAACCTCTGAAGTTTGCCTCGTAGATAGCGGATGTCATCTGCCATCAGCTCTTTGAGTTGATTCACTTCATCATACCTGAGGGCATTGGACAAGGCAATGGCAAAAGGTTCATATAGGGTTGAGAACAGTCTCAAATGTTCATCTAAAAACCTATCCTGTCCCTCTGCAAAAAGGACTAAATTCCCAAGTTTTGTTCCCTTGATGGCAAGGTGCATCACCATGATGGAGTCATTTAGCTGTCCAGTTCTTAATACAATGGGTCGGGCGACCGGGTCCATCAAGATCCGATTCCACTTTAAGACCGCAGGGAGGTTTGGATCATCAAGAAACTTCCGTCCTTCATCATCTAAGGGTTGGACAAAGTTGACTCTTCTGGCTTCAGTGGGAGTGGCTATAGCAATGGTCCTTAAGGCACCCAATCCCCGATCATAAAGGTTGAGATTAAGTCTGTCAGCCGGCATAAAGGACCTCAAATAGAGGAGGCATTCCTGCATGGCGAATTCAAAGTCAAGATTCCCACAGATTCTCAAAGTGGCCTGCCTGAAGAATTCATTCTCATCAATGACCATAATTAAAAACTCCTTTTATATTTTATATTTTAGCAAATTACTATTATCATATTTGACAATAAAAATCAAAATTGCCTTATATGACAAACTAATTTATCATATCTGACAAATTATTATTGAACAATTCTCTATTTATTTGATATTACAATAAAATTATAATGGCATAATTTTCGATAGCATTCTTTTAAAGTAATGCCTCACTTATTCAGGGAATTAGGCAAGGATGTCGGAGAAAATTTTATAGCGGAAACCTCATCTTGTCCCATAACTACAGAATTCCTTAGGTAATGGAAGGCAATGATTTGTTGGAGGAAATAACTTTTACCACCCCCTTTTTGAAGCGCTCCGCTTTATAAAATTTTCGGAGATATTCCTGCCTAATTCTAATAAGGTTCACCACTTCAGTGATGCATTACCTTTTAATTCTTGATATTCTCTTCATCCCCAGTCCGAAGGCTGGGGCTTTTGGGATTGAAGGTTAAATAAATAATAAAAGAGAAGGAGTCTTTAATTATGAATGATTTTAGAAAAAGGGAGCTAACTCCTGAAGAGAGAGTAAAACCTTATTCTAAATATTTTTATAGGAAGCCATCTCTCCCAACGCAGGAAAAATTAGCTGTAATGGATAGGCCAATAAACCCTTCAAACGCCTTACCCATTGAAGAGATCAATGAGCTCCTGAATCCTGGATATTTTGAGGTTGAAGCAGGGTGGTGCATCCTCCCAAATGGCGCTGGATATGTGGCTAACTATCTCACCATGCCAGGAGTCACCATTGAGATGATCCATTGGTGGTTTGCCTGGCATAGCCTTGAAGACCTCAGATATAAAATCTGGTGGCCAGATGGCCATTTCGCTATTTCTTTAAGTGATGAGGATAGGATAAAGGTATTAGATTCCAACCGGACGCTCACGCAAAAATTTCAAGGGATTACCCACTTTGTCATTGAAAATGTTGGTGGACCTTGCGATGAAAAGATAGCCATTCACTTTTTAACCCCTGAGGAGGTTGGTTTTGATATGAGCCGTTTCAAGTCTCCCCATGTTGGAACGATTGTAGCGGCAAATGGTACCTCTGAAATGATCCATCCTCCAAATCACCTTACCAATACAAAATCACCTGCCTTTATGATCCATTTTATCCGAGAAATACCTGGAGGGGTTGAATTCCGAACTCGCTTCTGGATGGGGTATCATATCTTAAATCAAAAGCCCCATCTCTTACTTCCACCTGGTATGAGGATTCCTGAATCTGCTCCCCGAGGGCTGGCCATTCACAATGTTTATGAATACACAAACCTATCTTCCTTTTTACCTCAGATTTATAAAGAACAGGGAGGGATGGTGTCTTGATATGGAGGAGGGCAAAGTGCAGTTTTTCGAAATACTTTAAGCTCAAAAGGAAAGGGGGCTAAGCTAAGATGGCAGTTCATCAGGATGAGAGGGGCTGGACCCATATTGACTGGGAGCTGGATGGGATTACCCCGAAGATGATCGACTGGTGGTGGTGCAATATGGAGAAGGGATTTCCTCTCTGGCACCCAATCGATCACACAGATTTTTATTGGCTCATTAAGCCAACAGGCAATCAGGCCCTTGGAAAGATTCATGTAGCTCCCCAAGTATGGTCTGATGGAACACTCATTAAGCCCCATATCCGTTGGGATGATGTGGAAACCTTACCTGAGGAAGTGAAAGAGATCATCGTCTATGATCATGTGGTCGTGGCTTCAGGCATCAGTTTAACAGGGGAAAATATGAAGGTCGATGACCCTCCGATTGCCTATCGCATCCATCAATATGAGAAGACGGACTTTGGGGTCAAGGGCATTTCCTCTGCCATCCCCATGATCCCTGAATCTTTAGATAAGGGATTGGTATGGGCGAAACACGGCTCTGAGGAGATCCAATATTTTCAGGACTTCCTTGCAGACCTTTATCGGTTGTGGCAAGCGGTAAAAAACCCAGAGATCAATCCCTATTTTTCCTTCAGGATAGTGAGAGAGGGTAAGTCTTTAAGATACGCCGAAAAATAGAATGTTATTTTATTAAAAATAAAAAATTGGAATCAATCAAAAACTTCACAGAGATAAGATTTTCCAGAGAGTAAAATATGATAGGGAGGCTCAAATGAAAAAAATAATAGGTTTGTCGTGCGGGAGAAAGAACAGCTTCTGCGAAAGCCTTCTAAAAGAGGCCGCCATGGGAGCCGAGGAATTGGGAGTGGAGACAGAAATCATCCGGGCCATGTCGTTGAAAGTGTATCCATGTAGAGGGTGCGATGATTTATGTATGAAGAGTGGCAAATGCTGGCAGAAGGATGATGTAGAGTGGATCCTGCAAAAGACCTGCGTCGAAGATGCGGCCCTGA
>JBBIRT010000100.1:0-11887 GCA_037441725.1 Deltaproteobacteria bacterium | reverse complement strand
CATTGACTCCCACTTGGCCTTCACTACAGACGGATCAAGGCTATTGGCGGCCTGTATCATTCTTGTCAGAACCCAGAGTCCGTTAGGATTAAAGAGATAGAAGTTACGATTGGGTGCTCCCCTTCTATAGACTTCATCAAGGAGGGCAGGATTGCCAGGGGCATTAGGAGTAAGCCCTGAAGTGATCAGATTGTTTGAGGCCTCTTTTCCTGCGATGGCAATAATATCGGAGCATGGTGTGAGTCCTTGAAAGACCCAAGGTTTCTTATTGCCCAGGGAACGTAACAACTTGATCATATTGCCTGTATGAATTGGAGCCCCATTCTCCTGAAAGATGGCATCTGCCTCCTTAATTGCATTGAGTTTGGCCGCGATCGGACTAAAATCTTCCATCTCATTAGGATAGGGAACCACATTCCCTACCACGCTATATCCATAGCTTTCCAATATCTTCTTAATCTTGGGAATTAAATAGGGGACGGCTCCATCATCTGGGGTCACAATTGCCACCTTCTTTACATTCGGAAATTCCTTTTTCATTGCTTTAATAATAGAAATAGAGGTCCCTATGCTTGCATTAAAACCCAAAAATCCATAAGGGGTACTGGCATCCATTTCACCCGGTTGATTCGAAGAATAACCCGATACATGCAATATTCGATTCTGCTCAAACACGGGAGAAGAACCCGTGCTGAAGAAACCCGTCGGTCCCACCACAAACTTTACCTTATGGTCATAAGCCAATCGATTGGCTCCAGCCGTGATCCCGTCAAGGGTGCTCTTCCCATCTTCACCCACCAATTCGATATTGTATCTCTGTCCCTGGATGGTCAGTCCGCCTCTGTCATTGATCATCTGAGCCACAATTTTTAAATCCTTTTCCTCCACCGCATCAAAAACAGAATACCATCCTGTCAAACACAGGAGATAACCGATCTTTAATATCTTGGGTTGGCTGGTTTTAGATTGGGCGATCCCTTGTGGGACGCTAACCATCACACTTGCAAGAAATAAAATTAATCCTAATCCTAAGATGAAAACAAAATACTTCCTCTGTTTCATTTCCTTCCTCCTTCCTTTTTTAGTCAAACGATTTAAATGGATTGATGACCCTCCTCAATCACCCTTGTCTCAAGGTCTTCTGTCTCTTTCATCACCTCCTTCCAACCCAATTCACATCCATGGATCCAAATGTTGCCTCCTTCAGAAGCATGGTCTTTGATCCCTGATAGCCTTGCGATCCTGGTCGACTTCTTTCTGATTGGAATGGGATCCTTTGATCCACTCTTCTCACTATTTTCTTTTAAGACCCAATTTAACTGAATATCTAAATTGATCGGGTCGATAAAAGGTCTGAACCAGTTCAATCGGTCTTCTCGGTCTTGCAAAAATAATAGTTTCAAGATAAAGGATAGGGGAAGAGATACTGGTGGAAAGGGCAGAGGCAATATCATAATCTGCAACGATGGCCTCGATATATTGCATTCCACCTGTGAGAGGAATTTTCAGTTGATTTCGGAGGATTTCAAGCATTGGATAGAGACAGAGATCGTCCTGTTTGATCTTTTCTCCAATCTCTAAGGGCAGGTAGTTCTTAATATAGGAGACAGGTACCCCACCATCACTTCTCACCCTCTTGACATGGATGATCTCCTCCCCCACCTCTTCTCCTAATACCTCAGCTACCCTTTTGGGAGTTTTCATTTTAACGATCCCCAAGACCTCCACCTTTTGGGATCTTAATCCCTCCGGAATGATGTCATTGATATCTCCCCGAAGGTGAAGGGTCCTGATATTTTTAATGTTCATTAACCGTTCGGCAACAAAGGTCCCTTTTCCTTGTTTTCTTATGAGAAGCCCTTCATTGACCAAGTTTAAAATGGCCTGACGGGCAGTGATAGAGCTTACCTGGTAGGTCTCGCAGAGCTCTTTTTCCGTGGGAATCTGCTCTCCAGGTAAGAGTTCACCCATGAGGATTTTTGATCGGATAATTTGCTCGAGCTGAAAATATAAGGGGACGTTATTTTTTCTGGAACTCTGTATATTCATTATATCATGCTATTATTATAATATTATAATTTTGTCAAGTTTTTTATGGAGACCTCTGAAAAAAAAGTCCTTGAGTAATGAACCTAACCTAACCTCCCCTTAAAATAAGGGGAGGTTAGGTGGAGTGAAGGTGATAGAAAGAAACGTATTCATTGATAGGTTTAATAACCTTTTCAAAGCTCTCAAAAAGAGACTTCTGAAAAAGTTTTCGATAGACTTTTTTAAAGATCTCTAATGAGGCTGTGAAAACAGGAGAAATTAAGGGCAAAATTCTATTTATTCTATGCGAAGTAATGCCCCACTCATTCGGGGAATGAGGCAGGGATGTCGGAGATGATCCGCTTTATAAAATATTCGGAGATATTCCTGCCTGATTCTAAAAGGGTTCCTACCTCAGTGATGTACTACGATTAAAAAAAATCTTGATTTAATTAAATCAATTTGGTTAAATATAATTTAAAATGTTTCAAAGCAATAGAGATCAATATCGATAAAGGAGGTGATCGAATAAAGTTTAAAAATGATTGGGATAGATTAACGAGTCTTTTTATTTGAGACTAAGATTAGCAACATCACCACTCCATCTTATCTAAAAGGAGGGATAAAAAATGCCAAAAGGAAAACTATTTAAAGTGGACCACCATCTTAATTATATGGAACCCCCCAAACATACCCTTACCTATTCATTCCCTCTCATTAGTCCAAAAACATGTGAAGGGGCTCAATATGAATTTCATATCACCGAGATCAGACCAGGTGGAACAGCCGACGATGATCTTCACCCAAATGAGGACCATGCCTTTTTCTGTCTATCGGGGAGAGCCATGGCAACCGTTGAAGGAGAAGAATTTCTCGTAGAACCTGGCTGTGCCCTTTGGGTCCCGAAGAATACTCATCATTCTTTTAAAGTCTTAGGAGGGGAAACCTTTAGGATCGCTGTGGTCTTTGCTCCTCCTCGCAAACTCTAAAGGATCCTTTGGTGGGATGAATTAAAAAAGTTCTTAATAAAAAAGGAGCGGGCCTTCATGCTTCAAGGGATGAAAATTATATAAGATCAGACTCTTACTTGAAAAGGCCCGCCACTCTTCTTACCTTATTTTTTCTTTCAGGAGACTATTTAGTTAATCCTTCTTCAATTTTAAATTCTCGAATAAATCTCCCAAGGTCCCAAACTTCCCTTTCTTTTCCTCTCTTTCCATAAATCTCTTAAAATCCTCCTCATCCTCTCCTCCTTCCAAATCCCTATGGGACAAACGTATCTTTCCTTGGCTGTCAATGGAGAGGATTTCTACCTGGATCTCCTGCCCCTTGGGAAAACGCTTTCGAACATCCTCCTTTTTAAGGTCTCTCACCTCCTCATAAGGGAGTAATCCTCTGACCTTTGGTCCAAATTGTGGGAGCCGTATAAAAAGGCCATATGGTTTCTGATCTTCAACCATTCCTTTCAGAACCTGTCCTACTTCTAACGTTAAAGACTTTTCAGCCTCTTCCTTCTCTAATCTTTTTTTGATCATTGCCTCTTTTATTGATAAGGAGATACGCCGAGCCTTATGATCGATTCCCAAAACCATCACATCGATGAGATCACCTTCTCTAAGAAATCGATTTGGGTGGGTCACCCGTTCGTAGCTGATCTCTGAAATGTGAACAAGACCATCTACGCCTGGAGCCACCTCTACAAAGGCACCGAAATCCGTAAGTCTTGAAACCTTTCCCTTGATCGTCTCTCCTTCTTTAAAATCAAACCCCTTCTCCCAAGCATCAGGTTCTAACGCTTTGATGGAGAGGGAAATTTTAGGACGACCTTCTTTATCTTCTTCAACCTTCAATACCTTTACTCTCACGATTTGACCTGGATTGATCACTTCTGAGGGATGTTTGATCCTCAAATGGGACATCTCAGAGATATGAACCATTCCCTCAATCCCTCCAAGATCAACGAAGGCTCCAAAATCGGTCAGCTTGGTCACTTTTCCTTCACATTCAAGATCGGGTTTGAGTCGAGCAAGGGTCTCTTTGAGTTTCTTCTCCTGCTCCTCCTCTAAGATCACCCTCCTCGAAACGATAATATTCTTCCCCTTCTCTTTGATCTCCATAATGCGGAATGGATATCTTGCACCTACATGCTCTTCAGGTCTTTCACAGAATAGCAAATCGATCTGACTCAGTGGGCAAAAGGCACGAGTTCCAGAAAGATCGATTTCAAACCCTCCCTTTACCGCCTTTGAAACCCTTCCTTCGATAGGAATGAGATTTTCCTTTGCCTCCCTAAGGAGGTCAAGAACATCAGGTCCTTGAACCTTCATCCCTTTGGTGAGGCGAATTTCATCCTTAGTTGAAGCCACCCTCATCTCAACCCAATCCCCCTCCCTGACAGTGAGGTGGCCTTCCTGATCAAGAAATTCTTGAATATCGGCTATCCCTTCACTTTTCCCTCCAAGGTCGACAAAGATCGTATCTCTACTCACCCGAAACACCCTTCCTGAAACTTTATCTCCAGGGAAAAGCTTACGGTTAGGGGTTTCAAGGCTACTTTTCAAAAGTTCCTCAAAACTAATCTCTTCTTCCATCTCTTTTTCAATCATCATACCCTGTCCTAAACATTATTCCTAATAATCCTTCATGATTTAAAAGAAATTATAACTGGTTCCCTTAATTAAAAAAAGGTTTTGATTTAAAAAATGAGGCTCTTATGAAAATCTTCCATATATGCAGAGGGCTGAACTCCTGAATATTGATCTCTTGAATAATTTTCCTGATTTTATTAATATTTTTTATATTCATATCAAAGGCCATCCGTGGATCAAGAACAGTCCTACTCAACATTACAAAAACGTATCCAATCTCTGAAAGAGAAGAAAAGGTTTGGGGAGGCGGAGAAGGAGATTCATCAAGCACTAGAGGGAAATCCTGAGAATCTCTTTCTTAAGGCCATTCTCGCAGATCTCTATCTCCGTCAGGGACATTTTACCGAAGGGAGGATTCTTGCTGAAGAAATTCTTGAACAAGATCCTCAACACCCACAGGCCCTAACTGTTTTAGGAGATCTCTCTCTAAAACAGCATTCTCCTCAAAAGGCGTTAGAATGTTACAAACAAGCCTTTAATCTTGACCCTAGACCCTACCTGATTCTCAAATCGGCCCGTGCCCTCAAAGAGATGGGAAATCTTTCAGAGGCCCTGGAAGAGTTGGATAAAATACTCGTAGTAAACCCAGAAAACATCTCCTTTTTAAAAGAGAAGGCTTTCATTCTCAACCGAATGAAACAGTATGATCAGGCCCTAAAGACCTATGAAACAATTAAAACACTCTCTCCTGATGATGCCTTTGTGCAGAAGGAGATCCTCCGTTTGCGGAGTCGAATCCGACCAGAACCCCAACAAGTCTTAAAGGAGATTCAAGCCATCACCACAATGGACTCAAAGAAAGATGATGCCCAGGTCCACGGACTTCTGGCCCAGAAGTTAAAAGAGGTGGGCCAGGTCCGAGAGGCGGCTGAAGAGTATGGAAGGGCTTACCATTTAGACCCACAAAATCTTTATTTTTTAAAACAGCAGGGGTTCTGCCTCTACAATATAAAAAAGTATAATGAAGCGATCTCTTGTCTCATACCCTATTTTCGAAAAGATCCATCTGATTTCTATGTCCGAAGCACCCTCCAAAAATGCTATGAGGCTCAAGGGGATTTGAAGGGCCTGCTCCATCTCCTTGAAGAAGTTTCCCCTCTTCATCCAGAACAAAAATCACTCTTGGGAATGATTCGAAAAATAAAAAAAAGGTTAGGAATGGATGTAAAGAAATCGAATCACCCTTTTTCATGAGGTCTCTTTGAATAATAAGGAAGAACTTTTTATACAGGCTCGTCAAGTGATGGATCGGGTCTTTGGATTCAGAGATTTCCGACCCGGCCAGGAACAGATCCTCGAGGCAATTTTCTCAGGCGAGGATACCCTGGTCATCATGCCTACTGGAGGAGGAAAATCTCTCTGCTATCAGCTTCCTGCCCTTCTCTTTCCTGGAGTCTCTCTGGTCATCTCGCCTCTGATTGCTTTGATGAAAGATCAAGTAGATTCTTTAAAGGTTATGGAACTCCCTGCAGTGGCTATCCATAGTCTTATGGGAATTCATGAACAGGAAGAAGTCCTTCAAAAGATTTCCTCTGGGTTTTATAAAATTGTCTACATTTCCCCTGAACGTCTCAGGAATGGCCCTTTCATGAGTGTTCTCAAAAAGACTTCTGTCTCATTAGTTGCAGTGGACGAGGCTCACTGCATCTCTGTCTGGGGACACGATTTTCGCCCTGACTATCTCAAGATTGGCCAGGCCCTCGAATGGTTAGGAAGACCACAGACCATAGCCCTTACCGCAACAGCAACCTCCCGAGTTCGAGAAGACATCATTTCTCAATTAAAACTTCGGTCTCCGGCCCAGTTCATCACGGGTTTTGATCGGAGAAACCTCTTTTTTGAGGTCTTACAGGTAAAAAGTTCAAAAGAGAAACTTGCCCACCTCCTAAACCAACTCAATCCCCTTAAGGGAGCAACCATCGTTTATGTAGGAACTCGAAAAGCGGTTGAATCGATCGTCAAACAACTTGACAGAAAAGGAATCGAGGCCTTGGGATATCATGCAGGGGTGGAGGATGAGGAGCGAACCCGCATCCAGGAAGCCTTCATGGAGGGCCGTGAAAACCTCATCATTGCTACCAATGCCTTTGGTATGGGGATTGATCGATCAGACATCCGCTCTATCATCCATTATCACCTTCCTGGGACCATTGAGGCCTATTATCAGGAGTGTGGCCGGGCAGGCCGTGATGGAGCTCCCTCGAACTGCCTTCTCCTCTTCTCGGCCTCAGACAGAAAGCTCCAGGAGTTTTTCATCGAGATGAGTTATCCTGATAAGGAAGTTATCCTTTCAGTTTATCGCATCCTTCTCCAGAGGCCAGAAGATCTGATCTGGATGACTTATAGGGAGATCGGTCATTTATGCAATCCAGTTTTACATGAGATGGCTGTGGCTTCCTCTCTCAAAATCCTTGAGGAATCAGGCGTGGTTCATCGACTCCATCGTTATGAGAACTTAGCTGAATTCTATTTGAAGCGCCGACCAAAAGAAATTCTTGATACCATTCCTAAAAAGGCGACTGCCAAGGCCTTGCTCTTAAAAACCCTTATCGACTCTTATACTGAAGAGGAGCTACTTGAAGGTATCCAATTTCTACCGGATGAAATTATCGAAAAGGTAGGCCTTTCAAAAGAGAGCTTCCGGAGACTGATGGCTGATCTCGAAGAGGACAAAGAAGGGATATACATCCCTCCCTTTCGGGGAAGAGGAGTTCGTCTCTTAAAAAGAATGCGGCCTGAGGAACTTCCAATAGACTTTGAGATTCTCTCTCTCAGAAAAGCCCATCAATTCGAGAAGCTTAATCAGATGATGGCTTATGGAACTTTAAGCCGATGCAGAAGGGCCTTCTTATTAGGATATTTTGGAGAACCCTACACCTCTGACAACTGCAGCGGTTGCGATCTCTGTTATCACAGAAAGATAGAACCTCCAAAGGATGAAAAACAGGATCCTCTTCTGGCCATCAAAATTCTGAGTGGGGTGGCCCGTTTAAAAGGACGTTTTGGCCAGGGCATGGCAGTAAAGATGCTGACTGGTTCCAAAGAGAAGGCCATCACTCGGTTCAAACTGGATCGACTCTCCACTTATGGTCTTCTCTCTGAATTCACTCAGGAGCAGGTTGAAAAATGGATTCAGGAGCTCTTGGTCCAGGGTTATCTGAAGCAGGAATTGACCTTGTTAGGGGAGAAGAACTATAAGGTTCTCCTCCTCACTTCTCAGGGATGGGAGGTTATGAAAAAAAGGGAAAGGATTCCTCTCTCTTCGTCTATCAGGGAAGAGGTTAAGGAAAAAAGGTTTGAAGGAGAGCCTGACAAAGAACTCTTTGAAAGATTGAGAAAGTTGAGGTCAGACCTTGCGAGGTCTCAGGGCCTTCCTTCTTACTGCATCTTTCAAGACCGCACCCTTCTTGAAATGGCAAGAAGACTTCCTGACACACAAGAGAAGATGATGTCAATTGTTGGCGTGGGTGAGATCACCTTTAAAAAATATGGACGTCAGTTCCTGGATTTGATATCTTCTTATATTATAGGAGCGTAAATTGACCAAGGTTGGGGATCTGGTTGAGATTCCAGAAATCAAGACTGTCATTCAATTGAAGGATCTTCAGGAGTCAGGCCTCAGGCAGATGATCCTCCATTCATTTGTAGTCACTTCGGAGGTAATGAAAAGCCTGGAGATGATCCTTACCTCCCTCTCCGGTCGAGAAGGCCGGGGGATTTTCTTAAAAGGCCATTTTGGATCAGGAAAATCTCACTTTCTCAGCATGCTCAGCCTCCTTCTTCACTCTCTTGAATCCTGGGAACCCCTCTTAAACCAGGAACCCTCCCTTGCCCGCTTTAGAAAGAGTTTGGAGACTCGGCGATTTTTAACAATTGAGATCTCTTTGATCCAGCATCGGGGAACAGAATTCCTTGAAGATATCTTCCTTCGAGAGATCTTTCGTGAACTTTCCCATCTGGGAGGCCGTCCCTTTGAAGGGGCAGAGTCAAGACATGAAACCTTTCAGGAAATAAAAAGAGCCATGGAAGGGTTGGGTTTTTCTGGAATGGTTCTTCTGATCGATGAACTTTCAGAATTTCTGCGATCCAAGACCGATGCTCATGCCTATCATGAAGATATCCGTTTTCTCCAGTACTTAGGAGAGGAAGCCTTCTCCTTTCCTCTTTGGATTATTGCCTCCCTTCAGGAATGGATTGAAGAGACAGGAGAGATTAATCAGGATACCTTCAACAAGATTAAAGATCGTTATCCTGTGCGAATCAGTCTTGGCCGTTCACATATTGAAGAGCTGGTCTCCCATCGCTTGATCAAACATCGTGAAGGAGCAGAAGAAGAGATTCGAAAAATCTTTATAAGACTCAGACAATATTTCCCCTCATTTCCAGTCGATGAATCAAGGTTCATCAAACTCTATCCTGTCCATCCTGCCACCATTACCCTTCTTGATCGATTAAGACCCCTCTTTTCCGAACATCGAGGGGTGGTGGATTTCATCCATTACCGATTGAAAGGAGATATTGAAAGAGGAATCCCCTCATTTCTTGGGAGGCCTGCTCAGGAGCTACTTGGCCCTTCAATCATCTTTGATCATTTTCTCCATCGCATTCTTGAAATGGCAGAGACGCAGCCCTTTGTTGAAAAAGGCTTCAATTATTATCAGGATGAAATCCCTCAGATATTCCATGACCCAGAACAACAAAAAGTGGCTCTTGAGGCTATAAAACTCCTCATCCTCTTTGCCATCTCACCGATAAAAGTCCGCTATACCACCCGCCATATAGCTGAGATGATTCTCTACAGAGTGACAGACCTCGAATCTGAGATCAATTATCAATACCTCCGGGACATCCTTGAGCGTTTGAGTAAAGAGAGTCCTTTTATCACTGTGACCTCTGGAAAGGATCCCTTGGAAGACCAATTCTCTATTACCCTTCGGCCTGACCTCTCGAGTATCATGCATCAGAGGATTCGGCAGGGAGTCTCAGAGATTTTCCCTGGCGACCGCCGTCTATTTGATCGTCTTCTTGTTCTCGCTGATTCTCCTCACCTTCCCTTTGTTGGATGGGCAGAGAAGAGGCAACAAAAGGTATCTATCCTTTGGGAATATACGAGGAGAAACGGGGTCCTTCATCTCCGTCAGATTAATGAAATCGGTCTTGACGAAATAGAAGCCATGGCCCATGAGTGGAAGCAGAGCGAAGAGGACTTCTTTATCATCCTTGCGACCACCCATCGGATCGATGAACAGTACCAACACCTCTGTGACCTGCTTCTCCCAAAGCTAAGAAAGAGTCATCCTGGGACTTTCCTCTTCTGGATTCCCACAAGAATTGGAGAAGAGGAAGAAGGATGGATGAAGGAGCTTCTCTCTGCCCTTCTCCTATTGGAGCGTTATGAGAGGGAGTTTTCAGAATCTTCAAGAGAGATGAAAGAGCTTCTTCAAGATTTCTTAAATCAGGGGAAGAAAAGGCTTGGAGAAATTTTGACCAAAGCCTATTTCAACGGGTTTTTGCTCTGGGATGACCGACAGATCGAACTTTCTCCCTATGGTTATCTTTCTCAAGAGAAATTTCTCGAGGAGTTTGTTCCTTCCCTCCTCTCAAGGAGATTCCCAAAACATCACAGGATCCATCCCTATCTTGAGGCGTTGGCTCCCACGACCATTCCAACCCTCTTGAAGGACTTTTTTGCAACCGGAACCCTTGAGGTGGATGATCGTTCAAAATTCGGCCTTCGTACCATCCTGGATGGCCTTCTCAAGCCAATGGGATTGGTCAAGAAGAAAGGAAATCAATATCTCCTTCAAGTAGACCTTCGGAGCAATGAGCTGGCAGAACATCTCCTCTCTTTCTTAGACCAGGGACCTCTTTCTCCAGAGATGCTCTATTGGTCTCTTCGTAAAGGCGATTATGGTTTATTAAGGCACCAGTTTGAAGTTCTTCTCCTTGCCCTCATTTTCTCTGGAAATCTCCTGGCCTATCAAGGACCAAGAAAGAAAGCTCCTGAGGACATCTTGAGAAGCGGCCTTCAGGGGATCACAACTCTTGGGAAGGGAGAGATCCTTGGGGAAGAGATCCGTCAGATCATTCCTCATCATCCTTTTATTCCGGAAAAACTGAGGAAAGGAACTTTTACATTGCCCTCCCAGGAGGCCCTCTGGAATGAGATAAAATCAAGAAAAGAAAGAGAGGTGGAATCACTCAAAAACCTTCTTCACCGAATCAACTGGGTCTCCTCCTTTCAAGCCCTTAAAAATATTCCCTGGGAATCTTATCGCCGAGATGTTGAAGATGTTCTGTCTCAATGGGAAGAAGTCAAGGTAAGTTTTACGCCGAAGGAGGGACTGGAACGTTTTTTATCCGCCTCCATGAAAGAACCTTTCCTCTCGGAGAAATTAAGACGACTGGAAGAGTTAAAATCCTTCTTTGATCATGCTGAAAAAATCCTATTTGTCTACCAGTATCTCAGTGATCCCCGTTTGAATATTCCAGATCGTCCTGTTTTACAGAATCTCAGACAGCAGAGAGAAGAGCTCCTCAATTTTTTTGAGTCTGGAAAAATTTCAATCGATGGCCAAACCATTCAGAATCTCCTCGATCGTTTTCAGGATTTTCGAGAAAAATACATTCAGGTCTATGTAGAAGCCCACCGGAGGGCACGCTCAGGAGATCAGTTTCTCCCCTATGAGAAGCTACGTCATTCCAGGCGTTACCAACTTCTCACCCGACTCAATCAACTTGAGATGATCTCTGTCCATCACAACAAAAATTTTGTTGACAGTCTTTTAACCCAGGTCCTCTTCACTCAATGTGAGACCCCCTCCATTGAACTTCTTCAGAGCAATCCTATCTGCCGATGTGGGTTTCTTCTGGGCACAGAAATTAAGTTTCCCCCGGTTCGTGAGATCGAAGAGGCGATCGACTCAGGAATCAAAGAGACCCTGGAGGCTTTGAATTCGTCAACCTATCAGGGGAAACTTCTTCCCTATTTAAGGGGACTGGAGGAAATAGGAGAAAATGAAAAGGCCTTAGCCATCCGCAAGGTTCTGAGTCTCTCTGAGGTCAAGACTGAGGATCTCTTTCTTGAGCTGGACCAGGCCTTGACTCCTCTCACGATTCAGGGAATCAATGAGGCCTTCCGGGGAAGGGTAGTGGTGGTCAGCAGAGATCTTGATCAGCTTTACAGTGCTTTGATACGAAGGAAATATACC
>JBBIRT010000099.1:3441-11983 GCA_037441725.1 Deltaproteobacteria bacterium | reverse complement strand
TCCCTATCGATCTTTTCACCCCTGTCTTTGCCATCTCCAGGATTTCTGGTTGGACCGCCCACATTATTGAAGAAAAGTTTGCAGAGGCTCAACCCAAACCTGAGCTTTACCGGCCAGATGCAGATTATGTGGGAAACTACTGTGGCCCCCAGGCATGTGAATATATCCCCATTAAAAAGCGAATGGATTAAAGTCAATCCCTCTCAGGGGTTCAATCCTAAATTTTATTCAGGTCTTGTAAATTCATGGTTGCGTTAAAGGGAATTCACCCATCTTTATTTCTACCCTTTGGATTTTTAATAGAATAAATGGGGTTTATCCTGTAGATGATATCTGGAAAGACAGTATTTTGAATAAAATGAATTTAAGAGGGATTAAAAAAAGAATATTAAAATGGAGCTGGTAAGTTTAAAAGGATTTCTAATCCATTAAAGGGGGTGTAAGATGGAGATAAGATTGATCGGGGTCGTTGGTGCAGGACAGATGGGAAGTGGGATTGCCGAGGTGGCGATCACCTCTGGATTTCATGTCCTCATGAGGGATTTAAGCACTGAGGCACTCGACAAAGGAAGATTGAGGATCATTCACGATCTGGATAGGCGTGTTCATAAGGGCAGGATGTCCCAAGAAGAGAGAGAGACTATGCTTCAACGACTTTTGTTAACCGTAGAATTAGACGATCTGAAAGAGTGTGATTTCATCATTGAAGCAGCGGTTGAAAACCTCTCTTTAAAGTGGGAGATTTTTAAGAGGCTTGATGAGATGGTGAAACAAGAGACCATCCTTGCGAGCAACACCTCTTCCCTTTCCATTACTCGGATTGCTTCCATCACTAAAAGAGCGGATCGTGTCATTGGGATGCATTTTTTTAATCCTGCACCTGTGATGAGATTGGTTGAGATTATTCGAGGTCTGGTCACTTCTGAGGAAACCTTTCAGGTTACCCAGGAGCTCAGTTTAAAATTGGGCAAGACTCCACTCGAGGCAAATGATTTTCCTGGTTTCATCTCCAGTCGATTGATCTTCAGCTACATGAATGAAGCCATTTTCACACTTTATGAAGGGTTGGGAAAGGCAGAAGAAATTGATACCATCCTGAAGATGGGTGCCAATCATCCTATGGGACCCTTAGAGCTTGCTGACTTGGTCGGGCTGGATACAGTCCTTTCTGTCATGAATATTCTTCAGGAGGCCTTTGGAGAGAAGTACCGTCCCTGTCCCCTCCTTCGTAAATATGTCGATGCAGGGTATTTGGGAGTTAAATCAGGCAGGGGATTTTATACTTACGGAGGAAAATCATGATTGGGTTTGATCTCACACCCGGGCAGAAGGCCCTCCAAATGAAAGCCCGAAAATTTTCAAAAGAGGTGATTTTGCCCGTAGCCGCCAAACATGATCGGGAGGGGTCATTTCCTCTCGATGTGATAAAGAAGGCTCATCAGGAGGGTTTCTTAACTCCCCTCATTCCTCAAGAGTTTGGAGGGCAGGGGTTAGGGGTTTTAGATACGTGCCTCATGGCTGAAGAGCTTGCAGCAGGCTGTATGGGGATTTATTTATCAATCTTTGTTAACACGCTGGCCCTTTACCCGATTGTTCGGTTTGGAACGTCAGATCAGAAAGAGCGATTCCTGAAGCCATTTTGTTCTGAGTTTCACCTTGCTTCTTATTGTTTGAGTGAGGTTCCAGTAGGATCAGACCCGGCATCGATGCGGACCGTTGCCCATTTGGAGGGAGATCACTACCTCCTTAATGGAACAAAAATGTGGATCACCAATGGAGGATATGCGAGCCTCTACCTGGTTTTTGCTACCACGGATCCACAAAAGAGGCATCAGGGAATCATTGGCTTGATTGTCCCATCAAATTTAGAAGGAATCCGTCATGGAGAGCCAATTGATAAGATGGGTCAGCGCGCCTCTAATACCACGCCTGTTATTTTTAAGAATGTAAGGGTTCCCACAGAAAATTTATTAGGAAAAGAAGGGGAAGGATTTAAAAAGGCTATGGCTGCCCTGGATATCACCCGTCCCATGATTGCGATAGGGGCAGTGGGAATTGCCCGGAGTGCCCTGGAACTGGCTAAAAACTATGCAAAGAGGAGGATCCAATTTGGTGTTCCCATTGCCCAACACCAAGCGGTTCAATTCATGTTGGCAGAGATGGCAATAAATATTGAGGCGGCCAGGCTTTTGGTTTGGAAGGCGGCTCGGTTAGCTGATCAGGGGATTCGAAATTCAAAGGAAGCAGCCATGGCCAAAGCCTTTGCTGCGGATATGGCTATGCGAGCAACGACTGATGCGGTTCAAATTTATGGGGGGATGGGGTATACGAAATGGCATCCGGTAGAGAAGTTGATGAGGGATGCCAAGGTGATTCAGATCTATGAAGGAACGGCCCAGATCATGAGAATGATTGTCAGCAGGCAGCTCCTTAAAGAGACTGAAGCCTTCCTTTTTTAGTGCAAATCCCCCCACAGCAAAGATTATTGCTTAGAGGTTCATACCAGCAACAATCATATAAGGAATTGATCCCCCTTTTGGTTCTCTTCCCTTTTGATTTTTGGATTTCCCTTTTCATTCTTCATCCCTCCAATATATATTTAGCATCTGTTCATTAAATTTCAAGCAAAGATTATTATCTAATGGTCCCTCCTTACTTACCATGCGACCTCTCAGTCATCACCCCAACAGGATAAACCTGGCGAGAAAGTAAATAAGGTGAAATATTGTCATTTAATCTTTTTGAATAAGGAAAGGAGGTCTTCCCCCTATTCATTGCCTTCGATACAAGGTTTAAAAATACAGTTTATTTTAGAAAAAAATACTGGGTCTCCCTAATATACAACGGCAAGGTTTATTATAAAATGGACTTTTAGCACAAGGGGTTAGAACCAATCAGGAGAAAAAAGAAGGTTTATATAGATGATATAGAAAAGAATGGAGATTTCTATGGGGATGACCCTTAGTGAAAAGATTTTGACTCAACACCTGGGAAAAGAGGTCCGACCAGGAGAGATCGTCGTCGTCAATGTTGATCTTACCTATGCTCAGGATGGGACAGCTCCCTTAGCCATCAGAAAACTTCAAGAGATGGGATTTGATAAGGTTTATAACCCTGAGAAGACTCTTTTCTTTTTTGATCATGCCGCTCCCAGTCCAAGGTTTGAACTGAGCAACGATCATACCTTTATTAGAAATTTTATAAAAATGACAGGGAGTTGGTTATCAGACGTAGGCGAGGGAATTTCTCATCAGGTTGTGGCTGAAAGCAAAGTAAGGCCAGGGGATATAGTGATTGGGGCAGATTCTCATACATGTACAGGGGGTGCCTTGGGAGCCTTTGCCACTGGAGTAGGATCAACCGATGCAGCCATAGCCATGGCACTCGGTAAAATCTGGTTAAGGGTTCCAGAAACGATTCGAGTCATTATTGAAGGAAAGCTTCCCATAGGGGTTTATGGAAAGGATATCATCCTTCATCTGATTGGAAGGATAGGGGCTGCAGGAGCCACTTACAAGGCATTGGAATTCACTGGTGATACGATTGATAGTATTGATATGGCTGGCCGGATGACCATTGCTAATATGGCTGTTGAGGCAGGTGCAAAGGTGGGGCTCTTTCCTTCTGATAAGGTGACTCAGGACTGGTTGACTCGAATGGGGAGGCCTCAGGATTTTAAAAGGATATCTCCTGATCCTGATGCTGTTTACGAAATGACTATCAGGATCGATGCCGGAGGACTAAAACCTACAATTGCATGCCCTCATCAGGTAGACCGTACTAAAACCATTGAAGAGATAGGAGAAGTAAGGGTAGATCAAGTCTATCTCGGGACATCTTGCAATGGAAGGTTAGAAGATTTCCAAATTGCAGCTAAGATCTTGAAAGGGAAAAAGATCCATTCTGGGACCCGCTTAATTGTAACCCCTGGTTCTCGTTTGGTTTATTTGGAGGCCTCAAGAGAGGGAATTCTTGAGGGTCTTGTTGAATCTGGGGCGTTGATCTTACCTCCGGGATGTGGGGCATGCGTGGGCCTCCATGAAGGTGTTTTAGGAGATGGAGAGGTTTGCTTAGCCACCCAACCTCGAAATTTTAAGGGGAGGATGGGAAGCCCAAACTCTTTTATCTACCTGGGATCTCCAGCAGTGGCTGCGGCTACAGCCATTGAAGGAAAGATTGCGGACCCAAGAAAATATCTTTGAGGGATTGGAGATGAAAGGTAAGGTATGGAAATTTGGTGATGGGATTAGTACCGATCACATCATCCCTGGACGTTACTTTTATTTGAGATCCAATCTGCCCGAATTGTCGAGACATCTTTTAGAATATGAAAGACCAGGCTTTTCAGAGATGATCTCGCCAGGTGATTTTATTGTTGCTGGCCATAATTTTGGTCTCGGTTCAAGTCGGGAACATGCAGCCATCGTGATCAAGATGAATCGGATTCAGGCAATCCTGGCAAAAAGCTTTGCCAGAATTTTTTATCGAAACTGTTTCAATAATGGCCTCCCAGCGATCATCTGTGAGACCGACACTTTTTATGA
Organism: Deltaproteobacteria bacterium; assembly: GCA_037441725.1. Classification (GTDB taxonomy): domain Bacteria; phylum Desulfobacterota; class BSN033; order BSN033; family UBA1163; genus JBBIRT01. The sequence goes on along the minus strand of JBBIRT010000099.1, from coordinate 7,439 downwards.
AGGAGATATGATCGAACTCTTTCTGGAGGAGGGAAAGATTCTTAATTATACCCGTCAGGAGTCTATCTTTTTTAATCCTCTTCCACCGGTCATGGAGAGGATTTTAAGCGATGGTGGCCTAGTGGAGCATATTAAAAAGTATGGAGAATTAAAATTAATTTAAAGAGTACTCATGATTTGCGGGTGTTCTCACAAAGTAGTCAGTTAGATATGTTTTTTAAAATATGAATTCTGGATTGGCCTTTATGGAGAAAGGATGGATCCATGGAATGGTTCAAGGCTCTTTCAAGTTTAATCGGAAGAATCCTTCTCGTTTTGATCTTTCTTATTCCCACCACCCTTATCTTTCATACCCATTTTTCCGATCGAATGCAGATGATTCAGTTCATGAAGAATCTGAGCATGTTCGGAGGAGCCATGATCCTTTTGGCCTCAGGGCCAGGAAGATTGAGTTTGGATCATTTTTTAAGGGGGAGAAAAAATTAAGGTGGATACCAGTCGGTTGAGGCTCTGGTGGAGGGCCTTTCGATTCCATTATACCTCGGCAAGCTTTATGCCAGGAATCTTAGGCGGGATGATCGCCTGGACCGTAGAAAAAGAGTTTCACCCGGGATACTTCCTCCTTGTGATGCTGGGCTTACTTCTGAATCATGTGGCTCTGAATCTGACGGATGACTATTATGATTTTCGCCATTTAGTGGATGCCTTTGATTCCCATGGAAATCCTTATTCAGGAGGAAGCGGGATGTTATCAAAGGGGTTGATTAGACCAGAGAGTATGCGTAATGTTTTTATCCTCTTTTACCTTTTTGCAATTGGAATAGGGATAGGGTTGGGAATCTTAAGAGGGTTTCTGGTCTTCCTCCTTTTGATCTTTGGTTTCTTCTGCGCCTTCTTTTACACAGCCCCTCCCGTTCGATTTGGTTATCGAGGTTTAGGTGAAGTGGCTCAACTCCTCTGTTTTGGGCCCGGGATTGGTCTCGGAGCTTATTACGTGCAGACTCAGAGAGTCTCTTGGGAGGCCTTTTGGGGAACTCTCCCCTTTGGGATCATGCTCTTTTCAATGATTACCATCAATGAAATTCCTGATTATTTCGAGGATCGAAAAGGGGGCAAACTGAATCTGGTGGCCCGGTTAGGGAGAGAGAAGGGGGTTAGATTATTTATAGTGAGCCTTCTCTCTGCTTATACCTCTATTTTAATCGGTGTGATTTTGAAAAAAATTCCACCCCTTGGTATCATTGCTTTCCTAACTTTCCCTATTGCGTATAAGACCATTTCAATTTTGAAGAGTCGTTATCAAGAGCCTGTCCGTTTAGCTCCTGCAAACCTTGGAATGATCTGTACCCATAATTTTACAGCCATCCTGCTTGTCTTTGCTTATTTGGTGGAGGGTTTTGATCGGGGAGCATTCATTCCCTCTTTGCTTCCGATGGCTGTCTTAGCTATCCTCTATAGTCCTGTGGCTAAGATGATCTGGAAAGCCATTTCATCCTCAAGGCCTAAAATTGAATCGGAAAAGGCTAAAATGATTTCACTCAAGGTTTAACTTTTGGATCGAATGTAAAGGAGGTGTGAATATGGAAAGGGAGTTTTATCTCTTAGAGTTCACCGGGGCCGAGTGACCTCACTGCCGTAAGATGGATCCTCTCGTGGAGAGGTTAGAAGAGGAGGAAGGGGTAAACATTGCTAAGCTTGAAGTTTGGCATAACGAAGCCAATGCCAAACTGATGAGAGAGTATGATCAAGGCTATTGTGGTGGAGTTCCATTCTTTTTCAATAAAAAGACAGGCAAATGGATCTGTGGATCAGTAGACTATGAACGGTTGAAGAGATGGGCTTTAGAGTGAGACCTCAAACGGATCAGAAAAAGAGGAGAAATGATGAACCTTTTTGAGGATTATCATCCATTAAAGGGGAAGATGCTCCAGATTCTTAAACCTGAAGGGACCCTCCATCCTGGTTTCAGGCCTCCAATAGATGACCAAAAGGTCTTTGAATTTTACCAAAAGATGGTTTTCATCCGATTGGCCGATCAGAGAGCCCTAATGCTTCAACGCCAGGGTAGGTTGGGCACCTATGCCCCTATTTGGGGGCAGGAGGCCTGTCAACTGGGAAGTGCCATTATGCTCCAAAAGGAAGATTGGGTCTTCCCTGCCTTTAGAGAGATTGGGGCGACCTTGGTGATGGGAATTCCCTTAAGAAATTTTATGCTTTATTGGATGGGAAATGAAAAGGGAAGTCAGGCTCCTGAAGGAATCAATGTGATGCCTGTCTCTATTCCTGTGGGAACCCATCTTCTTCACGCTGTGGGAACGGCCTGGGCTGCAAAACTCAAGGGAGAGAAAATAGTGACCATGGCCTATTTTGGAGATGGAGCGACCTCGAAGGGAGACTTTCATGAGGCCATGAATTTTGCTGGGGTATTTAAGACCCCCACCATCTTCTTCTGTCAGAACAATCAATATGCCATATCGGTCCCGAGGTCTCTTCAAACGGCTTCGAAGACCATTGCCCAGAAGGCCATTGCCTATGGATTTGAAGGAATTCAAGTCGATGGGAATGATCTTTTTGCTGTGATGGTGGTGACCAGAGTGGCAGTGGAAAAGGCACGCTCAGGGGAAGGTCCAACCCTCATTGAGGGAGTGACCTTTCGGTTTGGTCCCCATACCACGGCGGATGACCCAACCAAATACAGGACCGAACAAGAGGTCGAATCCTGGAGGCCCCTTGATCCATTGATCCGATTAAGGCTTTATCTTGAACGGCAAGGTTTGTGGAGTGAGAGGATTGAACAACAGATCGTTGAAGAGGCAAAGGAAGAAATTGATCTGGCAATCAAAGAGGCTGAATCCATTCCAGCCCCTGAGATCGATGATATTTTTAAATATGTATTTAGAGAGATGACCCTCCCATTGAAAGAGCAATTAGAATATTTAAAATCAATCCATTGATCGTGTTTCAAAATATTAGGAGATAAAGGGAAGATGGCTAAACTCAATATGGTTGAAGCGATCAATTTGGCTCTCCGAGAGGAGATGGAGAAAGACCCTCGGATCATTATCTTGGGAGAAGATGTGGGACGAGAAGGAGGTGTTTTTCGAGTTACAGATGGACTTCAACAGAGATATGGGGTGGATCGGGTCATCGATACCCCTTTGGCAGAATCAGGGATCGTTGGGATCGCTCTTGGAATGGCTGTTTATGGACTCCGTCCTATTGCAGAAATTCAATTTGAGGGTTTCCTTTACCCCTGCCTTGATCAGATCAACAATCATATTGGTCGAATTCGAAATCGTTCAAGAGGAAGGTTTTCATGCCCCTTGGTCATCCGAGTCCCCTACGGAGGAGGAATTCATGCTCCTGAACATCATTCTGATAGTCCTGAAGCCATCTTAGCTCATATTCCTGGAATCAAGGTCATTATTCCATCTACTCCTTATGAGGCAAAGGGACTCTTAATCTCATCGATTCGAGACCCCGATCCGGTTATTTTTTTAGAACCCAAACGAATCTATCGGGCAATCCGAGAAGAGGTGCCCGAAGGAGATTTTTCCATTCCTCTTGGAAAGGCTAATCTCGTTCAAGAAGGCAAAGATGTGACGGTCGTGGCTTGGGGAGCAATGGTTCGGGAGGTGATCAATGCTGCAAACCGATTGAGAGAGGATAAGATTGAAGTGTAGATCAACTATCTCAGAAAATATTAAAATATATATTCAGTGACCATCGCAGATTCAATACGAAAGACAGGAAGGGGAGTAATCGTTCATGAGGCACCCAAGACCTGTGGTCTGGGTGCTGAAATTATTGCCCTTATGAATGAAAAGGCCTTTTTTTCTCTCCAGGCCCCAATCGAGAGGGTTACAGGATTTGATATTCCTGTTCCTTTACTTAAATCAGAACATTATTACCTACCTAATCCTGAGCGGATTATTAAGGCGATAAAAAAGGTGATGAGTTTCTAAAATTAGAAGAGACAGAAGAAATTATTATTTTCT